>JBECKQ010000255.1:0-47220 GCA_040235375.1 Phycisphaerae bacterium | reverse complement strand
AGGCGAATCCGCCGGCGCCGGATTCGAACTGCTCGTCGACGAGACTGACGAGACCGTCGCAGCTTCCCGCCTGGCAGATGCCGTTCGCGTCGCAGTATTCCGCTCCGTTGCAGGGGTTGCCGTCGTCGCAGTCGGCGTCCTGGAAACACTCGACGCAGCGGTCGTTCGCTTCATCGCAGGTCTGTCCCGGGCAGGGATCGCTGCCGGCATCGCACGTGCCGGCCGCATTGCAGACTTCCGCGCCGTTGCAGAACACTCCGTCGGCGCAGTCGCTGTCGTCAAGGCAATCAACACACGTGTCGTCGCTCTCGCGACAGAGTTGGCCCGGACACGGATCGGCGCCGCTCTGGCAGGTGTGGTTGGCATCGCACGTCTCGGAGCCATTGCAGAATACGCCGTCGTCGCAGTCGCCGTCACCCTGGCACTGTGTTTCGCCGATGGCCGAAGCGCCGGAGATGAACAGGGAGAAGACCTGGCTGCCGCCGGACAGCGTCCCCTTGTGCGTCACGCGCAGGCTGAACTGGGCCGCGCCGGGCGAGTAGACCACGACCTGCTCGACGTTGTCCGTGTTGTTGTCGCCGGTGGTCGCCGCCGAGCCGGGGCTGGCCGGATTGAGCACCCACGGCTGGTACGTGGTCGCCGGCGACGTGCGCACGAGTCGCAGGTCGAGATCGTTGACCAGCATCTTCGTCGTGGGATTCAGGAGGTTGCCAGGCGGGGTCCCGGGCGGATCGGTCCAGGAGATGGTGGCGCGCAGTTCGCTTGCGCTGCCGTCGGTGACGACGCCGACCTCGAAGGTGTCCGAGTCGTTGAGCGTCTGCTCGCTGATGACCAGCGGTTGAGTCACGTCGGCGGTGATGAGGTTTGCCGCCTTGAGCGTGTTCATCAATCCCCAGCCGAACTGGTAGTCGGGACCGTTGCCGGGTCCGGCCTCGTCGGCGGTGTGCAGGACAAGCCCCTTGAGCGTGGACGAACGCATGTCGCCCTCGGACGGATGCGTCGCCCGCCAGTGTTGGATGAGAACGCCCAGCGATCCGCTGGCGTTCGGGGAAGCCATCGACGTTCCCGACAAGGTGTCGTAGTCGGTATCGCTGCCGTCGAGACAGGAGTAGAGTCCCACGCCGTTGGCGGAGATGTCGGGCTTAATGCGGCCGTCGTCGGTAGGCCCCCAGCTCGAAAAGTAACTCATGGTCACGCTGCCGACGCCGGCGTACCCACCGATGACGTCTTCGACGGCGGCGACGGCCATGATGTTCTTGGCCACGGTCTCCGTGCCCAGACAGTCATAGTCGCCGTCCGGGTCGCGCGTGTCCGTGCTCCACTCCCAGTAGCCGCTACTGGGATTGTAGTAATAGTGACCGCCGCCCGGGCCGGGTCCGGTATCCGCGCGATCGTTACCCGCGGACTTGACGATCAGGTAGTAGGGATAGTCGCGGGCGATATCGTCGAGATCCTGGGAGTACGAGGTGTAGAGCCCGAACCAGTTGTCCTCCGTGGTGCTGACGGTCACGTCGCCGTACCAGAACCACTCACCGTACGAGGAGATCCACGTCCACCCGGTCGCGAATCCGTAGGAATGATTGGATACGCGCAGCCCGCCGGCGGCGGCATTGCGCATCTCCGTCGTGTCGCTGTCCCAGTCCCAGCAGTTGAGTGAGGCGGCCGGCGACATCCCCTTGGCCGCGGCGACGACCCCGGAGGCGATCATCGTGCCGGCGACGTGCGTCGAGTGGTAGTGCGTGGCGCTCGGGGAGTCCATCTGCGTGGCGCGCCCGCCGAACTCCTGGTGCGTGGTGCGGACGCCGCCACCGTCCCAGATGCCAAGCGTGACGCCGCCGCCGGTCAGGTCGAGTCCGCTCGACCCACCGGGCAGGCACTCGTCCGTGCTGATCGAGTCGGCCGCGTCGGCGTTATGCGTGATGTAATACTTGGGTATGCCGTTGACCACGGCCTGCAGCTCGATGACGTGCTCGGGCGTGACTTCGCGGACGATCCAGCCCTTTTCGCGAGCCATCTTCACCGCTTCGGCACGATCAAGCACAACGTGCTGCGCGTTAACGGGCGCGGTCGCGAAAAGCACGATCAGCAGCAGCACTTTTGCTGCCGCGTACATTCCGGTTTTTGCGCGAAGAGTCATCGTGACCTCCTGGCGATTGGAAGGAATCCTGCGGGAGCCGCTCACATGCCGGGGGTCATTGCAGACGATTCGACCAACCGGCTTCACTCGTCGACTGGCAGGGTGGCGCGGTCCGGCCCGAAAGGTTAGGCCGTGGAATTATGCGCCTCCGACCGTTGCAGGCGGCGCCCACGGCCTCGCCTGGCGGCGAGACCGTACCCCTGTACGCCGGCACTACCTACTTCGACAGCGGTCCGTTCAATGCGGACTCGAAGTCTGCCATGTCGCTCGTATCCACCGACCCGCTGCCGTTCAGATCGCCCGGCTGGCACTCGGCCGGCATCGGCGACTGCCCGAAGCACTGCTGGAACATGGCGAAGTCCATCAGGTCCACGTCGCCGTCGGGCTCGAAGTCGCCGTCACCTTGCAGCAGGAAGCAGTCGAGCGACGTGACGTTGAAGTCGTCGATGAGCGCTTCGAGCAGCGAGTTGTTCGGATTGTCGGTCACCGTAAAGCGAACGCGCACCTGGTCGGTGGGCGTGACGTAGTCGGCAAGCCTCCACTCGGCGTACGTCCACAGCGTCGAGTTGGAAACCGTCTCGACGGTCACCCAGCTCGATCCGTTGTCATTGGAGACTTCGACGACCAGCGAGTCGTCCAGGGTCGTGCCGATGTAGAACCATCGCCAGTAGCTTACTATTGGCGTCGTGCCGGCCAGGGCGAGCACCGGGGACGTGAGCATGGTGGGCCCGCCATCCACGTCATAAGCGCCGGCGCTGCTGCCCGCGCTGGCCCCGGTAACGTAGCACAGCGTTCCCGTGGCCGTGTGATCATCCTCCGGCTGGGTGATGGCGCCACCGTTGTTGACCTGCTGCGGGTCGGCGCGTTCCCAGTTACCGGTGGTGGCACCGGCGGTGACCGTCCAGCCCTTGTTCGTTTCGAAGTCGTCGTCGAAATAAGTGGTGGTGCCGGTCGCTACGTCAGCGGAGTACGTCGCGGCGGGAGCGATGGCCGGGTCGTTGTACGTTTGACCACCGGAGCCGTCGGCGCTGACATACCATTCGACCACGCTGCCGCAGTTCGCGGGCGGCAGATCACCTTCGTACTGGTTGGCGGCGATCTGCGTCATGTCGTTGACCGACCACGCGCCGCCGTCCACGCGGTAATGAATCTGCCCGCTGTCCGGCACGGGCGTCGCACCGATGCCGACGACGTCGACGCGGATGGTGGTCGCCTCGGCGGGAGGAACGATGTCAGGCAGGCCTTCGGGGTATTCGAAGGCCATCGACTCCAGCGGCACTTCGGGGGGGCAGTCCATGTTATGCGCGGCAAAGCCCGTGCATATCTCGCGGGCGTGCGGCGTGCCGTTGTAGATGTCGCCGTCGGTGTCGTCGAGCGTGAGGAAATCGATGGCGATCTGCGGGGTGATGAGGCCGCCCGAATGGAGCAGCACGGAGTTAATCGTCAGGCTCCCCAGGATGTCGATATAGGTGTCGGGATAGCTGGCGGCCAGTTCGTTCCGCGTGTCCCACACGCAGCCGGAGAGCAGTTCGGCGCAATCATGCACCTCGCCGGAGCAGGGATATTGCAGCGTGTTGTCGGCGTAGCGCAGGCCGGTGTTGCAGTTGCCGAGGAAGCCGTAACCGAGGACCGGGTCGTCGAGAACCAGCACGGACAGGCAGTCGCCCATGCCTTCGCCGTACTGGTCCTGGCCGCTGCCTCCGGAGTCGACGACGTGGTGCCCATACTCGTGATAGATCACGCTCGAGAACGAGGTGTTGGGATAGCCGCCTCCGGCCCGGCACAGATTCAGCGCATAGCCGTCATACCACGCATTTCCCGGGCAGTAGAAATCGTTGCGGTTGACGACAACGGGAAAGTCCGTATCGGTGGAGATGACGGGGTAGGAGGGGTTGTACCGCAAGACGAAGTCGCGAACGATGTTCGCGCCGATGTAGCCGTTGGCCTGGGCGCGGATGTACTCGTTGGTGTTGGCCGAGTTGTGGACGAAGTCCACCGGGCCGGGCGGCACGACGCTCGACGACAGCGTCTCTTCGGACGTGGCCACGTCGTCGATGTAGAAGTAGTGACCGGTCATCGGCGACTGCACGGTGACCTGCGACGTTCCGGAATTGGAGATGACGAAGTCGCCGAAGGGGTCGGTATACGTGGAGTTGCCGCCCTGAATGCCGGCCGTCGCGTACGGCATCGGCTGCATCGTCTCCGGTCCGCACTCGGCCGACTTCGGTCCGTCCGTGGCCATCGCGCTCACCGAACCGGAGACATCGGTGAAGATGATCCGGCTTTCGCGGTAGACAATCTCGCCGGTGTTCGGGTCAACGACGAACAGGTCCTTCCAGTGCGTCTGATCCGTGGCGTCGTTCTCGCCGATGAACGTGATCGCGAGTCGCGGTTCCGCCTTCGTCTCGCCCTCCCCGGCCCAGATGACCGTCTGCGGCTCGGTGGATCTTGTCAGGCCGGGAATCATCGCCTGCACCGCGCTGCGCAGCGGCACGGCGGGCACGACGCCCGGCTGGAAACCGTGGAGGTCGCGCAGGTTCGCGGTGGCGAGCACGACGGGACTGCCCGGCTCGTTCCGCACGAGGACGCGCAGGTCGGCGCGGAACACGGGCAGGCCATCGACCTCTTGGGCATAGCGGACGAGCGTGAATTTGTACGTGCCGGTCTCCGGGTCGTACATCAACGGGATCGATGAGGGGACACCTTCCGCAACGCCCTTCGCAACGAGATGCTCCGGAGCGACGCCGAACACTTCGGCACGCGCCAGCCGGAAGTTGTCCGCGGCACTGATCGCATCGTTGCCGAAGGCAAGCGGCGTTCCGTAGAGCCGCGTGATCCGGTCACCCGTGCGCGCGATGCCGACGTAGGGCACTTCCGCCTGAAGCTGGGCCAGAGCGTCGGCGGCGATGCGGTCTTGTGCGGGAGCGGCGGCCATTGCACACGTGGCAAAAGCACACAAAACAAGGCACTTGCAGATGCGCTGCATCATCTTTCCTCCGTGGTTGTAATGTTGGATCGCCTCGGACAGGTCTACAACATGCCCGTTGCGATTCCCCGGACGCCGTGCGCCTCGCGCAGCACGACGGCCAGGTTGCGCGAGAGGTTTGCACAGGTCGCTGCGATCAATGCGGCGCGCCGCGCCGATCGCAGGCATTTATGCGAACGCCTCCTCCATTGTGCATGGTAAACGATCAACGGCGGGGTCTTCAATTGTCATGGTTCGAAGTCTTTTCGTCGGCGCCGCACTTTGCAAACACCTTGGACACACGACGGTCAAACCAGCGCTGACGTCCATCGTCACTGTGTTGATACGGCGCGTGCTTGGGGCGAAATACCAAGTGTGCGCGCCCGTCTATTACCGCGGAGTTACGCGGGGTATGGCCGTTCGACCTGCACAAACGCGCACGCGCTCATCTCGTCCCCGTGCGCCACCGCTCTTGAGCAGAACTTTTCCGACTCGCCGCACGGCGACGTATTCGACGGACTGATTCAGTCCTGCCCGATCGGTCTCGGTGCTTCGCCGGCATTATCACGATGAAACTCGCCCCGGCGGGCGCTTTATTCTCCCGGTTCGGCATGGCGAACAGTGATCGGAGCGCCACGCATGGGTGGCGCTACTGAACGCGACTGTCGCATGCCGCACAGGAGTGGCGATGATCACAGTCGAGATGATGCTGTCGCCTCGGTTCGGTGTCCCTTGAGTGGCGGCTCGCTCATCGCCCCTCGCCAACGCCGAGACGATACCGCAGCCAGGCGTAGCCATCGGCGACCTGTTCGGCGTTCACAAGCTTCGCGCTCGTGGCCCCGCCGCCTGGAAGGACCAGCTTCGAAAACATGTTCTCCGCCGCGCCGCCGACCAAGTGCGGGCTGATCACCAGGCTGATTTCGGTCACCAGGCCGGCCGCCAGCATCACGCCGGCCAGGATCGGCCCCGTATCGAGCAGCACCTTGTGCACGTTGAACCGCGCGTGCAGCTCCTCCAGCGCTCGTCGCACGTCGACTTTCTCGTCGCCGGCCACAATCGTCTCGACGCGGGCGGCGCGCAGCCGATCGAAATGCTCGCTCGGTGTGGATCGCGAACACAGGGCGATGCCTCGGTTCCAGAAGCCCTGCCGCAGAAGCGAGCGCCATGTGCGCACCCGGCCCCGGCTGTCCGGAATGACGAGCAAT
Source organism: Phycisphaerae bacterium (assembly GCA_040235375.1). Taxonomy (GTDB): domain Bacteria; phylum Planctomycetota; class Phycisphaerae; order UBA1845; family UBA1845; genus JBECKQ01. The sequence continues at coordinate 40,913 of JBECKQ010000255.1, read as the reverse complement.
CCGCCGGTTGCGCTGTCGCCGGTCGATTGCTCTGCGGCATCGTACTGCTGGTCCGGCTCGCGAGCCTCGCCCGGGCCGTGGTCGTCCGCCGTCACCTCGGTGCTTTCGCCAGGGAGCGCGAGGATGGTATTGCTGCCGGCCAGGTGAGCGTCGCACCCGAGCCGCCCGGCGATGCCGTAATGCAGGCCCAGATTCGGCTGAAACCCGCTGATCCGGCCGTCAATACTGACCAGATTGTGCATGATTACCTGCGGCAGCATGGCGTAGCCCTCCTGAAGTGTTTTCGTTCACCGCAACCGCGCCATGCGCCGGCGCGTGCCCGCCGTGAACGCGAGGTATTGAACCGCAGGCCGCCACGTGCGGCAAGCACGACCCCAGGCCGTCTGCTCCGGACGCGTAACGGCCGCCGCGCGTACAAGCCATTCATCTCCCTGCCGGCTTCGCGCCGGAACGAATGCGCGCCATAATGGCCCGTTTGGCCCGCGCCGGAGGATCGGCCATCCCCACACCGGAGGCTACACGATTCGGCCGACGCGACGCGGCGAACCCGACGCTCGACAGGCCGGAGAGCAATGGCAGTTCTACACGCAGCATGGCTCGACAACGCGTTGCACGTCTGGGGCGAGAGTTCACCCGTTGAGCAGCCGGAGCCCGGCGCGCCGCCGGACGAACTGAGGGCGGCCGGTCCGCAACAGACCGACGCCGGGCGGGAAGGCATCGTCGATCACCCGTTCGCCCTCTCGGTTCAAAGTCTGCACGCCCTGCTCGGCGATCTCACGCCGGACGGCCTCCTCGCCTCGATCGCCGGCGAGTCGACCATCAATCTCTGGCTTCCCGCCGACCACGGCACGCCGCTGCGCTCCCCGCTTGCCACCGGCGAGCTTGACGCTCACAGCGCGAGCCAGGCCGCCGACCTCGCAGCCGCCCGGGTGCCGACGCTGGCGTTCGGCCCGGCCGAGGCCATTGATCTGCTCAGCTCGCTGCCCGAACCCTGCCCGGCCGAGTGCGATGACTCGCTTCGCTTTTTTCGACGCGTGGCCGAACACGTGCTCGCGCTGCTCGGCCGGCAGCAGTTTGCGCCGACCGTCGCGCGACGCGGCGACGGTGCCTGCACGGCCGGCTGGCGAATCGTCGTCCAGGACGCCGCGGAACTCGACACCCTCCAGCGATACGCCGAGGACATGCCACCCTCCGTGCGTGCCGTCATCGGCCCCGACGGCGAATGCCCCGAGCCCGCCGCCGTCGTCGAGGACTTCATCCAGGCGAGCACCGACGCCCTCATTCGCCGCAGCCTCTGCGAAGATCCGTTCTTCGAGCAGATCCACGAGCGGGCGATCCGACCAGGCGCGCCGTGGGAGATCCGCTGGCTGTCCGCCCTCATCGGCGACGACCGCTACGTCGCCGGCGCCCCGGAAGAGCACGCCGCCAGCGCCCAGAAGGTCCACGCATGGATCGCCCAGGTCGACGAGTCCGGCGGCGAAGTGCCCACCCGCCTGTGCTTTGAGCTGCTTGAACCGGAGATCGTTCTCGAGGACTTTCACTGGCGTGAGTCAGCAGCGAACGAGAGCGAGGACGAAGTTCCGGAGGGCGAACCAGGCGTGGATGAGCTGGTGGACGCCACGGGCCCGTGGTGCCTGCGACTCTACCTTCAGAGTCAGGATGCCGCGGCCGAGGAGCACAACATCGACAAGGTCTGGGAGACCGAGCATCGCTCGCCGGTCATTCTACGACGGAGTCCCGCGGGCGGGCGGGAGCACATCATGGCCGCGTACGCCCGCGCCGCGGAAGTGCTTCCGCTGCTCGACGGCGGAGGCACCGACAAGCCGCCCGCGCAGATCGAGCTTTCCACGCTCGAAGCTCACGCCTTCATCCGCGATTACGCCCCACTGCTGGAGGCGCGCGGATTCGGCGTGCGCCTGCCGGAGTGGGCCCGCCACCCGCAGCGGCAACTGGGCCTGCGCCTGATTATCCGTCCGGCCGGCAGTTCCGACGGTGCAGGCCAGGTCGGCGCGCCGGCCCGGCTGGGCCTCTCGAGCATCGTCGATTTCGAATGGCGCGTCGCCGTCGGTGACACTGACATGACACTTGACGACTTCGAGCAACTGCGCGCCCGCAGCGCGCCGCTGGTCCGCCTGGGCGGTCGCTGGATGTCCTTCGACGCCGATCTCGCCCGCCGCGCCTCCGAGTATCTCCAGCGCCACCGCGCCGGCCGCACTACGCTCCTGCACGCCGTCCGCCTCGGCAGCGGCGCCGAGGAGGCTCACGCCGGACTGCCCGTCATCGGCATGAGCGGAACGGCCTGGCTCGAGCATCTGCTTCGGCTCGCGCCCGAACGGCGAATCGCCCGCCTCGGACAACCGCCCCGGTTCAGCGGGCAGATGCGCCCCTACCAGCTTCGCGGCCTGGACTGGCTGGCCTTCATGGACGCCCTCGGCATCGGCGCCTGCCTGGCCGACGACATGGGCCTCGGCAAGACGATCCAACTGATCGCCCTGCTCCTGCACGAGCGTCGCGGCGACGAGCCGCCCGGCCCCACGCTAATCTTCGCGCCCATGTCGGTCGTCGGGAACTGGCACCGCGAGATCGAACGGTTCGCCCCCAACCTCCGCACGCTCGTTCACCACGGCAGCGACCGCTTCACGGGCGACGCCTTCGTGGACGCCGCGAAAAAAACCGACGCGATCATTACGACGTACGCGCTCGGCCATCGCGACCTCGAAACGCTGCGCCGCGTGCACTGGCACCGCATCGTTCTCGACGAGGCGCAGAAGATCAAGAATCCGGCCGCGGCGCAGACGATCGCCATCCGATCGCTGCCCGCGTCGAGACGGGTCGCCCTCACCGGCACGCCGCTCGAGAACCACCTGACGGAGTTGTGGTCCATCATGGACACGCTCAATGCCGGCCTGCTCGGCTCCGCCGCCGGCTTTCGCAAACGGTTTGCCGTGCCCATCGAGCGGCTTGGCGACCGGCAGCGCGCCGACCAGTTGAAGCAGATGATCCGGCCGTTCCTGCTGCGCCGGCTGAAGTCCGATCCGGACGTGGAGTGCGACCTGCCCGCGAAAATGGAGATGCGCGTGTTGTGCAATCTCACCACCGAGCAGGCGGCGCTATACGAGCAGATCGTCGCCGAAATGCTCGGCGAGGCGGACTCGGCCAGCGGTATCCGCCGGCATGGTGTCATATTAGCGGCACTCACGCGCCTCAAGCAGATCTGCAATCACCCGTCGAACTTCCTTCGCGACAACGGCCGGCTGGACAACCGCAGCGGCAAGTGCGAGCGACTCGTCGAGATGCTCGAAGAGGTCCTCGCCGAAGGCGACTCCGCGCTCGTCTTCACGCAGTTCCGCGAAATGGGCGCCCTGCTCGTCACGCTGCTCACGCAGCGCTTGCGCGTCGAGGTGCCGTTCCTTCACGGCGGCACACCCGCCAAGCAGCGTGCCGCGATGATTAACCGCTTCCAGGACCCCAACGGCGGCCTGCGGATTTTCCTGCTCTCGCTCAAGGCGGGCGGGCTCGGCCTGAACCTCACCGCCGCCAATCACGTGTTCCATTTCGATCGCTGGTGGAATCCCGCGGTCGAGGACCAGGCCACCGACCGCGCCCATCGCGTCGGCCAGACCCGCCGCGTGCAGGTTCACAAGTTCGTGTGCATCGGTACCATCGAAGACCGCATCGACCGGATGCTGGCGGAGAAGGTGGCCCTGGCCGACAACATCGTCGGCCGCGGCGACGAGTGGCTCACCGGCCTGTCGACCGAGGAGCTGCGCCGCTATGTCGAGCTCTCACGGGAAGCGATCGGGGAGGAGTAACGCAGCGTGAACCAGCAGCCTGACAAGCCGAACGGCCCGACGCGCGACCCCGGCCTCCAGCCGCCGCCCGATCTGCCCCGGGTGCCCCGGCTGTTCTGGACGGTACACCCGGACCTGGAAATCGCCGCCCGCGCGCCGCGACCGGAGGTTCGCAGCGTGCTGGAGTGCCTCGGCTCACCGCCGTTCCCGAAGACGGGATTCCCCTTTATTGGTTTCCTGGCAACGGTTTACGATCACGTGGCCGCCTATTGCGGGCCCGCGGAGGCCCAGTGAGTTTCCCCTTGCCTTCTGCGCGATTTTCGGTAACTTGTGTCCGGGCACGGCGGGCAAAGTCCCACTGGTTGTGCATGGAGGCCGACCAATGCCGAAATCCAAGAACGGACCCGCCCTTTTTGAGGTCATCAACAAAGGCGATCTGGCTGGCCCTCGCCCCATCGGAGAAAGGGAGGAGGCCACGCGAAAATCCGCCGTCACCGAGTCAGCTTCGGCGTTCAAGACAACGCTGGTATCGCTGGCCAGGTCGATCGGCGGTGACGGGCGCGAGAAGGAACCCGAGCCGGTTTCATCTCGCGACGACCCGGGACCGCCTCCCTTGGTGGCCATCGACGAAGGCTATATCCGCCTGGCTTTGAACAGCCGGGCCGCCGGCGTCGCGGCCTTTGTCCTCTTGCTGGCCATGACTGTCGCGTTCGCCGCGGGGCAGTGGCTCGGCCGGCAATCGGGCTTGGCCGATGGGCACAAGGAAGGTCGCTTGAGCGTACAGCGGGCCGCTCGCGATCAGATCGAGCAGGCCCGCAGGAGCGAACCCGTTCGCGGCCTGTTCGACGGCGTCGGCGAATCGCCCGTGCGAACCGGCCCGGCGGTCCTGACCGCCAAGCGGCCGGTTGCGGCGAAACAGACGGTTGAGAAAACACCGACTGCCGCCGCCCCCGTCTGGATCAAGGGGTACACGTACGTCGTGGTCCAGGTGTTTCGGGGGAACGCTCGCGAGGATGCCGAAAAAGCCCGGGAATACCTGGCCCGGCACGGCATCGAAGCGAAGATCATGGGTGCGGCGGACAAGGGGTTCCGCCTCATCGCCACGAAAGGCTTCGATCGGTCGGACAACACGCAGCACGTTCTGGCCGATCGCTTTATCGAGAGGATCCGAGCGCTCGGCCAGGAGTATTTCAAGTCCGGCGGGCGCTATGAACTGGAAGGTTACTTCGCGACGCTACGATCGGACTCCTGGTGATCCGCCGGGAGCGCGCGGGTCGCAAGGAGGTTGGTTCTTCGATGTCACTGGACAAATCGCTCAAGACGGCCGCGAGTCTTACGCGGCACCGCAACGTGCTCAAACGCCACGAGCGGATTGAACTTCTCAAGGATCGCGATCGCTGGGAAGAAGGCGCGTCGCCCGTGGGCCTGCCAAAGGTTGCGCACCGCAAGGCCCACGTCGGCAGCAAGGACAAGAAGCTGAAAAAGGGACCGGAAACACCGGAAGCAGCCCCCGCGAAATAGCCGCCGAACCTGCGGTGCACTCCCTGATCGTTCACGCCGCGGACCGCTCTTCGCGGCGTTTTTGCTGCGCGCAAGCGGAGGCATTCTCCGCGCCGCCGCCCACCGGACGGGCGGTGCGAGTCGCTATAATCTCATGCGTGGATTGCCAAGATCCACGTTTCATCACGCGCCCTGCTCCACTTGATGCGGAGGCCCCTTCATGGATGCAAAGCGGTTCGTTTCCGACAGGCTCGCGGCCATTTCGAAATCGGGCATCCGGCGGATCTTCGATCTCGCCGCGACCATGAAGAACCCGATCGATTTCTCGATCGGCCAGCCGGACTTCCCCGTGCCGGACAACGTCAAGCGCGCCGCCGCCGATGCCATCAACGCCGATTTCAACGGCTATTCCGTCACGCACGGAACTGCCGATCTGCGCGACGCGATCAAGCGCGTGCTCGCCGCCGAGTTTCCCGACTGGGACCCCGCCGTCGTCGTCACCTGCGGCGTGTCGGGCGGCCTGACACTTGCCAACCTGGTGTGCCTCAATCCGGGCGACGAGGTCATCATGCCCGAGCCGTACTTTGTCTCCTACCCCCACCTGACCGGTCTCGCCGGCGGCAAATCCGTGCCCGTCGACACCGCGCCGGACTTCGTCTATTCGACCGAGCGGCTTGAAGCCGCCATCACCAGCAACACGAAACTCATCCAAATGAACTCGCCGAGCAATCCGACCGGCGTCGTTTACAGCGCCGAGCAGATCCAGGCCGTCTGCGAGGTTGCCCGCCGGCACGACCTGCTGATCGTCAGCGACGAGATCTATCAGATTCTCAGCTTCGACGGCCCGGCCGCCAGCCCGGCGAGCTACGCGCCGGAGCGCACGCTGCTCTTGCGCGGCTTCGGCAAAAGCTACGGCATGACCGGCTGGCGCATGGCCTACGCGGCCGGCCCGGCGGAGATCATCGGCGAGATGGCCAAGCTCCAGCAGTACACGTTCGTGTGCGCGCCGCATCCGTTCCAGAAGGCGTGCGTGGAGGCGCTGGGCACGGACATGTCCGCAGTCGTGGCGACCTATCGAAAGAAGCGCGACCTGGCCGCGAAGATCCTGGGCGAGAAGTTCGAGTTCCCCTGGCCCGCCGGCGGCTTCTACTTCTATTGCAAAGCCCCGGACGGCTACCCGAACGCGACGGCGTTCGTCGAGGCCGCGATCAAGAAGAACGTGCTCACCGTCCCGGGCAGCGCGTTCAGTCGGCACGACACGCACTTCCGCATCAGCTACGCCGTCCCGGACGACAAGCTGATCGAAGGCTGCAAGATTCTGTGCAGCCTGGCGGCCTGAAACCCGCCGCGATCTGCTAATTGCGAATGCCACTAGGAGCTGTGTGCCGCAACACCGTCCGATCGGCGCGACAGGTCGGCGTGCGGGTTGTCGAAGAGGACTCGCTGCAGCTCCTTGATCTCCTCCTCCAACTGTATATTCGTGCGACGGGAGAGCCAGCGCTCGGCCGATCGCACGAACGCCGGCCGGCTCAGCAGAATCACCGCCGGATTGGGGAGGCGATCGAAGGCGGCGATCTTCCGCAGAAGCTCGCGCTGAGCGACGCTCAGCGGCACTTCTTCAAGAAGATCGAGGAACAGAACTCGGGGATTCTCGCTCCGCCGCTGCCGAAGATGCGCCGCGAACTTCGCGACGAGCGCCGCGACGATCACTATGGCGACGATCAGCGCCACCACCCAGAGTATTCCGCCGGCGGAGCCGCCCTCTGCAAAGTGCCTGTGGATGCCGTTCAGCCGGTCGAGCGCCGTAGTCTGCGTTTGTCCCAGGATCATGATTGTGCCGTCTCCATCAGGCGCCCGGATACCGCCGCTGTCGTGCTGATGCCGATCTGCTCCAGCAGGCGGCGAGCGCGTCGCCGCACGCGCGGATCAGGGTCGGACTCGGCCATCGTCGCGATGCGCTCCGCGAGGCCCGCCATGTTGAGCCGCTCGACGACCCAGAGCGCGGTCAGTCGGTCCGCGCCGCGCTCGCTGACCAGCATCTCGACCAGTCGTACGGCGCCGTCGCGCACGCGCATGTCCAATAGCGCCTTCACTGCATTACCGCGGACTCTGCTGTTCGACGCGCGCAGCTTCGCGGCAAGCTGCTCGCGCTTGTCTTCGACATCCAGCCGGGCCAGCACCTCGACGGCGTTGGCTTGCACGCGATCGTCCGAATCGCTCAGCGCTTCCCGCAGAATCCGGCGGGCGACGGGCGTATCCAGTTCGCCGAGCAGGCTGACCGCCATGCTGCGCACGACGTGGTCGGCGTCGCGCGCCGCCGCGTAGACCTGATCCTCGAACTGCCGCACCAGCTCGAGCTCGCGCACAACGCGAACGGCCCGCAGACGATCGGGCGCCGCCGGGGCGGCGAACTGCCGTTCAAGCATGACGGTAAACGAAGGCGTCGACTCGACGATGGCATGCCCGATGGCCACGCGATCCGCGATGGCCAGCGAATCAAATTCGCGCCAGTACATCTCGAACGCCTGGCGCGAACCGCCGGCGCCCACCGGCGATGCGGTCGCCGCGTCGCAGGCCACCGCCGGCGGCATGTCCGCCGTCGCGAATCGCCCTCCCGCACGGCGGATCAGCTCCAATCGGGCGACCCGGGCGAGCGGCCCGTCCTGTCGCGCCGCGACGGATTGCAGCAGTTCGCCGCTGCCTTCGAATGGATTCTCGACGAGCGACCAGATCGCCGCACGTGACGCCGCGGGCGAGCCGCTCTGAATGATGGAGCGCAGCAAATCCGCCCGACGCGCGTGCCCCAGCTTGCAGAAAGTCAGCAGCCTGACCAGGCCGCGCGCCCGCCTCGGCGCATGTTCCGAAGCCGGCACGGCATGCTCGAGCGCGCCAAGCGACCGGACGCGGGCGCAAGCCACACGAATGCGGTTGTCCGCCAGCATCCACGCCGCGTCGATATACGCGTTAACCACCGCCGGATCGTGCGGCCGGCCAAGATTCCTGCAGGCCGCCTCTCGAAGCTCCCGCGCACGCAACGAAGCAAGCACAAGCGCCGACATCAACGGGTCCTGCGACGATCGAATCAGGTTGTCGAACGATCGGGCGACCTTCCGGCGCGGATCGGCCACCGCCTCAAGAATCGCGTCCTCGACGTACGCGCTCAGCAGAGCCGCCGCGCGCACCACCTCCATCCGATAGTGCAACGGCCAGTTGCGCAACCCCTGCCGCACCGCGCCGATCAGCACGGCGACAGGGCAGTGCGGCACGCCGGCCCGCGTCGTTACCGGCAGCGTCGAACCCCGAATCGCTCGCTCCGTCAACGAAAGCAGCGTCTCCGCGGCACGCTGCACCGTGCGCCGGCACGGCTGCGCCAGCGCTTCCGCCAGCAGGTAGGCCAGCCGGCAATCCCCGCAGTCGCGGATGAGCTCGATGGCCGATTCGCGAACCTCGATGCTCGGACCCGTAATGCACCGGCGAAGACCGCCGCTAAATCGATCGCCACGCGCCGCAACCAGACCGCGCAGATGCAGGTCGTACGACGCGTACGCAGCGGCGACCTGGGCGAGCGCCCGTTCGTTGTCCCGCTCGATCAGCATCTCCACAACCTGCGGCTGAACTTCCGGCTCGACCTCCGGCAGTGCCGTGGCCAATGCCGTATCCGCCGCGCGATTCTCGGTATTGAGCAGCGCGGCGTACACTGCGGGCAGGGAATGGGCGTCAGTCGTCATGACCTGAGGTATATCGGAGGCCCGCCGGCCGCGCCTTGCGATCAGCCGCCCGTCATGAGGCGCAAGAGCCCGCTGATCCGTGTACATGGACAATCGCGGAATTACATCTACAATTTAAGCGGTTACATCAGTAGTTGAATATTGAAGCTGCCGACCGAAGATAACGCCCCGCCGGGGTCCGAAAAGCCAAATGGAGCGCAGGGTCGATGAGCGTCCGCCATCACATCAAAGTCCTCGTCCTCGACGACGATCCCGCGATCAGCGAAATGGTCGGGGGAATCCTGGCCGAGGCCGGCTACAAGCCGATCGTCTTCACCGAGCCCGCCGACGCGATTGAAGCCGCCGAGGCCGAGTCGGTGCAGATCGCGGTGATCGATCTGCGCATGCCGGGGATGGACGGCATCCAGGTCGTCCAGCGCCTCAAGGCCATCGACGATCGGGTCTGCTGCATCGTCGTTACCGCCTACCCGACGCTCGAAACCGCCACGGCGAGCATGCGCTCCGGCACCTGCGACTACATCGCCAAGCCCTTCGACCGCGACCAGCTTCTCGCCTCTGTCGAGCGCGCCTGTCACAAGCTGGGCCTGATCTATCGCGCAGAAGCCGACCTGAACCGGCTGATCGGCCAGCGCATCCGGGCTGAGCGCCTTCGCCAGAACCTGACACTTCGGCAGGTCTCGGATCGATCCGACCTGACGACCTCGCAGCTTTCCCAGGTCGAGCTCGGCAAGAACGCCGCGTCGCTGTGGGCGTTGGCGCGGATTGCCAACGCCCTGGGGCTGCAACTGTCGCTCCTGCTGCGCGGCCTCTAGCGACTCGTATCCGGGCACCTTTGGGCACACCGCACGCCGGCAACTAAGATACCGCAACGACGACCGGGCCGCGGCCTGATCCGCAACACGGGAGACCGCTCATGAAGTCATTCCGCAAGGAGCTGTGGTTCGAAGTACCCTCGCGCCGAGCGTTCATCAACATCACGCCGGACGTCGAGGAGGCCCTGGCCGCCAGTGGCATCCGCGAAGGCTTGTGCCTGGTGAACGCGATGCACATCACCGCGAGCGTCTTCATCAACGACGACGAAAAGGGCCTCCACGCCGACTACGAAAAGTGGCTCGAGGGTCTTGCCCCGCACGAACCGATCAGCCAGTACCGCCACAATAACACCGGCGAGGACAACGCCGACGCCCACCTCAAGCGGCAGGTCATGGGCCGGGAAGTGACAGTTGCTGTCACTGACGGTACGCTCGATTTCGGCCCCTGGGAGCAGATATTCTACGGCGAGTTCGACGGTCGCCGCCGCAAACGCGTCCTCGTCAAGATCATCGGAGAATAAGCGGCGGTGAAGGTCGACCGGCTGGCCAGACAGCGCTTCGGCGCGCACATGTCCACCGCGGGCGGGCTGCACGAAGCCTTCCCGCGCGGCGCGAACCTGCGCTGCGATTGCCTGCAGATATTCGTCAAGAACCAGAAGCAGTGGTTCGCCGCGCCCCTGACGGAGGAGGCGATTCGCGCCTACCGCTCCGCCCGGCGCACGGCCGGCATCCGGCCGGTCATCGCCCACGCGGGATACCTGATCAACCTGGCGTCGCCGGCGAGAGCGATGTGGGAGCGGAGTAAGCGGGCGATCACCGACGAGATCGAACGTTGCGAAGCGCTGGGCATCCGCGGGCTGGTCATGCATCCCGGCGCGCACATGGGCGAGGGGATCGACGCGGGCATCGCCCGGATCGCCCGCGCCCTCGACGAAGTGCACGGCGCCACGGCCGGCGTCCGCGTGCAGATACTGCTCGAGACGACCGCCGGCCAGGGAAGCTCCGTCGGCTGCGACATCGCGCATTTGGGCCGCATCCTGGGCGACGCGCGCGACCCGGATCGCCTCGGCGTCTGCCTGGACACCTGCCACCTGTTCGCCGCGGGATATGACATTCGCAAGCCGGACGAATACGCGCAGACGATCGATCTCCTGCGCCGCCAAGTCACGCTCCGCAACATCAAATGCATTCACATGAACGACTCGAAGACGCCCTGCGGCAGCCGGGTGGATCGCCACGAGCACATCGGCAAGGGCAAGATCGGCCTGGCCGGCTTCCGCCACGTCGTCACCGACGCGCGCCTCGCTTCAATCCCGAAGATCCTGGAGACGCCGAAGGGGACCGACGACCGCGGTGTCGAGTTCGACACCCTGAACCTGCGCAAGCTGCGCCGCCTGGCGCGTGGGAAGTGATTGCGTCAGGCATCGAGCAGCGAAAGGCAGACAGACGTAGCGGCATGAAAGTCAGGCCGGCCGGCCATCTCGACAACCGGACAGTCGCCGATGCAATCAACGTAGACGCTGTTCGAAAGGTCCGGCGGCGCCGAAGGGGGCGCGTAGTAGTGAACGCCCGGCGATTTGATCAACGCGGTCAGAAGATCGGGCCGGCGGCGCAGATCGGCCTCCCGAGGGTCGGCGCCCGACGCATCGGACGCGCGATCACCCGGCGTCCAACTGAGCACGACGATGGCGGCGAGCGGGGCGACCAACTGCATCCGATCCGGCCCGAAGAACTCGGCAATGTCCACGTCGAACTTGTGTTCCGTATGCCACAACCGATGCCGCGACAGGCCTTCGAAACGCCGGCGCTCCTCGGGCGACAGCAGCCTTGCCAGGCGGTCGCTGCTCAGGATCGTGCCCGGATTGACGCGGGGGAACTTGGGGACGCCGAGCATGGACAGCTCGCCGCCCTCGCGGCGAATCATCAGCCGGTCGTTGCTCACGAAATTGACGCCCCGCTCGAGCAGCTCGAGCGCCAGCGTGGACTTGCCCCGGCCGGGCAGCCCCGCGATCGCGATCCCGCGGTCACCGCGCGCCACCGCCGCGCAGTGACACAGCAGCCAGCCGCGGTCGAGATGCCATTGCGTGTAGCGATTGTTGATGAAGTTGATGACCTGATTGAGGTTGTCCATGCAGGGGCCGATGGCCACGTTCACGTCCGGGCCGAACAGGAAATGCACGCCGGTGAGCCGTTTACGAAGCACCCGGCCGTCGGGGAAATCGACGTACTCGTCCTTGATAACCGTCTTGCCCGGACCGGGCGGATACGCGGCGAACGGCAAATCCATGTCCGGCGCCGGCGCCTCCAGCACCACCACGCGAACTTGCGGCTCCGGCGGCTGGCTGTCGGTAAACTCTCGATAATAATGCTCGAGCGCATCCATGACGGCGTGCGAATCGGAGCTCACTGCGATTGCCAGCCCGGCGCAGCGCAGGTGCAGCGATCGCGCGATCGGCCGGGCAACCAACGGATCGGCCAGCACGTGCAACGATGTCGCGCTATCCACCATGCCCGATCCTGCCGAGGACGTAGTCGACGTAGTGCTCGGCTGCATTGATGCCATTCGCCTCCCAGAGACCCCGAAACCCGCCGAACGCCGAAACTTCGAACACCACCGGCCCCTCCGGCGTCTCGCCTACATCGACGCACGTGAAATCGAGGTCAAAAAGCGCCTGCGCCCGATGGGCCAGGTCGATGACCTGCGGCGACGGCTCGTACGGCTGATACTTGCCGCCGGCGCTCGTGCTTGTTTTCCACGACGCGCCGCCGGCGACCCGCGCGTAACAGGCAAGGTATTCCCCGCCCAGAAACGCAAGGCCGAGGTCCGCCCCCGGCAGCTCGACCATCCGCTGAACATAGAGAACCGTGTTGCCCGCCGCGTGAAATGCCTCGATCCGGGCGGCGAGATCGTCGCGGGCGGCGTCCACCACTTCCATTCCCCGGGCCTTCGACGTGAACAGCGGCTTGAGGATCGCCTTGCCGAAGCGATTCACCGCGTCGGCGGCCACGTCGATCTCCTCCGTCACTACCGTTTCCGGCATGGGCACGTCACCCAGCCGGAGCGTCACCGTGCAGCTCAGCCGATCCAGCAGCCGCATCATCGACGCGGGTTTCGAGAACACCGGAACGCCGCGCTCGTGCAGCAGGTGAAGCACCTCCAGGCGATCGAGCAGGTCGCGGTTGTAACTGTCGCCCAGCTTCTTGACGATGAGAGCGTTCATCTGCGCCAGGTCCGTGCCGTTGCAGAAGACGCGGCCGGCAGCCAGGTCCGCGGAGATGCGGCTGACGTCGAATATGCGCCGGGTTCCCGTCCGCCTCTCGACCGCGTCGGCGAGCATGCGCGACGACCATCGACTTTCGACGCCTATGATGCCTATCGCGGGTGCGGATGCGCTCACGCCGGTCTCCGGTAGTTGTCGATCGTTGGTTGTTTCATCGTCGCCCGTCCCCTGTTCCGCGAAGTCGGCCCGTAGCATCCCCTGGCAATGTCAATAAACGAGCACTCCGTCGGGCATGCGGAAGGCATCCCACGGCCGGCCCTTGTGCGCCAGCAGCCTGTCGAGCAGCAATTCGGCGCGCGCTTGCATACGCTTCGCAAACCGCCGGTTCAGTTCGAACCGCGTCGACGTGGCGAACGAGCGAATGAGCCCCAGCGCCAGCCGGGCCTCGAACGTGGCGTCGCCCTCCTCGGCAGCGAAACTGCGAAGAAACCGCAGAAAAGCATGCGAAACGGCCTCGAGATTGACGCGGATGCGCGGCACGAAAACCGGCCGGCGGAAGATCGAAACCAGAAACACCGAGGCGTCCTGCACGTAATCCATCTCGCACGAGCGGTGCACGTCCACGAAGTGAAGCGTGTCCGCGTCGCGGTTGTAGATGATGTTGTCGATGTTGAAGTCGCCGTGGATGAACACGGAGAACGGCGCGGCCAGCTCGGCGTCGGCGTCGGCGGCCATGTCGAGCCTCTGGGCAAACGACGGGACGTGCAGACTCCCGACGCGCAGCTCCTTGGCCGCCAGGTGCGGGTGAAGGCGGTGGACGTCGTCGAGCCGCGTCGTCAACTGCTGAAGATACCGCCCGTTGACGGGCTCCGGCCGCTTGGTGGTCGTCCAGACGCGCCGCAGCGTCTCCTTCAGGCGGGCGAGCGCGCAGCGAACAACGTCGGTTTCCGCATTGAGCAGGATGTCCTGAAAGGTCGCGCCGTCGAGGTACTGAACAAGCAGGGCGGCGCCCGCGTCGCGCTGCTCGTATTCGACCACTTTCGGCACCACGCCCGGGGCGATGGCCGCCCACCGCTGGAGATTCTCGCGCTCGCGGTTCAGCTTGTCCGGATTCCCTTCCTTGAACAGGATTTTCTCGTTGTCGGCATCCCCGTTGTGCTCCTCCATGGTGCCGACGCGAACGCCCGAGCGCGTGCCCCAGATCGACGCCAGGTTCTTGTCGTCCAGCGAGGGCTCCAGGTCCGGCGTGGCCGCAACGGCGTCCTCCAGAACGCGAAACTGGCGGAACTTCAGCTTCTCCCCCAGGATTGTGAAGAGAATCGCCTCGCCGATGTTCAGCAGGGCGTCGCCCATCCGCTCGAGATAGTGCAGGATGAAGAGCACGGTGACCAGCCGGTTCGGCTCACCCGAGGGCCGCAGCGCGCCCAGAATGACCTGCACGTCGGCGCCGTAGAGCTGGTCCACCTTCTCCTCGGCGTAGCAGATGCGCAAAGCGAGCGTCGAGTCCCGATCGAACATCGCGTCGGAGATGAGATTGAGCCCCTCGAACAGCGCGGCAAAGTACGCCTTGTAATCGAAGCGCTTGAGCAGCGCCGTATCGCCGAGAAAACCCACCTGCCGCGACACGTTGACGGTCAGATCGGCGATACGCTCGAGGTTGGACGTGATGACGGAGATGGCCCGGACCGCGTCGATCAGCCGTTCGTCCTGGTGCTTGACGAAGCCGATGAACTTGAAGCACTCGTTCTCGATCAGACTCTTCTGCGTGTCGATGTAGTCGTCGCCCGTCTGGACGGCCTCGACCAGCCGGGGATCGGGCGAATCGAGCAGCCGCAGCGTTCGCTCGAGCTGCTTGGTGACCTGCACGACGGTGAATCGGAAGTTCTTCGCGATGCCTTCGTAGGAGAGCATCAGCCGCCTCGTGACGGACCCTTCTTGATTGTCAGTGCCGATGCCTCGCCGGAGCCGGTCGGAAGCTCCTCGCGCCAGCTTATCTTGAGCACGATCTGGCTGCGGTATGACCCGCGTTTCGCACGGATTTTGAACCGAAGCAGGCCCTGCGGTCCAAGCGTCAGCTCTTTCTCGTCGGCGGCGAGAACCAGGCTGCCGCCGGCCAGCCCTTCCTTGATGGCGTCCAGGAAGGAAGCCACCGAGCCGCAATCCTGCAACGACTCGAACGAAAACTCGTTGGTCTTGTCAGCCATACTATTCCACCCTTCCCGGATGCGGCTACCCGAGCCGGGCCGCGTACTCGTCGATCAGGCGCCGCCGGTCGATGTTGGCGACAATCAGGCTCTTGCGGATGAGCAGGTCGTCCCAGGCGGGCTGAACGCCGAGCTCCCGGCCGGCCTTCTCCTCGTCCTGCCGGTCCGGTTCCAGCACCTTCTCGCCGAAGTGCGTGTCGTCGCCCATGAAGACGAGCACCGACCGCTCGCCCCGCCGGCGCGACTTGTTCTGGTTATTCACCACGTTGATGAGGAACTCCGTGAACTCGCGCGACTGCGGGTTCCACACCTCGATACCGTCCACGTCGTAGTCCGCCAGCAGGATCGGCCAGAATTGCTCCGGGTGCGGCACGACGATTCCGCCGCCGATCGAGCGAATCTCCTCGATGATCTCCTCGGTGCGATAGAAGTAACTCAACTGGAAGTTCGACTTCACGATCTGCTTGACCGCCTGCAGAAAAATCTGCGCGTGGGCGATCAATTGCGGGTCGTAATGCTCGCGAAGCGCGTCGACGTAGAAGCGGATCAGCTTGTTCTTGTACATGTCCGGCGGCGTGACCGCGTCGTTCCTTTCGATCAGCTTCTTGAGCTTCTCCACGTGAATGCGCACGAACCGCACGAGTTCCTCCGAAGCGCCGGTCTTGCGCGCCGCGCGGTCCACGCGGTCCTCGTACCGCTCGTCGAGCACCGAGTCGATGAACTCGAACAACTGGCTCGAGCGATACTTGAACGTGTGCGCCAGCATGGCCTTCAGCACGTCGGCCCGCTCGAGCCGCGCATCGGTAAAATGGGCGAGCAGTTGCACCTTGCGGTTGAACCCCGCCGAGTAGCAGTCGATCTCCACGCCGGCAAAGCCCCTCAGCCCCATCAGCACGTTGTGCTGCGTCGGAATGATGAGCTCGTGCCGGCGGTTGGGAAACATGGTATCGACCCGCGCCATGATCAGATCGATCGGCACGAATTCCGGGTGCCAGTGCACCCCGATGACCGCCTCCTGCTTCGGATAAACCTGCGGCGGCGTGACGACGCGCTGCCGCTGCTCGGGCGTCAGGTTCGTCGAGATAATGTCCAGATAGGTCTGCTGATCCCACTCGGTGACGGCCGGATCGATCTGGTCCAACTCGATCCGACGGGCCTCCTGGTATTTCAGCTTCAGTGCTTCCACGGGTCCGTGTTCCTTTCTGGCCACGCGTCGCGACCATCGTAACCCAGGCATACAGCGCGCCCAGCACACTGAATGTTAAGAATGCGCAACCGAACCGACCAGACCACCCGCTTCCGCGGGCCGCAGGCGGCGTCGAGAGGGGACGGCCGGTCTATTCGTGCTTGAGTTCGCGGGTCATGAGGGCGGTGATCGCGTCGCGCGGCGGCGTCTGACCGGCGAGAACGTCCGCCACCGCGGAAGTTATCGGCATCTCGACGCCCTGGCCGGCCGCAAGCTGCAGCACCGCGCCCGTCGTCGGAATACCCTCGATCACGGACCGCGTCGAGGCGATCACCTGTTCGGCGGACATGCCCCGCCCGATACGCTCGCCCGCGGTGCGGTTACGTCCGACCGGCGAAATGCAGGTGGTGACTAGGTCGCCCACCCCGGCCAGCCCCCAGAAGGTCTCCGGATTCGCGCCCAGCGCAACGCCCAGCCGGGCGATCTCGACCAGCCCGCGCGTCAGCAGCGCCGCCTTCGCGTTGCAGCCGGCCTCGATGCCGTCGATGATGCCGGCCGCCAGAGCGATCACGTTCTTCGTCGCGCCGGCGATCTCCACCCCAATCAGATCCGCGTTCGTGTATACGCGAAAGTACGCGTTGCTGAATGTGTGCTGCACAATCGAAGCCAGCTCCAGATCGTCGCTGGCGGCGACCACCGTGCATGGCTGCCGGTTCGCCAGCTCCGGCGCGATGCTCGGCCCGGAAAGGGCGACAACCCGAAGGCTGCCGAGCACGTCGTCGAGAATCTGCGTCGAGATCATCTTCGTGTTGATCTCGATCCCTTTCGACACCGCCACGATCGGCAGCCCGGCCGGATAGTGCGCGGCGAGCCGCTTCCACACCGGGCGGATGAACTGACAGGGGATGGCGGAGATCACCAGTTCGGCGCCGGTGAATGCCTCGGCTGGATCAGCCGTGATGGTGATCGCATCGGCCAGCTTGTGGCCGGGCAGGAACCGTTTGTTCTCGCGATCGCGGGCGATGTCGGCGGCCTGCTCGGGAAAGTTGCTCCAGAGCCGCACGGTAACGCCGTTCTCCGCGAGGATCTTGGCGCAAACCGTACCCATGGCCCCGTCGCCGACGACGCTCGCACGTTGAATCGTGGCGTTCATGGGTATGCGCGCTGCCGCATCGACGCCGCCACGCCGGCCACTAGAACGTGAGTGTGGTCACGCCCAGCAGATCGTTGACGTAGCCGGTCAGGAATACCGATGCGATCGACGTAAGAAGCTGCCCCAGCAGCTCCTGATTGTTGACCTGGCATCCGGCAGTCTGGAACAGAATTCCGGCGGCGCCGAAGGCCGCCAGCTTGGGATACCACTTGTGCCAGCGCTTGAAACGCATGAAGCTTGCCTCCTGACGGCAGCACGACCGGCGATGGCCGGTTCGTCGCCTGCCGGGGCAATCACTAATCCCGTTCGGGATGCGTGTCAACGGGAGGCGCGTCGTCGGGCACGACGATGGCGACGGCCTGGTCCTTTTCGCCGCTTTCATCACCGGTCTGTTCGGTCATCGACTTGAGCGGCACGATGTCCTCGGCCACGATGATCGTGATCGGATTCACGTCGCCCGTCTGCAGGTACTGCTCCCGCGCCCGAATGCCGACCAGCCGGCCGAGGTAATTGGCAATGTCGATGCTCGAGTCGCGAGGAATCTCCACGTAGCACAGCGTACGCGGCACGTCGAGGTCGGGATCGACCAGGCGATAGCGCCGCTGCCCCGTCGGCGACGAATAGACCATGCTCTCCCGCAGTTCGCCCTTGGCGTCAAAGCCCTTCGGCATGTCGCGGGTGATGGGACGAATGCGCGTCCGCCCGGCCAGCGCCTCCTTGCGCACCTCGGTGATCTGGCCGGCGAGCTCGCGCATCGAGGCAATCGCCTCGCGGGCGTCGAGCGCCGTCCGTATCTGCGTGATGCGCCGCTCGGCGTACAGACGCGTGACGCGGTCCGCCTTCTCCTCGTCGGCGATCTCCTGGTAGCGATCGAGCAGCGGCTTCAGCACGCGCTGCGGCGCCGGCTTGTCGAGCTCGGCCTTCAAGTCTGCCTCAATCGCTTCGAGCTTCTGGCGATACTCGCTCGGCGGCGCTGCCGCTTCCGTGACGGCCTCGTCCAGCGGCTGCGCGACGGCGCGTGCATCAACAGTGCCCGTTTCTGCGGTCGGCGCGACCGTCTCGCCCTGGGCAACGTCCGGCATGTCATCCACTGTCTCGGGAGCCGCGTTTTCCGTATTGGCAGCCGGCGCTTCCTGTGGCAACACGGCGCGAGGCTCTGAACTCACCTGCTCGCCGACCGGCGGCGAAGCGAGGTTCGTTTGACGTTCCAGGCTGATGCGCTCGTCCGGCACGCGTGCCACGTAATCGGCACTGACCCACAGGAACGCACCGGGCGGCGGGGCGATCTTGAGATAACCATCATCTGTCTCGCCCAGCACCTGCACCTGCGCGCCCTTGTCCAGCTTGAGCTGCACGGCATAGCGGCTTCGATCGAGGTCCGAGCCTGCGCGGACGCGCAGGGCGTTGCCGTTGACGACGCCGCTGCGGCCGTCAACGTCGATGTCCACGTAGTCCTTCGAGACCAGGCTGTACGTGCCCGGCGGCGGAACGATCGAATACCAGCCGTGGTCTTCACCCGTGACCGTGACGCGGTCACCGGCGTTCAGACTCGTGACGGCGTAGTAGTTCAAGCTCGGACCGCTGCGGACCGTGAGCTTGTTGGCGATGACTTCGGCGACGAAGCGGCTGTCCGCCTGGGCGGATTGGGCCATGACAGGGGCCGCAAGCGCGCCGCACAAAACGAGAATTCCGGTGATCCAGATCAGGCGGGACATGGGACTCAATCCTTTGAAAGAGGGCACGATCCTTCGTTACTCCCAGTATCAAAAAGCCTATAACGTATGGGCTTTCATGTCAACGAAATGTGCCGTGTGGCACGGGCATCTTGCCCGGGTAAGTGGCATGGGCTTCCCCCCCCATGTGAAATGTGACCGGCCTCTCGATCGCGTCTGTAGCGAACCGCGGAATCGCACCGAACTGCCGACCGCCGGCCAAACGGTGCTGTCGCGCGAATACGTGCTATACTTCGAGTCATGAACGCCGGCACTGTTACAACTCCGTCAGACGCCGTTGTGGCGATGATCGACATGCGTTGCGATCTGCGCAGCGCGATTGTGACTTTTGCTTCGCAGCCTCAGCCGTTCATACTCGAAAGCGCTTGTGACACAGCGGGTTACGGCCGGTACACGATCCTTGGCCATTCGCCGATCGCTCAGGTGTGCGCACCGACACCTTCCCGGCCGGCACGATCCGGCGAACCCTTCCGCGCCCTGCGCCGAGCATTCGGCGGCCAGCCGCAAATACCGCCGCAACGCCTGCCTTTTGCGGCCGGCTGGGTCGGCTGGATTCCGTACGAAGCGGGAGCGGCGCGGGAAGGCGTGCACCGCCCGAGGGGCCGCGCAATACTGGAAACGCGGTTCGCCCTCTACGACGCCGTCGTCGTCTTCGACCACGCCACGGGCGAGTGGTACGCCTGCGCCGTCGATCTGCCCGGCAGCCGAGGCCCGGCGAGCCAACGCGTCGAGGCACTGCGCCGCCTGGTCACGCAGAGCGAACCTCGCGACGATCACCCCGTCGCTCCGGTGCCCGACACCGCACTGCCCCAGCCGAACATGACCAGGGACGCCTACCTGGACGCGGTCGCCCGCGCGATCCGCCACATCGAAGCCGGCGACATCTACCAGGTGAACCTGACGCAACGCTTCACCGCGGCAACAACGATGAGCCCGCTCGATCTTTACCTCCGCCTGCGCGACGTGAACCGGGCCGACTTCGCCGCCTTCCTGCCCTGGGGCGACCGGGCGATCGTCAGCGCGTCGCCGGAGCTGTTCCTGCGTGTCGAGGGCCGCCGCGTCATCACCCGGCCGATCAAGGGCACGCGGCCGCGCGGCCGGACCGCCGCCGAGGACGCGTCCCTCGCTGCCGAGCTGCAAGCCAGCGACAAGGACCGCGCCGAGCTGAACATGATCGTCGATTTGCTGCGCAACGACCTCGGCAGAGTGTGCGAGTACGGCTCGGTGCGCGTGCTCTCGGACGGCGAAATCGAATCGCACCCGACCGTATTCCATCGCGTGGCGACGATCGAGGGCACGCTGCGCGGCGGTTCGTCGCCGGTGGATCTGCTCGCGGCGACGTTCCCCGGCGGCTCGATTACGGGATGTCCCAAGATTCGGGCCATGCAGATCGCCCGCGAGCTTGAGCCGACGCCGCGCGACGTCTACTGTGGATCGATCGGCTACGTCGGCCTTGACGGCGCGATGACCATGAACATCGCCATCCGCACGATGGTGCACGAGCGCGGTCGCGTGCACCTCTACGCCGGCGGCGCCATCACGGCCGACAGCGATCCGAATGCCGAGTATCGCGAAATCCTTGCCAAGGCCGAGGGCATGTTCCAGGCCCTCGGCCGTTCGACCGCCGAGCTCGAGCCGGCGGCGACGTGCTCTTTGCCGAGATAACGAGGCACGCAATGACGATGGTCTATCTCAACGGAGCATTCATCCCCGCGGCCGAGGCACGCGTGAGCATCTACGACGGCGGCTTTCTGCACGGCGCCGGGCTGTTCGAAACCATGCGCGCCGATCACGGCCGCATCTTCCGGATCGACGCGCACCTCGATCGACTCCTCGCGTCAGCGGAGAAGCTGGGCCTGCCGATCGAGCGGCCCGACCTGCCGCTGAGCAAGGATTTCGACGAACTGCTCGAACGCAACGAGTTGAAGTCGGCTCGCGTCCGCATGACGGTCACCGCCGGCTCGCTCTATCCCGGCGACGAGAGCACGCCGCTCACCGTCTGCGTCACCGCGGCCGCTCTGCCGCCGTATCCGCCGGAAATGCTGGCCAAAGGCATCAGCGTGATGATCACCACGTTCACGCAGTCGACCACCGACCCGCTGGCCGGCCACAAGACGACGAACTACCTGCCGCGGCTGCTCGCCCTGCGACACGCGCAGCGGTTCCACTGCATGGAGGCGTTCTGGTTCACGCCGGAGAACTACCTGGCGGAAGGCTGCATCAGCAACGTGTTCGTCGTGCGCGGCGGCGCGGCGGCGACGCCGCCTTTGAACACGCCGGTGCTGCCCGGCATCGCCCGGGCGGTGGTCATCGGGCTCGCCGGCGAGCTGGGCATCGACGTACAGGAGCGCCGGCTGGATATCAACGACGTGCTGGACGCCGACGAGATCTTCGTCACGAATTCGAGCATGCAGGTCATGCCCGTCTGCCGCGTGGAAAAGAAGGACATCGGCGCCGGCAAGCCCGGCCCGGTGACGGCGCGCCTGCGCGAAGCGTTCCTGGCCAGAGTCGAAAGAGAATGCGGCGGGGGGCCGAGTGGACGCCAAGGAGCCACTGAATGACCGCCAAACGATCCCACGGCAGCACAGCCGTCACGGTTAATGACTTGTGCCACAGCATGGCACAAATCGCTCCGCTCGGACTGGCCGAATCGTGGGACAACGTCGGCCTGCTGGCAGGCGACGAAACGGCCGCGGTCCGCAAAGTGCTGCTCTGCATCGACCTGACGCCGCCCGTCACCGAGGAAGCAGTCCGCGGCCACTATGACCTTCTCATTGCCTATCACCCGCCAATCTACAAGCCGATCAACCGCCTGGTCGCCGGATCGAAAGGCCAGGAAGCGGTGCTCCACGCCTGCATTCGCGGCGGCGTGGCCGTGTACGCCGTGCACACCGCCATGGATGCCGCCGCCGGCGGAACCAACGACGTACTCGCCGATCTGTGCGGAATCGGCCAGACCGAACCGCTGGAATACGTCGCCTCCCCCGGAACCGACGACTGCAAGTTCGTCACGTTCGTGCCCGCCGAGCACGTCGAAGCGGTCGCGGAAGCGATGTTCGCGGCCGGCGCCGGCCGGATCGGCGAGTACGGCAGGTGCAGCTACCGCCTGGAAGGCCACGGCACGTTCCAGGGCTCCGACTCCACGCACCCGGCCGTCGGCCAGGCCGGCGTTTACGAGCAGGTTGACGAGATCCGCATCGAGATGGTGTGCCCCGCCGGGAAGACGCCCGCCGTCGCCACCGCCTTGCGCTCGGCGCATCCCTACGAGGAGCCCGCCTTCGATATCTACCCGTTGAAACCGGCGCCGGTGCGCGGGGCCGGCCGCGTCGGCCATCTCCCCAAGCCGCTGAAGCTCGCCCATTTGGCGCGGCGCCTGAAGAATGCCACTCACTCGAAGTGCACACAGATCGTGGGCGATCCGGACCGCGAAGTGTCACGAGCTGTCATCATGGTGGGGGCGGCCGGCTCGTGGCCGTTCAAAGCCGACTTGACGGACGGCGACGTGGTCGTCACCGGCGAAATCCGCCACCACGACGCCCTCGCCATCCTCCGCCGCAACGCGACCGCCATCGCCCTCGGCCACTGGTCGAGCGAGCGACCGGTGCTCAAGTCGCTGGCGCAGCGGCTGGTCGAATTCCACCCGTCGCTCACCGTCGACGTCAGCACCGCAGACTGCGAACCGTTCCAGTCGGTATGAGTGCTGTGCGAAGTGGCACGGGCATCTTGCCCGTGAATCACGGGCTGGAAGCCCGTGCCACAAGCGCCGCTACTCCATCTGCCAGGTCGGCAGCCGGCCCGGCGTCCACGGCGCGCCCTCCTCGTCCATCCGCTTCTCGAGCTTCACGAGATCGTCCACCACGCCCCGCAGGTCCGAGAGCGTCTGCGTGAACGCCGTGCCCGCGTAGCGATACGCGTCGCGGTGCGTCTGCGTCGGCGGCGAGGTCGAGTACCACTGGCTCTCCACCACCGTCTCGACGCGCTCGCGGATGGAAGGCGGTGCCGGCTCCTCGTGCTTGCTTCGCGTCTTGTCGCCAACGAGATGTGTGCGGATGTCATCAACGCGCAATTGCAACTTGCGCAACTCCTCGAGCATGGACCGATCGACCGGCGGCGTCTCGATGAAGGCGGCGCGCATGTACTTCAGCCGCTCGTTGATCTCGTCCGTCCGCTTGATCGCCCCGAGCACCGCCCCGCGCAGCCGCGCGAACTTCTGCTCGAATGCCACCGTCTCCTGCCGATCCTGATTGGTGGCCGCCACCAGGTCGAACGAGACGACGTTGAACGGCTGCGGGCCCTCGAGCGCCACCACGTCACCATCGACCACCTTCGCCAGCGTCACCGAATACGTACCGGGCAGCGCCAGGTATCCGGCCGGCGGACGATCCCACGGCATCCGATCCTCTTCCTCATCCAGATCGATCGGCGTCGTCGACGGCTGCCGCAGGTCCCAGCTCACGCGGTGAAAACCCTTGTCGCGCGATCCTTTCACCCTGCGGACGATGGCCCCGGATTCATCGCGCACAATCAGCAGCACCTGCGGTTCCTGCTCCTGGTCTTCGGACCGCAGCTCTTCGATCGTGGGATAAGGCGGCGTCTTTTCCGCCTTGCGCGCTTCCTTCTCGTCCTTCTGCCGCTGCTCCTTGCGCGTCAGGATCTTGTCCTTCAGGTAATACGTGAACACCGCGCCGAACGGCTGATTCGGCGACGCATAGTACGAAGCACCCTGTGCTCCCTTGCCGGAATTGCCGCCGAGCCGGCTTGTCTCCACGTACCGCAGCGCGTTGGCCACGGGCAGAAGAGCCGCGTCGCGCTTCAACATCTCCTCGCTGATCTGCCGAAGCGGCGAGTAGTCGTCCAGAATGTAGATGCCGCGCCCGAACGTGCCGAGCACCAAGTCGTTCTCGCCCTTGTGGATGGCGATGTCGCGCACGGAGATCGTCGGCATGCCGCCTTTCAGCTTGATCCACTTCTTGCCGCCGTCGATCGTGAAGTACGCCCCGAACTCCGTGCCGGCAAACAGCAGATCCGGCTTCAAGTGATCCTCCGCCACGCACCAGACAAAGTCGCGATCCGGCAGATCGCCCGCGACCGACCCCCACGTTTGCCCGCGATCCGTGCTCCGCAGCAGGTACGGCTTGAAATCGCCGTTCTTGTGATTCTCGAACGCCGCATACACCGTGTCGCCGTCGTGCTGCGACGCGAGCAGAAAGCTCACGTAGGTATTCTCGGGAACGCCAGGAAAGCTCGACACGGCGCGCCAATTCTTGCCGCCGTCCTCGGTCACCTGCATCAGCCCGTCGTCCGTGCCGGCGTAGATCAGACCCTCGATCAGCGGCGACTCGGAGAGGGCAACGATGTTCCCGTAGATCGACGTGGACTTGTGCTTCTCGACGGCGTCCACGCTCTGAATCCGGCCCATCACCTTCAGCGCGTTGCGATCGACCTGCCGCGTCAGGTCGCCGCTGATCGCCCGCCAGCTATTGCCCTGATCGTCCGAGCGGAACACGCGGTTGCCCGCGAAGTACAGGCGCTGATGATCGTGCGGGCTGACCAGCAGCGGCGAGTCCCAGTTCCAGCGGTACGGCTGGTCGTCCGGCGCCTCGCGCGGCTTGATGTCGACGATCTGCCCGTTGCGCCGGTCGTAGCGCACCAGCCCGCCGTACTGCCACTGGCTGTAAACGATGTTCGGATCAACCGGATCGACCTGCGTCTTGAACCCGTCGCCGCTGACGGTGACGAACCAGTCCTCGTTGACGATGCCCGCCGGGCTCGTCGTGTTCGACGGCCCGCCCATCGAGTTGTTGTCCTGCGTGCCGCCGTAGACAAAGTAGAACGGCGTCGAGTCATCGACGGACACGCGATAGAACTGCGTGACCGGCAGGTTGGGCATGAATCGCCAGTTCTTGCCCTTATCGAAGCTCTCGTACACGCCGCCGTCGCACCCGACCAGCAGGTAATCGCTGTCCGCCGGATCGATCCACAGGGCGTGGTCGTCCACGTGTCGCCCCTCGCGCGGCATCCGCTTGAAGGACTTGCCGCCGTCCTCGGTCACGCGCAGGACTGTGTCGAGCGCGTACACGCGATCGACGTCGTTCGGATCGCAGACGATTTCGTTGTAGTACTGCGGGCTCGTCGTCGAGTAGTCGCAGCGGTGCTCCCAGGTCTCGCCGCGGTCGCGCGAGCGGAAGAAGCCGCTCTTGCCGTCGGCGGCCTCGACGATCGCGTAGACCACGTCGGGGTTGACGGGCGAGATGTCGATGCCGATGCGGCCCATATCGACCTCCGGCAGCCCGTGCTCGACCTTGCGCCAACTTTCGCCGCCGTCGGTGGACTTGTAGATGGCCGACTCCGGCCCGCCGTCGATGAGCGTCCACACGTGCCGCCGGCGTTGATACGCCGTCGCGTACATCGTGTCCGGATCGCGCGGGTCGAGGTGGATGTCGTTGACGCCGGTGTCGTCGCTGATGAACAGGATTCTTCGCCAACTGCGGCCGCCGTTCGTCGTCTTGTACAGCCCGCGGTCGCCGCCGGCCTTCCACAGCGGCCCCTGCGCCGCGACGTACACCACGTCCGAATCGCGCGGATCGATGGCGATCATGCCGATGTGCTCGGACGCGCGCAGGCCCATGTTCTCCCAGTGCGCCCCGCCATCCAGCGATCGATAGACGCCGTCGCCGAAATCCACGCTGCGCTGGCTGTTGTTCTCGCCCGTGCCGACCCACACCACGTTCGGGTTGTGCGGGTCCATGGTGACGCAGCCGATGGAAAACGAGCCCTGGTCGTCGAAAACCGGGGTGAAGGTCGTGCCGCCGTTGTCCGTCTTCCACACGCCGCCCGACGCGACCGCGACGTAGTAGTGGGCGCGGTTCTTCGGATCGACCGCGAAGTCGCCCACCCGCCCGGAGGACATCGCCGGTCCGACGCAGCGCAGCTTCAGCCCGGCGAATGTATCCGCCGACATCAGCTCCTCTGCCTTTTTCGTTTCCGTGTTATCGGTGGGTTGGGTGGTCGGTGCGGGGGCGCCCGCGATGCCTGCGAGCAAGGCAGCAAGAGTCAGAGCGTTCATCAAATGCCCTCTTTCAAAGGTGCGTTCCTATTCGGAGTAGCCGCCGACAGCAGGCGTGAACTTGCTGATAGGTATCGGCAGGCCGAATGCGATTGCACAGGCATTCTAAGGCTGCGGCCACACCGATGCCATAACCGCACCCCGTCCCCGCGCAACGGTATCATCACGATTGACGAGTGATTCCGCGTCGATCGGCGCTGCGATCGCACTCAACAGTGCTGCCGTCGTCGGTTCACGGCTGCTTCGTGATCTCCAGCGGCCGCACCTCTTTCGTTGCGATATCGACCACCAGAATCCGGTGATGATTTGTGTCCGCGATGTACAGCGTATCGCCCCCGATGGAGAGGCCGCCAGGTTCGGACAGGTGCACCGCCTGCGACTCCGTCTTCAGCCCGCCGGCGTCATCTCCGCCCAGCCACGTGCTGACGCGAGCCGTCGGCAGGTCGATCGTCCGGATAAGCCCGTTGAACGTGTCGGCGACGAACAGCGTATTGCCGTGCAGCGCCACCCCGAGCGGATGCTGGAAACGCGCTTCCGCGCCGACGCCGTCGCGCGAGCCGAAATCGAACAGCCCCCCGCTGCCCGCCACGGTCGAAACGACTTCCGAATGCAAGTCGATCGCGCGGATCGACGAATCCTCCGAGTCGGCCACGTACAGCCGCTGACCGTTCGTCGCCACCCCTGACGGCTGCGCAAAGCCCGCCTGCCGCCGGCGGCCATCGATGCGCGCCTCCCGGCCCGTGCCCGCGTACACCTCGATGCGACCGGAGCCGAGGTCCATCGCCCATATCTGGTGTGTGCCCGCCATCGCGATGTACAGCACGTCGCCGACCCGCGCCAACGCCCACGGCGAACTAAGTGCCGTCGTCGCCGCCGGACCGTTCGCCTCGTAGTCGTACGATTGCTCCCCCGTTCCGGCGATCCGGCTGACCGTCCGATCCTTCAGGTCCACTGCGCGAATCGCATGATTCTCCGTATCCGCAACGTACAGCGTCTGCCCATCAGCGCTCAGCGCCAGCCCCTGCGGCTGATGGAACCGCGCCGTTGCGAACGAGCCGTCCACGAGGCCGGCCTCGCCGCTGCCGGCAACATTCTGGATGCGGCCATTCAGATCGGTAACCACCACGCGATGATGATTCGTGTCGCTGATAAAGAGCCGGCCATGCTCCACATCGACGAGCACTTTTCCTGGGAATTCCAGCATGCCGGACTTGAACGATTCCCGCTCGCGCCGGAAGTGCAACGGCTTGCCCAGCGTGCCTTTCTGCCGGCCCTCCTCGAGCAGCGACGCAATGGCCTTGTCCAGCTCGGCACGATGCCCCTCGCCGGAAAGCTCATCGACGACCCGCCCCTCCGGATCGATCAGCACCAGCGTCGGCCACGCCTGCACGCCAAAGGCGTTCCAGATCTTGTAATCGCTGTCCACCGCCACGGGGTGACTGATGTCGTGCCGCAGAATCGCCTGGCGGATGTTCTGGGCGTCTTTCTCCTGGCTGAATTTGCCCGAGTGCACACCGATCACCACGAACGGCTGATCGGCGTACTTCTCTTCCAGGTACTTGAGATCCGGCATGACGTGCATGCAGTTGATGCAGCAGTAGGTCCAGAAGTCCAGCAGAACGACCTGGCCGCGCAGCTCCTTCATCGTGATCGGCCTGTCCGTGTTGAGCCAGCCGTCGGCGCCGGACAGATCGGGAGCATGAACGGGCGTCCCCGCGTACAGACTGTTTCGTCCGGCCATCGACATTCCCTTCCAGGTAAACAGCGCCGCGGTGACCGCCGCCACCGTGAAAATCAACGCCGATCGTTTGAATCTCCGCATCACGAACCTTCCAACCGTCGATCTGCCTGGCCCGGCGTATTGATCGAACCCTACATGCCTGTATTCCGCCGGGGCATCGAAGTCTTGACCCGTCGCCGCACATAGCCGGCGAAACGACTAATTGTAATAGTATGTCACAAGCGACCCTCTCGCCGAGTTTCCGGCCACCCCTCCCGCCGATCTTATCGCGCCGTGCCACGGTTTCCCGCCCGCTGCTCCATTCTCGTTGATCCTTTCCCAACTCCCGATGTATGCTTTCAGGGTCAAGTGAATCGGCCTGCTTGCCTGCATCAAGCACAGCCCACAGCGGACCGGACGCCTGATTGTGACACCGGACATCCCCCTTCGATTACCGGTGCTGGACGAGTAGGCCTGGTCATGCACGTCTGAGAGGTGAAGCCGTGAACGTCGCGGAACGATGGCCCGGAATGTGGCGCCGGATCGACCAGTGCGTCGGGGAGTACTCCACCGACGCCGATCTCGGCGGTGTGCAGCAATGGCTCTATGCCGAGGCCGGCGGCTTCGAGCCGGATCGCCTGTTCATCGGCGCGATCCGCGAGCATTGCCGCCGTAGCGGCGCGCCCTGCGGCGGCAAAAGCGTATGCCGCCACGTCGGCCACGTCATGCCGACCTTCTACTGCACCGGCGGCCAGGCCTGACCCGGCCACGAACGGATCGCACCGCGCTATGGCCCGAACGCGCGCTGCATCGCGCCGTAATCAACCAGATCCACGTCGCCGTCACTGTCCAGGTCCATGCAACGACAGTCCAGACTGGTCTGCAGCTCCGGGCCGTCGAGGCAGTCCGCCAGAATCGCGTAGTCGCCGACCGTCACCATGCCGTCGCCGTCGAAATCGCTTGCGTCGAACGGCACAACACCCCAGATTTCGACGTCGTCGATGTTCCAGCCCGGATACGTGATCGTCCCGTCGGTCGGCCCCATGGTCCACCGCACGTACACCGTGGAATTGCCGTCGGCAACGGATGAGATATCGAAAGATTGCGGTATCCACGCCATATCGGCGATGCTCTGCTGCAAGGGGTTTTCCCAAAGCGGCGTCCACGTTTCGCCGTCGGCCGAGACCTCGACACCGGCCTTGTCCGTGTACTCGACGCCGAGCCACCGCTGGAAACGCAACTCCGTGCCGGTCACGTTGGTGCAGTCGATCGGTCCGGCCGTCAATGCGTACTGCGGCATGTCGTGCGTGTAGTCGCCGCCGAGGTCGTATCCGTAGACATTGCTGCCCGTGTGGCCGCCGGCGGGATCATGGTTGTGCGTACCGCCACCCGTCGGCTGGCCGAAAGCCCACTGACCTTCCGTCTGCCAGCCGGGATCCGTGTCCAGCGGGAACGAATACACGCGGCGCGGACCGCTCGAGGTCACGCCCACGATCACCGTGGCGACGTTGGACGAAGCGGTCGCATCCCGCGCCGAAAACTCGAAGCTGTCCGTCACGATCTGCCCGCACGGCGGCTGATACCGCACGACTTCGCTCCCGCCCGCCAGCACGTACGGCAATGCGTTCGAGGTGATCTCGCCGCCCGCCGGATCGCGCAGATAGCCAAACTCCGGTAGCGTTTCGATGACAAACGTCAGCGCGTCTCCGTTCGGATCCGTGGCGTCCAGCGCGATGTCCGTCGCCTGGCTCACCGCCGTCGTCGTATCCACGTCGTGGGCGACGGGGTTCCACGCCGGCCCGCCCACGGTGATCATCACCGTCGCGACATTCGAATCGCCCGCGTCCGGCGGCGACCCGCCGTCGTTGGCCTTGAACTGGAAACTGTCGGGCCCGGCAGACCCCGCTGTCGGCGTGTAATCGACCGTGTTGCCTCCACCGGCCAGCGTGTACGGCAGCTCGCCCGCGGCGATCAGGTGATCGTCCGCCGCGTCGCGCAGCGCTCCTGTCGGTAGCGAAGTGACAAGGTATGTCATCGCTCCGGGCGGATTGGGATCGCCGTCGTCGGTCGCCTGCAACCCAATGGTCAGCGCCGTATCCACCGCCGTTGTCACCGGCATGTTCTGCGCAACAGGCGGCTCCGGCCCGCCGGCGCCGCAGAACTCGAGAACCGCCGCCATCAGCGCCGCCCGATCCGCCGCGGACGGCACGGCCTCAAATGGAAATCCCCAGTACGTCGTGCGATAAGTGCCGCTGTCCTTGCTTACCGCGGCGTTGCCCACGTTGCCGGTGAACGCCACCTGCGCGGTCCCATTCGGCTGCACCGTGTCGCTGTAGTTGCTGAACGGGTAATTCAGGGCGTACGGGCCGAAGCCGGCAAAGACTCCCGCGCCGGCCACCGTCGTCTGGTCCACGTCACTGGAGACCGACGACACGCCGAGATAGTTCGTGAAGAAGGCCGTCAGACCGCGGTCGTAGTAATAATCCTGACCGCTGATGAACAGGCAGCCTCCGCCGTCCAGGTAGCTGCCCAAGGCGCTTTCGCCGGCCGCGCCTGGTCCGGCCGCGCCGCCGTATTCGTCGCCGGTGAACCAGATCACCATCTCGTACTGACTGAGTGCGGCCGCATCCGGCTCGTTGTCGGTATTGTTCGTGTTCCAGACGTCGTAGTCCGGGCCGATCACCGCCTCGAGCGCCGCCGTGTAGTATGAGCGAACGTCAGGCGAGTTATCGTCGTCATCCACCAGCAGAACCGACGGCCCCTTGGGCGTGGTGAACGCGTAGCACGCGCCGGAGTTGTCGTCGTACGACTGGTTGCCGGCGTCATCCGTCGCGGCGACCGCGTAGTAGTACGTGGTTTCGTTGTCGAGTCCGGCCACCATGATCGAATGCGCGGCCGACGCCGACACCTCCGCCACGCTGCCGGCCAGCGACGCGCAGCTCGTGCCGTAGTGAACCGTGCCGACCGCCGCCTCATCCGTGTTGAACACGACCTTCGCGCTGCGCGGCTGAATGTCCACGGCGGCAATGCCCCAGATCGTCGGCGAGGTGCAGTCCACCACAGCCGTCGCGACCACCGGCACGTCTGCGCCGCCCAGGCCGTCGTCCGCGTCGACGTATGTGGCCGTGATCCCGTCTCCCTCCGTCACGAGCAGAACGCCCGGCGCATTCGTCGTGGCAACGTCGATCGAACCGACGAATTCCCGCGTCGACGGGCCGGTTTCGGTCAGCAGCACCTGCTCGATACCGCTCTCCGAATCGGAGTCGACCGCCACCGCCACCTGATCGACGACGGCGTCATCGATGTTCAAGCCGCAGTCCCGCACCGTGACCGTCACCGCCGCAGCGCAGGCATACGCGGTTCTATCGAGCGCGATCGTCCCCGTCTGCGGGAAGGGCACGTCGCACTCATCCGGCAGGCCGTTGCTGTTGCAGTCGGCACAGGTCGCGTCGCCCGGCGGGCAGTTCTGTATGTCGCAATCGTCGGGAACGCCGTTGCCGTTGCAGTCCGCCTCGCACTCGTCCGGAACCAGGTTGTTGTTGCAGTCGCTGCTGCCGCCGCAGCCGGGCACGTCGCACTCACCACCGGGAGCACCGCAGTCCACGTCGCACGCGTCGTTGACGCCGTTCAGGTTGCAGTCGGCATACGCGGCAAACGCGTTGACGATCCCGTAGCCGCGCACGTACAGCGGATCAAACGTGCCGTACGTGGCGTAGTAATCGGCAGTCGTGAACAGGTGATCGCGCATCTCGTCCGGCGTCCAGTGCGGATTCGCCTGAATGAGGCAGGCGACGCAGCACGCGACCAGCGGCGTCGCGAACGACGTGCCGTCGGAGTACGTGTAGCCCGTGTCGCTGCTCGGTGAGACCACCGCCGCACTGACGCCGCGCGCCAGCACTTCCGGCTTGACCCGCCCGTCGGCCGTCGGCCCGTCGGAGCTGAAGTACGCAATCCCGCCGGAGCTGTCCACCGCCCCGCACGTGATAACCTGGAACGCGTCGGCCGGCGCGATCAGCGACGACGTAGTCGGGTTCGAATCGTGATACTCATTGCCCGCCGCGTTGCAGAAATGCAGCCCGTTCACCGTGGCGATGTTCGCCGCGATCGTCGTGACCGCCGTCTGCCCGTCGAGGTCCGCCTGCGTGTACCAGTCGATGTAGCCCAGTGACGACGTGACCATGTCGCCGCCGTTCGCTTCGATGAATTGCAGGCCGGCGACATAGTTGTCTTCCTCGGCCGGGTATTCACCGGTCGTGTCCTCCGTCTTGCAGAGAATGAACGAAGCGTCGTACGCCCCGCCGACCAGGGTCCCCGGCCTGTACGCGCCGAGGCAGCTCAGCGTCTCCGTACCGTGATCGTGCTGGCCCAACGGATCACCGGGATCGATGCCCGCATTGGAGTCGTCGTTGAGAAAATCGTACTCGGCGATCACGTTCAGCACGTGCCCCGGGTAGTTGTACGCCTCGTGCGACCGCTTGAATCCGGTGTCGAGCATGCCTACAACCACGCCCGCGCCGGTGAATCCCTCGTTGTGCAGGGCAATCAGGTTCATCTGCTGAAGCTGCCCCTGCGAGTTGCCGTAGCTGACACGAAGGCCGGGGATCGGCGGCGCCGGTGCCGGCGGAGGAGTGGCGGCAGGTTCGGGCGGCTCGATACGCGCGCGACGCGCCACCGGTTGCATTTTGGCGACGTATGGAAGCTGCGCGATCGCGTTGATCTGCTCGGCCGTGGCGTACACGCTCACCGCGTTCAGCCACGTGCTCGTGATGTGCACCTTCGCGCCCGTCGCCGTCACGCCGTCGACGTACGCCTGCACCACCGGCAGGTCGTATTCGTCAAAGAGCGCCCCGCCGCGCCGCGCGTTGTCCGCGCGCAGGGCACGCCGGTGCACCGCACGCGCGTTGTAGCGGTCGGCCACCCGCCGGATCGCCGCATCGTACTGCTGCCGGTTCGCGATCCCCTTGTCCGTGAAGAACACCCAGGTCTTGATCGCTTCCGAAGTCTCCGCCATCCGCGTCAACAGCGCTGGATGGATCTTCTCCCCGCCGACAGCGGCGCTCTGCCCGGGCTGCGCTCCGCCGGATGCGGAGGTCAATAACAGGGCGCTGGCAACGGCGATCGTCCGAAACAGTGTCGCCCAACGTGGCTTTTGCATGTCGTTGTTCCTCTTTCCTCTGCGCGTGGAATGGTTGGCCGGTGCCGGCCAGTCCCTCAGTGTAACAACTCGTCGGCTACGGAAAAAAGTAGTTACCGTGAATCGCGCCGGGAGACGTGTCCAAAATGTGACCAATCGCGGCACTTCCGCGCGCCGGTGATCAGGACGATGCCGGGCGCCGCGGCCTCGACCAGAACACGACATCCACATCGCCGCGAACGCTGACCAGGTCCACGTCGCCGCCGGCCTCAAGGTTGTGAAGTACGCGATCGAACGCCGCGCCCCCTTCTTCCGTTTGCAGCCGGGACAGCACGATCACCGCGCGGTCCTGCTTGCGAAGCGCCTCGAGCCAATTCCGATAACTCAGCGGCCGGCGCGGATACAGCCGCTCGAATTCAGCCGGCTCCGCCCCATCCTTCACGACCGGCGTGATCGGGTGCTGCGCTTCGTTGAGGTACTCCGCCAGCGCGTAGTACGTGAAATCCTGACAGATGTAGACCGGCGTGCCCGCCGGCGAACGATTGGCGATGATTCGACCCGCCGCACGCCAATCCTCGTACTCCAATCCGCGATTCGCCAGCGGCGCGTGAATCGCCACGATGCCTGCAACGACCGCCAGTCCGATCGCCGGCCGGCGAGAAAGCAGTATCGCCAGCAGAATCACCGCCGCCGGCTGCGCCACCAGCGCGTATTTCAACTGGAAAATCGGCGCCGCCACCAGCGACCAGACAAACGGCACAAGCACGGGAATCATCATCCACGCGACCAGCAGAACGTAGTCGCACGACGCAATCGGCGCAGCCTCCGCGGAACCCGACCGCACCCCGCGGCGGGCGAACACGTAGATCGCCGCCGCACCCGCCAGCAGCGCCACCGGCCAGCGCAATTCCGCCAGCGGCGCGATGAACGCATGCCCGGCCTGCATCGGCGCCACCACGCTCGGACGCGCAATCCAGTACCCGTCCAGCACGTGCTCCACCTGCGCACTCAGCGTGCCCGACCACGGCAGGAACGACGCGACGGTCACGAGCACGGCCAGGCCGAACCGCACGGCAAGCGCCTCCCGCGCCGCCGGATTCGACCGCAATCGCCCGTACTGCCAGATCGCCGCGATACCATGCGCCGCCAGCACGAACCACGCGAACGAGTGCGTCCACACGAACACGATCATGACCGCCGCGTATGCCGCGCTCCACGGCCAGCCACGCTCCAGCACGACCTTCCGAAACAGCAGCGTCGAAACAATCGCCAGCAGCCCGGCGAATGCGTAGTACCGCGCCTCCTGCGAGTATCCGATCGCGATGCTGTTGACCGCGAGCAACACCGCCGCCGCCAGCCCGACGCCGCGCCCGGCGATCGACCGTCCCAGGCCATAGACGGCCAAAACCGCCGCCGAGCCCGCCACGACGGACAGCGACCGCAGCGCCGTCTCCGAATCGCCAAATAGACGTGACCAGTACCCGAGCAGGATGTGATACAGGGGCGGGTTCGTGCCGCGCTGGCGCAGTTCGACCAGCGTCGCGAGATCGAGCCGCGCGTACAGAGCGCTGAACGCCTCGTCCAACCAGAACGGCCGATCGGCGAGGTGAATCGCGCGAACGATCGCCGCAACCGCCACGACGCCGGCCACTGCCGCGACATGCGCAACACGCCGCCGCGACTGCCCCGCTGCGAACGCCTCGCGCCCCGTGGCCACTGGGGATTCCGTGTACTGTGCCATACGTGCGCCAATGTACCCCTCGCCCCCCATACCGTCGATATCGCCGGATGGGTGGCACGGTCTGGCGCAGCGAGCGAAGCGCCGCCAGGGCCGTGGCGGAGGTCGACACCCTCACACCACGCCACGGCCTGCCCTTTCGGGTCAGACCGTGCCACGCAATGCTCTCCGGTACGCGTATCTCTCTTTGATCCCAAATCGCGCGCGCCGTATACTGAAACGCGACGCCGCCTGAGCCGGGGAAAGTCTCATGCCTGATCGCGCCCCCATTCCACGACTCGCCGTCTGCCTCGCCGTCACGCTCTGCATCGCGCCGGCGGCGCCCGGCCAGACACCCGATTCATCCACCAACGGCGTGCGCGACCAGATCGAAGATCTCGGCGCTGAGATCAAAAAGCTCGGCGACTGGGACGACCAGTACCAATCGATACAGAACGCGATCGATCGCATGTGGGAAGAGCGCGGCTGGAACGACGAGTCGGACGAGTTCGCTCGCCGGACCGCGGAGCAGGTGGCCGCCATCCCGCCGTGGGAGGTCCGCAAACGCATCGACACGCTTGGCACCGCCATCCGCGACCGCTACCAGTTGAATGACCAGCAGTACGGCCGGTTGCAGACTCAATTCTATCGCGAGATGGGCATCTTCATGTTCCGCAACGCCGGCACCATCCTGCGGCAAACGCAGGAGGCGGTCGAAGCCCGGATGAGTGGCCAAGCCTTCACGCCCGAACAGGTCGCCCGGTGGACGCGCGAAAGCGACAATCTGCTGCAGGAGGCCCGCCGGCACTTCGAGCGCATCATCGAACAGCAGAAACGCAGCTTCAATCCGCGCCAGCGCGCGATCCTCGAGCGCGACATGGAGAGCTATCGCCGGCGAATGGCCGCCGTCAACGAACTCCGCCAGCAATGGAAACAGGGCGAATGGCGACCGGAGGATTGGGGCATGGAGAACGACCCGATCCAGCAGGGCCTCGCCCAGGCGGGCGCACCGGACTCCACCTCCCAGCCGGCCAAAGCCGAAAAGCCGCAACCCCAACAGCCGACCCTTTACTCTGCGCAGGACGAAACCACCTGGGAGCGCTACGTCCGCCTGTTCATCGCCCGCTTCCAACTCGATGATGCCCAGGCGAACGCCGCGTGGTCCATCCTCCGCGAGGTCCAGGGTCGCGCCGACGACTACCGCCGCCTGCACCGCGACGAACTCGCCGCCGTCTCCGCGACGGACGCCGCTACCTCACCCGCGTACGAACCTATCCGCCAACTCTTCGCCGAACTCCAGACGCGCCTCGACCGCATCCCCACAACCGCCCAACGCCAACGCGCCACCGCCCACCCTCCGCTCCCCCATCAGTCTCCCGCGCAATAAAGCACCCCGTGTGCCACTGCTCTTGAGCAGTGCGGATTTGTTTCCGCACGCACCCGCCCCGCCGCTTTCCGTCTTCCACCGCTGGCCTCTGACTTCCAGCCTCTGACCTCCCGCCGTCGTCTGCGTCTCTCTGGACGCCTCGCCCCCGATAGCTACCATGACCCCCGGCCAACAACGACCGACGCGAGCGATCCGGCAATGTTCAACACGCAAATGCTCTGCCATCTATGCGACCTCGTCGACCTTGGCGTCGACGAGGCACTCGACCGCATCCAATCCACCGGCGCCTCCGGCGTCACGCTCATCGTCACGAGCGGTCCCCTCGAAACGCTCCGCTGCCACGGACAGGTCGAGCCGCGCATCCTCCGCAGCCGCGGCGGCTTCTTCTTCCGCCCCGCCGATGAGCATTACGAAGAGACCCGCACGCGCCCCATCGTTTCGAGCTGGCTCAAGGGACGCGACCCGCTCCCGTCCGTCGTCGAAACGTGCCGCCGCCGATCGCTGCACGTCCGCCTGCGCATCAGCGCGTTCGAGCTCGGCCGGATCGCCCAGCGCCACCCGGAAGCCGCCGGCAAAACCGCCTTCGCCGATACCGCTCCGAACACGCTTTGCCCGGCGAACTCCGAAGTCCGTGCCCTGCTCCGCAGCACCATCGCCGACGTCTCGCGCTTCAACCCCGACGCCGTCGAAATCACCGACCTGCGCTACCATTCCGGCGCACTCACCGCCGGCGGCCTCGACATCGGGTTCGACCCCGGCCGCTGCTTCCTCTCCGTCCTCGGCCTTTGCTTCAGCGAATCGTCGCTCCAGCACGCCCACGAGCACGGCGTGGACGGCGCCGCCACCCGCCGCTGGGCCCAGATCAAACTGAACGAGGTGCTCACCACCGGCCAGCCGTGCGAAGACGATCTCGACACGCTGCTCGACGAAGCCGAAATCGCCCGCGACTACATCGACTGCCAGACCGCCGCGGTCGAATCCGCCATCGCCGCCGCGCTCGATCATCCGCAGCAGCCGGTGCTGCTCGTCATGCCCGGAGACCGCTCCGGCAAAATCTACCCGCGCTCCGCCGGTGCGGCCGCGGGCGTCATCCTGCAGACGGACGAATCCGGCGACGGCGAATCCACCGCCGCCCTCGCCGATACCGGCTCGCTCGTCACCGCAGACCAACAACCTGAGGTCGAGCTCGACGCTGCCGCCCTCGCCACGCAGAACCCGCAGGCGCTCGTCAGCGCCCTGCAATCGCTCGCCGACCATCACGTGCCGGGCGTGACCCTTGCCAGCTTCGGTTTCATCCCCGAGGCGGGCCTCGACGCCGTCCGCCAGGCTATCCGCTTTGCCACGCGCTCGGCCCCCTGACTCGCAACCACCGGAAACGAAACGCAATGACCGCCCGCAACATCATCTGGATACTCACGCTCGTCGTCATCACCGTCATGCTCTGGCGGCTCGCCCCGATCGCCGCCCGCCAGGACACGTTGCTCAACCGCTACGCTCCGCTGGTCGAGGTCGACGCCCTCGTCCGCAAGAACTACGTCGACCCCGTCACCGACAAACAGCTCCTGCAGGGCGCGTTGCACGGCATCGTCTCCACGCTCGACGACTACAGCAGCTACATGACGCCAGAAGAAGCCGAGGCCTACGCCCACCGTCTCGCCGGCGAGCGCATCGGCATCGGCGTCGAGACCGGCCTCATCGACGGCGCCGTCGTCGTCATCGCCCCGCTGGCCGGCGGCCCCGCCGATCGCGCCGGCATCCGGCCCGGCGACCGCATCCTCGCCATCGACGGCCAACCGGCCGACACTCTCTTCGCCGGCGGACTCGACCGCGCCCTCACCGGCAAGAAAGGCACCACCGTCGAGCTCTCCATCCAGCGCGAAGGCGCCGACCAGCCGCTCACGTTCAAAATCGCGCGCGAGCCCCTGCCGGCCGTCATGGTCCACGGCGTCAGCCACGGCGAAACCGGCGAAGACTGCATACTCGACTCCGACGCCGGCATCGCCTACATCCGCATCTCCGCCTTCAGCGAAAACACCGCCGACCAGTTCAACGCCGCACTCGCCGCCGCCACCGCGGACAACATGAACGCCCTCATCCTCGACCTGCGCTCGAACCCCGGCGGCATCGTCCCCGCGGCGGTGGCCGTAGTTGACCGCTTCCTCGCCGACGGCCTCATCGTCGCTACCCGCACCCGCGTGCACGGCCGCGAAGAGTATTACGCCCACGACCAGCAATCCGACATCCGCAAACCGCTCGTCGTGCTCATCAACGGCGGCACCGCCAGCGCCGCCGAGATCGTCGCCGGCTCCTTGCAAGACAACAAACGCGCCCTCATCGTCGGCCAGCGCTCGTTCGGCAAAGGCAGCGTGCAGTACGTCCTTAACGTCGCCGGCGGCGCCCTCCGCCTCACCTCCGCGTATTACGAGCTCCCCAGCGGTCGCATCATCCACCGCACCAAGGCCAACCTCGCCAGCGACGCCTGGGGCGTGAAGCCCGACCTCGCCGTCGACGCCGCCCCGTCGGTCTCCCTCAACTCGCCGGACCCCATCGCCGACGCCCAACTCGCCGCCGCACTCCGCCTCCTCCGCTCCACCCTGACGGACAACCCCTCCTAGGCCCGGTGGGGGTCGAACAACGGCAACCACAGCTCCGCGCCCCTATTGCCTATTGCCTCTTGCCTATTGCCCTCCTCCCATTTGCAAACCTCGCCCCGGCTGGCTATACAGGCTCCGGCCACGACGGCTCGAACGAATCGGCCGCCATCACCGGAAAAACCGCTATCAGGAAGCTCGCAATGTCCACGTTCACCGAAGCCTCACGCTCCCCCATCGCCGCCTCCGACCCCGCCGCGTTCAAGATCCTCCAGGCGGAGGAGCGCCGCCAGCACGACACCCTCGAACTCATCGCGTCGGAGAACCACGTATCCCCCGCCGTCCGCGAGGCCGTCGGCTCCGTCTTCACCAACAAGTACGCCGAAGGCTACCCCGGCCGCCGCTACTACGGCGGCTGCGCCAACATGGACGCCGCCGAAGACCTCGCCCGCGACCGCGCCAAGCAGCTCTTCCACTGCGACCACGTGAACGTCCAGCCCCACTCCGGCAGCCAGGCCAACGCCGCCGTCTACCTCGCTCACCTTCAGCCGGGTGACACGATCCTGTCACTCGACCTCGCCCACGGCGGCCACCTGTCCCACGGGCTCAAAGTCAACATCAGCGGCCTGCTCTTCAACATCGTCGCCTACGGCGTGGACCGCAAAACCGAACAGTTCGACTACGCCGTCATCCGCCGTCTCGCCCAGGAGCACCATCCGAAGATGATCCTCTCCGGCGCGTCGGCCTATCCGCGCACCATCGACTTCGACAAGTTCAGCGAGATCGCCCACGAGGTCGGCGCCGTGCACATGGCGGACATCGCCCACATCGCCGGCATGGTGGCCGTCGGGCTGCACCCTTCGCCGGTGCCGTCCGCCGAGTTCGTCACCACCACGACGCACAAGACCCTCCGCGGCCCCCGTGGCGGCATGATCATGTGCAAGCAGGACTGGGCGAAAAAGATCGACAGCCGGGTCTTCCCCGGCACGCAGGGCGGCCCGCTCATGCACGTCATCCTCGGCAAGGCCGTCGCCTTCGGCGAAGCTTTGCAGCCGCAGTTCAAGACCTACCAGGAGCGGATCCTGCGGAACGCCAAGACCCTCGCCGACCGCCTCACCGCGGCGGGCAATCGCATCGTCTCCGGCGGCACAGACACGCACCTCATGCTCGTCGACCTGCGGCCGAACTACCCCGACGTCACCGGCCGCGACGCCGAGTCATGGCTCGAGCGCGCCGGCATCATCGTCAACAAGAACATGATCCCCTTCGACGAGCGCAAGCCCGTCGAGACCAGCGGCCTCCGCATCGGCACCCCCGCCCTGACCACCCGCGGCATGAACGAGGAGGAGATGAAGACCATTGCCGGCCTCATCGACCAGGTCCTTCGCGGCGCCGGCGACGACGCCGTCATCAACCGCGCCCGCCAGGAGGTAACCTCCCTGTGCAACCAATTTCCCCTCCCCTGATGCCCCCCCAATGGGTGGCACGGTCTGACCCAAAGGGTCAGGGCGTGGGATGTGGCACGGGCATCTTGCCCGTGATTCGTGCCCCCGCAGGCGACATTCCCGATCGCACTATAAACCCCGCGCGCGCCAACGACCGTGGCGCGCACCGCCACTTTCTCACTTTCTCGCTTCTCCTTCTCGCTTCCGGCTGCGCCCCCCACGCCAAGCTCGACATCGTCGATATGAACTTCCGCCGCATCGACCCCCGGCAGCCGCTCGTCCGCCCCATCGACTGCCCCAACTGCTACTGGTGGATCGAGGACGATTCGATTTACGTCGCCCTGCACGAGCAGAGCGGCCCGCTCACGTCCGAGGCCCGCCGCCAGGGCTTTGACATCTCGTTCCTGCTCGTCGGCCTTCCGGCCGAATCCGCCCGCGACTACTCCCTCGACATCCAGTCGATGCGTGCCCTCCGCCAGGATGGCGCGATCCACGAACGCTACGCCTCGACGGCCGGCATCCTCG
>JBECKQ010000227.1:0-9274 GCA_040235375.1 Phycisphaerae bacterium | reverse complement strand
TCACCATCGCCGTCGCCCGGCTCGGGCGGCGCAGCCGCGTCGCCCGGCTCGCCGGTGGACTCGACGGGCTCGAGGGCGAAATTCTTCTCCAGCTCTTCGCCCACCCGGTTCTCCAGCGCCATGCTGTTGAGCTGCAGAATGCTCATGGACTGGATGAGCTGCGGTGTCAGCTTCTGCTCCAGGCGCATGTACTGGCCGAGTGATTGTGAAAGCGATTGAGCCATTTCGTCCGTTGCCAGCGCCTATCCTTGCGGTCGTCCTATATTCCGCATCGGCTGCGCATCCCCGGAAGATGATCCCAGTTTCAAGCACTGCGTGCAACCTCTCCCGGCTTGCCCTTAATGCATTATAACATCGAAACGGCGCGAATTCTCGGTGTGCGCGAGGGCTCACGCCGACAGCGCCAACCGCGAAACTTCGAGGCAAGTCCGCGGCAAGTCGTCCGCTGCAGTCGGGCAATAACCGACGGGCGGTCGCGCGACTTGCCTGATATCCCGCATGTCGCATACGATCCCTTCGCGCGGACACGGCGACGAACCGGTCACGACGACCTCGTTGCCGATCGGATTGCCGGCCTGCGAACAGCACTGGCCGCCAACCCATAGACTGGAGATATCATGACACAGGCAGAATTCGCCCGCCGGTTCGTGCAGAAAGGCCAACCGCTTGATGCCTTTGAAAAGATCGAGCCCTACTTCAATGACCTTCTCCAGCGCGACGTGTCCACGCCCGCGGCGCTCGAGCAATGGCTTCTCGACTCGAGCGAACTGGCCGCCTGCATCTCCGAAGAGCGTACCGACCGCTACGTTCGGATGACGTGCCATACCGACGACGAAGAGCTCGAAAAGCGATACCTGCAATACGTCGAAGAGGTTGTGCCCAAGTGTCGCCCGCTGTGGCACAAGCTGAACCTCAAGTACGTCGATTCTCCCGTAGCGGCGAAGCTGCCCAAGGACCGCTACTTCGTGCTCGACCGCAGCACGCGGGCCGCCGTCGATCTCTACCGCGACGAAAACGTGCCGCTGCTGACCGAGCAGACCAAGCTTGCCCAGGCGTATCAGAAAGTCTGCGGCGCCATGACCGTCGAATACGACGGCCGTGAGCAGACGCTTCAGCAGATGGCCGTCTACCTCGAGCGGCCCGACCGCGCCGTCCGCCAGGAGGCCTGGGAGCTCGTCTCGAAGCGCCGGCTTCAGGATCGCGACGAGCTCGACAAGATCTTCGACAAGCTGATCGCCCTGCGCGGCCAGCTCGCCGCGAACGCCGACCTGCCGGACTATCGCGAATATGCGTTCCGCGCGTACCAGCGGTTCGATTACACGCCGGAGGACTGCCTGCGATTTCACGATGCGATCGAGCAGACGGCCGTACCCGCTGTCCGCCGCCTGAACGAACGGCGCAAAGACAATCTGGGCGTCGACACGCTCCGGCCATGGGACGTAGCCGTCGATGAGAAGGGTCGCGACCCGCTCCGGCCATTCGAGTCGGTGGACGAGCTGACCGGCCTGTGCAGCAAGATCTTCACGCGCGTCGATCCCAAGCTCAGCAAGCAGTTCGGCGACATGGTGACCAACGGCTTCCTCGACCTCGATAGCCGCAAGGGCAAGGCCCCGGGCGGCTATCAATCGACGTATGATGAGTCACGGCACCCGTTCATCTTCATGAACGCCGTCGGGCTGCACCGCGATCTCGAAACGTTGTTGCACGAGGGCGGCCATTCGTTCCACGCCTATGCCACGCGTGGCGAAGAGCTGCTGGACTATCGCAGCGCCCCCATCGAGTTCTGCGAGGTCGCATCGATGTCAATGGAGTTGCTCGCCTTGAATCACCTGGACGTGGCCTACAAGGGCGCGGACCTGGCGCGGGCGCAGCGCAAGCAACTCGAAGGGATCATCAAGCTTTTCCCCTGGGTGGCGACGATCGACGCCTTCCAGCACTGGATATACACGCATCCCGGCCACACGCACGAGCAGCGCACGCAACAGTGGCTGGCGCTGGAGCAGCGTTTCGGCGGGGGCATCGACTACAGCGGCTACGAAGACGCCCTGCGCTGCGGCTGGCACCGTCAACTGCACCTGTTCGAGGTGCCTTTCTATTACGTGGAATACGCCATCGCCCAGCTTGGCGCCCTGCAAGTGTGGCAGAACGCGAAGCGCGACGCCGCCGGGGCGGTCGCGGCTTATCGCCGCGCCTTGGCCCTCGGCGGCTCGAAGCCCTTGCCCGAACTGTTCAAGGCGGCCGGCGTCCGCTTCGACTTCGGCCACGACACGCTGGCCCCGCTCATCGACGCGGTCGAAAAGGAGCTGAACGCCCTGCCGGATTGATCCTGTTTGAGGGCGGTGCACCAGCCCAAGGGGGGAGCGTGCGGTGTCACACGGCCGCGGCCTGCGTGTATTCAATCCCGATCTGGCCGGCCAATTGCCGGAGGTGATCGCCGGAGGCTGGCAGGCAGGGGATGATTCGCGCGGCGCGGTCGCGCACCCAGCGGTCGGCGTCTGGTTTCGCCGCCGAGCCGCCGTCGAGCGCCATCAACGAGCGCCACTCGGCGACGCGCTCGCGGTTGTACGCATCCAGTGCTTCCGCCGAGCCATTGTGCCGCAGGATGTCACTGATGATCGAGGAAAGTTGATTCGCTTCGCGCAGGCCCACGTTCATGCTCTGCGCCCCCACCGGGCTGGTGAGGTGGGCGGCGTCGCCCGCCAGCCAGAACAGGTCGCGACCGAAGCTGGCCGCCAGCCGCTTCTCGAAGCGGACGGCCATCGACCAGTTGATCTGATCCACCGAGCCGTCGAACCACGGCGCCCGCTCGTCGATCAACGCCCACAGGTCCTCGACCGAGACCTGCGGATATGTCCGGCCACCGATCTGCACGGCCAGCCGGCTCTTGATCCGCCCGGCGCCGGCAATCTGCGCCTTGGTCATCTGAAAGCTCCAGCGCAGCCGTCCGCCGGGCAAGGGCCACAATACGTTCGTCGTCTGATCGTCCAGGACGACGCGCACCTCGCCACCGAGGTCCGCATCGGAATGAAACTCGAAGACCGCGTACATGTCGGCCTCACCCACGCTTTGCCAGTCGATCTGCAAGGCGCGCCGAACCATGGAACGATGTCCGTCGGCGCCGATCGCGTACCGCGCCCGCGTGCGCAAGGTCTTCTCCACCACCCAGTCCGTGGTCGCCGCCGCGTAGCCGCTGGAGACTTTTCCCAACTGCTCGACGGGCGCGATCACGAAGCCGCCCAGCGACTCGAGCCCGCTCGCGCTGTGGTTCCACTGCACTTTCAGGCCGCGGCGATTCAGGTGCTGCTCCATGAGACCTTCCAGCGCGCTCTGCGGCAGAACCAGCACGAACGG
Source organism: Phycisphaerae bacterium (assembly GCA_040235375.1). Taxonomy (GTDB): domain Bacteria; phylum Planctomycetota; class Phycisphaerae; order UBA1845; family UBA1845; genus JBECKQ01. Next base: position 5,923 of record JBECKQ010000227.1, on the reverse strand, counting down.
GTATTTCGCATCGAGATCGGCCAGTCGCGTCGTCGCCTTCAGATCGGTGCCGTCGTAGAACGCGACGCTGTTGACGCGATAGCCGCGTTCGATCAGCTCCGTCGCAATCCCGGCCTCCTCCAGAAGCTCGAGCGACCCTGGGTGCAGGGCGAGCGCGTAACTGTGGCCGGCCGTCCGCCACTCCTCGTCAATGATCTGCACACCGACGTCGCGGGCCGTCAATGACAACGCGGCGAACAGACCGACGGGCCCGGCGCCCACGACAAGCACGTCCGTCTCGTGGCGGTCGAACATGGCAATCACCTCCCGATGGACTCGTCAGCGGAGGATGATGATAAGGTGCAAGCGGCGCCCGCGTCCAGCGGCATCGGGTAGAAAGTCGCGGAGCGCAGCGGCCGCGAGGTGATCAATCTGGGGTCGAACGCGGTCTTCCTCTTATCAGTGCGGCAGGCTTTCCGCCAGCCGGCGGAACTGGAGGCCGTAGAGCACTTCCAGGTAGCGTCGCGTCTCCTCGCGCTCCAGGTTGGTGACGAATTTCCAGAATCCGTACACGCGTGCCAGCGTCATCATGCGCTGCCCGTACAGCTTCCACGTGTAATGCGCCTCGATGCGCTTGACGGCCCGCTCGCTGAAGAGATTCCAGTGCTTCGACGACTCGGCGCACTTTTCGAAGAAGTCAGCGAGCTTGTCGGTCATCGCCTTGCCCTGGTTGGGGTTGATGTGAAAGCCGGACACGCCGTCCTCGATGATCTCCGACGGCCCGCCATAGCAGGTGGCGAACACAGGCAGGCCGGAACTCATGGCCTCGATCACGGTCAGGCCGTACGCCTCGAACAACGCCGGCTGCACGAACACGCCGCGATAGTCGGCGACGAACCGGTACAACTCGCCCACGAGGTTGCGCTCCGACTGGAAGCCGACCCAGCGGACCTGGCCGTCGAGGTGATGACGCTCGAAGAGTTCGTGCAGCCAGAGGATCTGCTCGCGTTCCTCGTGGTCCGTCGACAGGTTGGGGTCGAGGTGCCCGCCCACGACGAGCAGGTTGGCCAGCTCGCGCAGGCGCGGGTTCTGTCCGTAGGCATCCACCAGTCCGTTGATGTTCTTGATCCGATCCAGTCGCGCCATCGTGAAGACGATGGGTTTGTCCTGGTCGGCGAAGTAGCCGCGGCACGGCGAGCCGCCCCCGTCTCCGAAGACCAGCGCCTTGAGCTCCTCGTGAAGGCCCTTGAGCCGTCGCTTGTTCTCGGTGTAGGGGAAATACACGTTGGCGTCCGCGCCCGGCGAGACCACGTTGAACTTGGGATCGAACACGTCGATGCCATTCACCACGCGGAAGAGGCCGGGCATGGTGAACGCCCCGTAGCTTTCGTACTGGCCGACGCTGCTCGGCGTGCCGGCGATCTCCTGGTACGTGCTGGTGATGATGAAGTCCGCCGTGTTCATGGAGATCAGATCGGCGCTGAACTGGCAACTGAAGTGGTAGCGCTCGTCGTTCGCCCGCCAGAACAGGTCGGAAAGCAGGTACTTCGTCTTCTCGAGTGCGTGGGCGATGTTGCACTGTGTCACTTGCAGGCGCCGGGACATAAGCGAGGCGACGAGGCAGCCATCGGAGTAGTTCCCGATGATCAGCGCGGGCTTGCCGCCCAGTTCGGCGAGTACCTCCTTTTCGGCCTCGAGGGCGAAGCGTTCGAGGTAGGGCCATACCTCGAAGCGCGAAATCCAGTGCGGCACGACCTCGTCGGCGTGATCGCGAAACGGCACGCGGAGGATGCGCGCGTGCTTGGTACCGGTGATCGGCTCGATCCGTTGGTTGCACGTCGTGCCCCGCGATTCCGGAATCAACCGGGTTACCACGAGGATTTGCGGCTCGATGGCGATGCCCTGCTCTTCCAGCCGCTTGTTCATCTCCCGCTCGAGGGCCCGCGCCTGGTCAAGAATGTACACCACCTGCCCGCCGGTGTCGGGCAGCCCGAGCACGTGCGACTGGCCGAAGTAGCCGTGCGGCGAGAGGATCACGATGCTGAAGATCATGGGGATACGGCCGAGGAATTCCTCGAGGTTCGCCGGGTCCGGCGCTTCGAGAATATCCGACAGCAGGCGGAGCGTGTCGCGCATGCGCCGCACGGTTTTGCCCCACCCGGGCTCAAAGCCCAGTTGGTGCATCGTTCCGCCGACGGCCTTCCACCCCGCGTTGCCCGGCTGCTGCTGGAGATACTCGTCGGCACGGCGGATAGCGCGGCGCAGCTCCGTTACGCCGTCGATCTTGTCCGTGAGCATCAACTGCTGGCCGCGATAGTTGTGCACGCGCAGGAACTCGAGCAGGCGGCGATCGCCCTTGTCGAGCTCCTGGAACAGTTCACTCGACAGGCGCCGGTTCAGGAACGACACGCCCTGCCCGACCGATCGGGCCTCCCGCAGTCGCGGAAATCCGCGGTTGAACGGTCCAAGGTCGATTTCCAGCGGCCATTCGTCGCGTTTCACCTCGCCATTGACGAGCTGCTCCTTGAAAGCCAGAAAATCGCTCACCGACACCTCCGCCACGTCCACCGACTCGACATGGAACCGAAGATAGTTCCAGCGACCGATGCGCGGCCGGACCGCCAAATAAAGCCACGGCGATTGCGCGGCGGCTTCCTGGCCGGCGCTGATCGCCTGGGCCAGCGGCGAGTCGCACACGCCGTTTCTGTCCGACTCGGCGCAGAAGGCATCCAGCTCTTCGGTGAGGTCCGATCGCAGCAGGAACGTCTTGTTGAGATTGAAATAGCGTCGTAGCAGCAGATACGCCTCGTCGCGATGAGCCTGCAGATAATCAGGGAGGGTTTCACTCATTGGTTACCAGTTCCATTTCAGGTAATCGTATCCGGCCGAAGAAGTCGTAATGCTGAATCCCCTCGATGATGCCGCGGGCGTGACATCCTTCGGCAAAGTAAACGCGCGGATGATCGCGCAATTGCTCCAGTTCGGGATCGTAGTTGCCGACCACGACGGCGAGCGTATTGCCCGTGAGCATTTCAATGTCGTTACCCGAATTGCCCGCCACCAGGCAGCGCTCGATCGGCATGTCCCATTTGGTCGTGAAATAGCGGAGAGCCAGGCCCTTCGACGCGCGGATGGGCAGCAGGTCGAGATAGGCCTGGTGCGAATACACGACGTTCGCCTGGAGTCGCGATCGGCGAAGATGCCGCACCACGTCCTTGATCTCGGGCATGCGCTCGGCGTCCACGTTGTAGCTGATCTTGTAGTCGCTCTGGTTTCCCGGCGGCTGCAGCTCGATGCCGGGAAGCTGCTGCATCGCCTCGCGCAGCGCTTCCGGCCGCCAGCGGTGGTTGATCTGGCTTTCCCAGCCCTTGTCCTGGACCAGGTGCCGGCCGTAATGGATGGCGCTGCCCACGGCAGTAATCAGCAGTTGCGGCGTGGGAATCTTCCACTCCTTGAGCACCTTCAGCGTCATCTCCATGCTGCGCCCGGTGGCGATGCCGAAGGCGACGCGGTCGCCGGCCTGCCGAAGCATTCTCAAGAGCTCCTCCAGGCCTTTGCGGTCGCCGATCAGCGTGTCGTCAACGTCGGCAACGACAATGCGGTCGGCGGTGATGAGGCGGCTCTTGGGGCTGTAGAAGAAGCGGTCCTTGCCGTGCTGGCTGATGGCCGTCCGGGCGGCGCGCATGTATTTGTTCGCGTGCGAGGTCCACGAGAAGTGCCGGTGGGCGCCGCGCAGGCCGCTGCGCGACCACTTCTTCCACAACTCGGGCTTGGTGACGGCCTGCATGAGCGCATCGCTGATCGACTGCGCGTCGAGCGGATCGATCAGCAGGCCGTTCTTGCAGGCGTCGAGGATGTCGCGCGGGCCGCCGTCGTTCGTGGCCACGATCGGCAGGCCAGTGGCGGCCGCCTCCAGCAGCGTGAGGCCGAACGGCTCCGTCAGTGCCGGATTCACGAAGACGCCCCGAGTCTTGGCGGCGAGGCGATAAACGTCCGGCACATCCTCGGCGCGGTGGTGCTTGGGATAGGCGACGCTGCCGTAGAGGTCGTAATAGTCAATCAGGTAGAGCAGCTCGTTGAGCACTTCCCGCGTGCCCTTGTCCATCTCGCGGATGTCGTCGCGATTGCCCGCGACGATGACGAGGTTGGCGGCGTCGCGCAAGAGCGGATTCTCACCGTAAGCGCGAACGAGCATGCTGATGTTCTTGCGCGGGTCCGGGCGGGACAGCGCCAGGATCATCGGCTTTCCCCAGTCCGCGAGGAATGGGGTGATCGCCTTGTATATGGGAATGTGCATCCGCCACGTGCGCGGCGGCGGCGTGAACCGACTGAGGTCGACGCCGGGCGGAATGACGAGCATCTGCCGCGGCTGGTAGCGGTCGTAGAGCTGGTATTGTTTTTCGACTTCCTGGTGCGTGCTGGCCACGACGAATGACGCGTTGTCCAGGGCCGTCTCCTCGGCCTCGATGCGTCGCGAAATGCGGTAGCGCTTCTCGATGGTCTCGGCCTTGTGGCCGCCCTCGAGCAGGCGCTGCCGCTTGACCCGGCCGAGCGAGTGGCCGGTGAAGGCCATGGGCACGTTCAGCAGGGCCGCGACGCGTGCGGCGACGTACCCGGCGTCGGCGTAGTGCCCATGCACGATGTCCGGAGCCCGGCCCTGCGATCGCAGGTACGGAAAGAGGTTGTCGACCATCTGGTCGAGGAACGGCCAGAGCCGCTCCTTCGCGATGTAGCGATCGGGTCCACAGCGGATGCGGACGATGTTCGCGCCGGGGGCCAGCTCCTCGATCGGCGCGGAATAGCTGGAATCCACCTTCGGGTCGGCGATCAGGCGCGTGACGAGATCGACCTTCTCGACGTCGGGGTGCTCGATGAGGGCGCGGGCCAGCTCCACCACGTACGTGGTCTGGCCGCCGGTGTCCGCGTCGCGTCCGAGCTCGAGATCCCTGCCACGAATCAGGCCGTGTACGCTGATCAGCATGATGTAGCGGCCTTCTTCGGCCATCGCATCGCTCCTGGTGTACAGCGATTCGCGTCCCGGCCGCGACCTGCGTCGAGGACGATGGGGGCCACGGGACGCGTTTCGACATTTCTCGGGCCGGCCCTGTAGGACTTATAGCCTATTCGCAAACTGATGACGACGCAAAGGCGCGCAAGGCCACGTGCGTCTCATCGAGATGCCTACAGAAGCTGACGAGGATGTCAGGATCAGTCGTGATTCGCGGAGCGTACGGCGGAGCTGCACACCCGGGAACGGAGTGCGCGAATCCTCAGTCTTGCCTATTTTCCCTGGGTGTAGGTGAGCGCCCGTGCGTCATTAGCCGAGTGCCATGCGCCTCTGCGCCAGTATTCGCGCGACGGCGGCGCAACGTGCGAAGTGTCACATGGTGCCACTTTGATCATGCTGCTTAACGAGAGCGGCGAACTGGTCGCGCAGGTCGGGCATGGCGCCGTCCCGGCTCGCCACGAGCCCGCCGACGCGATTGGCAAACTTCGCCGCGGCGGCCTGCGACCAGCCCCACAGCAGCGCCGACACCAGCCCCGCGGTAAAAGCGTCGCCCGCGCCGACGGCGTCAGCCACCTTGACCGCAACACCAGGCACATCGACGACGTCGTCCGGGCGGATGAGCAGGCAGCCGGCATCGGCGCGTGTGACGCATAACGTCTCAACATCGAAGCGCTCGCGCATGGCTTCCGCGAAGCCGAACGGGTCGGCGTTGGGCACGTCCAGCAGGCGGGCGAGGACACCAACCTCGTCGCGGTTGAGCTTGACGACGTCCGCGTGCTTCATGGATCGCTCGACCCAGTCGGCCTCGTAGCAGTCCTTCCGCAGGTTCACGTCGTAGACGATCAACGCGTCAGTGGCCGCGTCGAGCGCCCGGTGAATCGTCTCACGCGACTCCGGCGTGCGCTGCGCCAGCGTGCCGAAGCAGACGGCCGCGGC
>JBECKQ010000219.1:0-5194 GCA_040235375.1 Phycisphaerae bacterium | reverse complement strand
GGGCGGGCCCCCGGGCCTCGCAGTGCCTGGTGATGGCGGGCAAGGCGAGGGCGATTCTGCAAGGCCGGTTCTACGTCTCCAGCGACGACATTCGCGCCGTGGCGCATCCCGTGCTTCGACACCGCCTTATCACCAACTTCAATGCCGAGGCGGACGGCGTCCGCGCGGACAACGTCATCGACAAGCTCCTCGAGACGATGCCCCCCAACGATACGAACGCCGTGGAGCCATCTATGGCCAGACGGGTCTTCACCAAGCCGCCGTCCCGCCGAACGGCCTCTTCCTGAGCCGCCGCAACCGAACGGCCGGCCCCACCTCGCCGGGCTGAGAGGTGAACAATTGTCCGCGGAACTCGACTATCGCAAGTACCTCGACCCGCACGTACTGGCCCGCCTGGGGGCGCTCGATCTCCGCGCCCGTACAATCGTCGAGGGCTATTTCTCGGGCACGCACCGCAGCCCGTTCCGCGGCCTGAGCGTCGAGTTTGCCGATCACCGGGCTTACACGCAGGGTGACGACATCCGCCACATCGACTGGAAGGTTTTCGGCCGCACGAACAAGTACTACATCAAGGAATACGAGCAGGAGACGAATCTGAATCTCGTGCTCGCCGTCGATGGCAGCGCGTCCATGAGCTACGGGTCGGAAGCCGACGGGTTGACGAAGCATGAGTACGGCACGGCCCTGGCCGCATCGCTGGCGTACCTCGCCCTTCAGCAGCGCGACGCCGTGGGCGTGGCCGTCTTCGCCGATCGGATCGTTCGATACATCCGCCCCTCCAATTCCGCTGGCCACTGGCGGACGCTCGTGCACGAGTTGTCAGCGCACACCGGAGCGGCCAGGACGGACGTGCCCGCCACGCTGAGCGATCTGGCCGAAAGGCTCGAGCGGCGGTCGCTCGTCGTGCTCGTGAGCGACCTGTTTACCGACCTCGACGGGCTGATTCGGGGTCTGAAGCACCTGAAGTACCGCCGCCACGACATTGTCGTCTTTCAGGTCATGGATCACGCGGAGATCGCCTTTCCGTTTCGCGGTCCCACGCGATTCGAAGGCCTCGAAGCATCGGGCGCGTTGTTTGCCGACGCACGCGGGCTTCGCGATCGCTACCTCGAGGAGGTGGAGCGATTCACCGACCGCGTGCGCACCGAGTGCCGCAAGATGACCGCCGACTTCGCCCGCTTCGACACGTCGGAGCCGCTTGACGCGGCCATCAGCGCGTACCTCGCGACGCGCGCCGCCAGCATTCGTCGCCACGGTCCAAGAACCACGGGAGCTGCATGATGTTTCACGCGGCGCTTGCGCAGCTCTCGTTTGTTCACCCGGGCATCGCCTTCGCGGCGCTGGCCGTCGCGCCGATTCCGCTGGTGATTCACCTGCTGAGCCGGCGAAGGTACCGGCGCGTACCCTGGGCGGCGATGGACTTTCTGCTGGCAGCCAGCCGGCGCAGCCGGCGGCGCGGGCGGATCGAGCAGTTTCTGCTGATCGCCGCGCGCACCGCGGCCATCGTGTGCATCGTGCTCGCCATCGCCCGGCCGTACGTCAGCAGCGACGGGCGGCCCCTGCTCGGTTCTTCGCCCGTCCATCGCGTGATCATCCTGGACAATTCGCTGTCCATGCAGGCGGATGACGGCCAAGGGGTTCGCTTCGAAGCGGCGCGAAACGCGGCCGTCGCGATGCTCGACGGCTTCTCGAAACGCGACGAAGTGAGCTTCATAACCGCCGCCGCACCGGCCAAGGTCGTGTGCAGCTCATCGTTCGATCGGCGGCGCGTCCGCACCGAAATCGCGCAAGTTCGCGCGAGCGAATCGTCGACCGACGTTTCCGGTGCCATCAACCTCTGTCGCGGGCTCCTGGCCGACGACGATGCCGCGCCGGGCAACGCTGCGGTGTATATCGTCAGTGATCTGGCCGGTCCGGCGTGGGGGGCGGGTGGTACGGCTGCGTTACCGCCGGCAGTCGCCGCCGGGCTCAAGAAGCTGAGCGACGAAGCAGCGCTCACGATTCGCCGGGTCGGCACGAAGGACGCCGGCAACGTCAGGCTCGCCGATTTGGCGCCGGTCGGGGCGTTCGGCCGACTCGGGCCGGATACTCCGCTGCGTCTCAGCGCCGAGCTCGTCAACGACGGCGCGCACGCGATCGCGGACGCCAGCCTCGAGATCATCAGCGACGGTGAGGTCATGCGCCGCGTGACCGTCCCGGCGCTTGCCCCGCACGAGTCACGACGTGTGTCGTTCTCCGTCGCTGCCGGTCCGCGGGCGTGGTTGAACCTCGAAGCGCGGCTGGCGACCGATGGAGACGATGCGATCAAGGCGGACAACCGGCGGTACGTCGCGCTGCAACTGCCCGAGTCGGTGCCGGTCCTGGTCGTGGACGATCGCGTCCACGCGGCCGGCTCGTTTGCCGGATCGCAGTATCTGATGAATGCCATGGCGCCGCGCTCTTCAGCGGCACACACGCTGCTGGCGCCGAAATGCATACCGAGTGCCACACTGGGCCACGAGCCGCTGGACGATCAGCGACTGCTCGTACTCTGCAACATCGCGAAACTCGATCCGGCGATGTGGGATCGGCTTGCCCGCTACGTGCAGGAAGGCGGCGGCCTGCTGGTGATTGCCGGCGACCGGACGGACGTCGCGTCGTTCAACTCGTGCGGTTACCGGGATGGGCAAGGCGTGCTGCCCGCGGAACTCGGCGACATTCGCGACGCGGCCGGCCCGGAAATCGCGGATTTCCGGATTGCCGTTCCCAGATCGCCGAATCCGCTGGTCGCGGCGCTGGCCGACATGCCGGGCAGCAGCCTGTTTCATACGCTCGTGCACAGGTACGTGCAGGCCGAACCTGACGATTCGGCGCAGGTCGTGCTGTCGCTCGAAAACGGCGCGCCTCTGCTTGTCGTCGGCGAGCACGGTCAGGGCCTCGTGGCACTGCTTACCATCCCGGTCGACATGTCGTGGAGCAATCTGCCCGCCAAGGGCGATTTCGTCTCCCTCGTCCAGACGCTGGCCGGCCACCTTGCCGACGCCGGCGACCGTACGCGCAACGTGCTCGTTGGCCAGTCGTTCGCCCGGCGACTGACCGCGGAGGAAATCTCGCAGCCCGTGGTTGTTGTCGGCCCGGCGGGGCAGGCGGTGGCGGCGCGCCGCGCGGCGACGGCCGATGGCTTTACCCTTATTGCCGACGACCTTCCCGGCGCCGGCCTCTACCGATTGGGCCCCGCCGGAAACGAACGGTGGTTCTCGGTAAACGTCGATCCGGCCGAGTCGGACCTTCGGTCGATCGATGAACAGGCGCTTCGCACGAGTCTCGGAGATCGGTTTGCGTACGCGGCCGCAACGGCGACGACACCCGTTCACGCGAGAGCCCGCGCTTCGGAATTCGCCTTGGCTTTGGTCTGGGGCGGGATCGCCCTGGTGATGTTGGAGACCTGGATGGCCATGCGCTTCAGCGCCGGCCGGTGACGTGATGATCGCTCGCGCACTTCAATGGCTGTGTGATCTCGATGGCGTGCGACCTGGAGCGACCCAGGCGCTCGAGCTCCAGTGGCGCGCGCCCATCGCACGCTGGCTTGCGCTCACGCTGGTCGCCGCGCTCGCCATTCTGCTCACCTGGCTTTATCTGCGACACCGGCCGATCGCCGGTCGCCGCATCGTGCTCGCCGTGATGCGGGCCTGCCTCTTTGCCGTGCTGCTCGCCATCGCCTGCCAGCCGATGCTGGTCTTTCAGCGCGATCGTGTGGAACCGGCCAGCGTTCAGATTCTGCTCGACGGTTCCGCGTCGATGCAGACGCGCGAGCCCTACAGCGACGCGCAGCTCGGCGAGCGGATGCGCACCGCCGCAGGCCTCGGAATGAACGGCGACCTCAGCAGTCAGAGCAGAATCGATCTCGCCCGCCGCGCGTTGCTGCACGACGGCGCGGCCCCGTTGCAGGCTCTGAGTGCCAACAACGATGTCTCGCTCGCCAGCTTCGGCACGACTTCCGAACCGCTGGGAACGATCCACGCGGGCGCTCACGCCTCCGGTGCGAAAGAAGCAATGGGAGCCTGGCAGGCCATAGCGCCAGAGACGCACCTGCTTTCTGCTCTCGCAAGTACACTCTCGGAGGAATCCCGGCTGGCGGCCATTGTCGTCGTCAGCGATGGGCGCGCAGTAGATGCGTCCGGACTGGCTGGCGTGATCGAAGCCGCCCGCGACCGGCAAGTGAAGATCTACACTGTCCCCGTCGGCTCGCCCGAATCGCGCTGCGACCTGGCCATCGGTCCGCTAACCGTGGACGAGAACGTATTCGCCGACGACCTGTTCACCGTCCGCGCCGCCGTATCCGCGAGCGGGGTCGACGCGCCGGGCGAAGCAAGCGTCGAGCTGCGCGCCGATTCGGATGATGCGCCTCTGGCGGCGAAGACGATCTCGCTTGATCCGCAGACCCTGTACGTTCCCGTCGAGTTGACTGCCGGACCGTTGCCGGTCGGTCGCCATCGCGTGCGCCTCTCGATCACCGCCGACCAACTGGATGGCGATCCAGCGAACAACACCAGTGCCACGGATATGGAAGTCCGCGGCGACACCATTCGCGTGCTGTACGTCGAGGACCGCCCGCGCTACGAGTACCGCTATATCAAGAACGCGCTGCTGCGCGAGCCGAGCATCCGGCTGAGCTGCCTGCTCCTGGACGCGGACCTCGGGTTCGCGCAGGAAGGCACCGACCCGATTCGCCGCTTCCCGGAAACGCCGGAAGAGCTGGACCGCTTCGATGTAGTGCTGTTTGGCGATGTCGATCCCCACGGCCTCTGGTTGACCGGCGCTCAGGCCGACATGCTCGTTGACTTCGTCAGCCGGCGTGGTGGAGGGTTTGGGCTGATCGCCGGCCAGCACAGCGCGCCGGCGTCGTTTCGCGGCACGACGCTCGAGCGGCTGTTGCCTGTGCGATTTGATGACAACACGGATCATACTCGCCAGACGATTACGGCTGTGTTTCATCCGAAACTCACGCCCGAAGGGGCCGCTTCGCGCGTGGTGCGGTTCGACAAGGTTCGCTCGACGAGCCGCGAGATATTCGACTCGTTGCCCGGCATTTACTGGTTCGCACCCACAAGCGGTCCGGCGCCGGGGGCGGAAGTGCTCGTCGAGCACCCGACTCAGCGGTGCGGTACCGGGCACGCGCCGATCGTTGCCGTCGGCCGATGCGGTGCAGGAGCGA
>JBECKQ010000148.1:0-7487 GCA_040235375.1 Phycisphaerae bacterium | reverse complement strand
TACCGCGGCCGACGACTATCATGGTCGGCGCCAGGTCGTCCGTCTTCACAACGCGATCGGCGATCAGGCAGGTGCGCATGATCTGCATGAGCTTGGTCCAGACGCCCGGACCGAGGGCCTGCAGGCCGATGACGGCCGCGAGGACGATGACGGCCGCGGGCAAGTCCTGACTGCGCGCCACCTGGCCCTTCTCGCGGGCCTCCTGACGCCGTCGTGGCGTTGCCGGTTCGGTCTTTTCGCCGAATTCCTCGGGCATTGGTCATTCACACCCACCGTTCAGCCGCCCGGCGCATACCGCCGGCGCAGCGGTCACCTGGCGACAAGTTCGAATGCCTGTCGCATGGTGTCGATTGTTCCGTGAATCGCGTCGGTGATCGCCCCGCCGTCGGCCGACAGGGCAAAGGCCGTGGCGCCGAGGGCGAGGAAGATACGCACCATGAACCCGACGGAGAGGATGTTCATCTGCGGCATGGTGCGCGAGAGGAAACCCATCACCAGCGACGCGGACAACAACGCCATCAGCACCGGCCCCGCCATCCGCAGCGCCAGCGCATAGGCGGAGGTCAGCAGGCCGATGACCAGCGAGAGCATCGAATTCTCGAACCGAAAACCCAGCACGGGGATCGTCTGGTAGCTGTCGAGCAGGGCGCGCATCAGTTCGCGATGGCCACCGGCAACGAGGAACACGGTCATCGCAACGAGAAAGAACACCTGGCCGAGCACGGTGGATTCGCCGCCGCTGACCGGGTCGTACACCTGGCCGAGCGACAGGCCGGCCTGCTGGCCGATGACCATTCCCGCCAACTGTACGCCGGAGAACATGAGGCTCATGCCCAGGCCCATGATCAGACCGATCAGGAGTTCTCCCATGCCGCCGACGAATGCCGTCGCAAGGCTGACGTGAGCCGGCAGATGCGGACTCAGGATCGGAAAGAGCATGAAGGAGATGACGACGGCCAGGCCGGCGCGCAGGCGAATCGGCACGGCGTCGCTGCCGTAGATGGGCGCGGTCATCATGAGGCCGCTGATGCGAAAGAGCACCAGGGCGAACAGCGGCAGGAACAGGGCCGGCCGCACCAGCATAAGGAAAATGCCATCGTCGCTCGGCATGTATCAGCGAATTCACCAGGGTTTCAACGTGAACATCTCCACCGTGAAGTGCAGCATGCGCGCCGCTATCCAGGGGATGAAGTAGATGCCGGCAATAACCATGCCGGCGATCTTCGGTACGAACGTCAGCGTCTGCTCCTGGAGCTGCGTGACGGCCTGGAACAGCGAAATCACCAGACCTACCATCAGACCGATGGCGAGCACGGGGGTGGCCGTAATCAGCGCCATCATGAATGCGCTGCGCCCGAGATCGAGCGCCTGACTCATGTCCATGAATCTTCTCCGGCCGCGCGCCGACTGCGGCGCGCATGGTTCACGCAAAACTGTACAACAACGTCTGTACGATCAGGTGCCAGCCGTCGGCCATCACGAACAGCAGGAGTTTGAATGGCAGCGAAATCAGCACCGGCGGCAGCATCATCATGCCCATCGATATCAGGATGGAAGCGATGACCATGTCGATCACGAGAAACGGCAGGTAGATGCGGAAGCCCATGATGAACGCTGTCTTGAGCTCGCTGAGGATGAACGCGGGGATGAGCACCGTCGTGCTCACATCCTCGTAGCGCAGCTCCTGGTCGGCGGGGATCGGGCCGCCGCGGCTGTATTCGGCGAACAGGTAGATGTCCTCGTAGTTTTCCGTCGCCTCGATCTGGCGGAACATGAAGTTGCGAAGATGCGTCGAGGCGCGATCCAGCGCCTCGCGCTGCGTAAGCTGGTTGTCCATGTAGGGCTTGACCGCCTCGCCGTAAACCTTGTCCCACGTCGGGGCCATGACGATCATCGTGGTGAACAGCGAGAGGCCGAGCAGCACCTGGCTGGGCGGCAATTGCGGCGTCGCCAGCGCCTGCCTGAGCAGGGCCAGCACGATAACGATCCGCGTGAAGCTGGTCATCAGTACGAGGATCGAGGGGACCAGCGTCAGAACGGTGAGCAGGACGAGGATCTGAAGCGTCGCACTGACGCCCGCCGGCTCCGAGGCGGTCGGGAGGACGCCTCGCACATCGGGAACGTGGAGTGGATTATCGCCGGGAGTCTGGGCATGTGCGGGCGCCGCAGCGATCAGCACAACGGCGATCGCCGCAATCGATATGATCAGTGAGCATCCATGCCCGCGAGTCATGCGCCGCTCCTCAGCGCTATTGTTGTCGTAAGTGCTTCAGCTTGATTGCAGAGCGCGCAGCTTCCCGAGAAGCGTCTGCAACTGGCCCTTGGTTTCGTGCAGGCTGCGGCCCTGCTGTTCTCGAGCCATCGGCGTTACAGGCTCGGCGGCCGGCGGCTCATAGCGACTGACCTGCGTTGCCAGCCGTGCCTGAAACTCGTCGCCGGCTTTCCGCGTCGCGCCGGACATCTGCCCGAGCAGGAACGAGACCTCCTCCGCGTCCGTGATCTCCGTCAGCGTCCGCATCGAGTCCGGCGTCACACCGACGACGACGAGACGCTTGCCCACGTGCAGAAGGACGACGCTCTGCTTCCCGGAGATCGCGACGCGTCCCACGACTTTGGCCGCTTGCGTCGCCAGCGGTCGGGCGGCCGGAATGTACCGGCGCGCAAGAACAGTCAGCCCGCCGATGAGCAGCAGCACCGCGAAGAGAACGAGGTAGGGGCTGCGGTACCAGGGCAGGCCGGTTGCGGCCGTATGCCGTACCACGCCCTGCAGCCGGCTGCTGGCAGGAGGAACCCGACTGGTCTGTTCACCGGCAGATGACGGATCGCGAGGTATGGCCCGCGACTCGGCGGGTGGTCCGTCCTCGACTGCCGGGGAAATGTCTTCCTCTGCTACTGCGCGATCTGATTCGACGGTCGTTCGATCCGGCGTGGCTGTGTCAATCGAGGACGGCAAGGATATCGCGGACGCCCGCTCCCTTACGGTCGCGGCTCTGATTGCTTCCGAGGGCGTGTTCTCGTTTTCAGAAGTCGGCTGCTGCTCTGCCGGTGGAGAGTCGATCGCGGCTTCGGGAGCGTTTTGCTCGGTTGGTGTTTCGAAGGTGGCAAGGTCCAGACTGCCGTTTGCCGTTGCCTCGGATGCGTGAGCGGCCGGCGGGCCGGCGATCGCGGGGTCTTCCCGCGCAGGATTGACCTCGTCACCTGCAAACGCGGCGGTCGAGAGCACCATCCATAGCGCGACCGCCCAAAGCAGCTTCGTCGACTCCATTCGACTTTACACCTTGTAGAAGATCATCGTGTTGGGAATCACCCCAGCACTTGGCTGTCCGGGTCGCCCATGATCTCGCTGACGCGAACGCAGAAATTGTCACCGAGCACGAGCACTTCCCCTCTCGCAACCAGTCGGTCGTTCACGTACACGTCCACGGGATCGCCGGCGAGTCTGTTGAGCTCGACCACGCTGCCGCTGGCGAGGCGCAGCACATCCTCGACGAACATCCGCGTCCGGCCGAGCTCGATCTTCACGTGCAGTTGAACATCGTGCAGAAGGCTGACCGGCTGGCGCGACGACCCGATCGCCGTACCCCGCTCAAAATCGGGAAGGTCAACGGGGCCGAACGGCAGGTCCGGCTCCTTCGCAACCGATGTGGATTCCTGCTGTTCGTCAGCGGCGTCCATGCCGAACTCGGAGCCGGCACCGGCCATCAGCGCCTCGATGTCCGCCTGATCGAACCCAACACCGCCGTCGGCCTCCCTCGCCGCGGGCTCCGCGCCGGAGAGTGCCTCCTCCTGACCGCTCGGACCCTCACCGCCGATACCGGTCATCGGGGCATCGATGTCCTCCTGGCCCACCCGCCCGGGCGCAAGCGAGTTATCGGACCCGTCGTCCGGATCGGGCGCGTTGTTCATAAGGGCATCGATTTCGTTCTGATCCATTGGTCGGACTACGTCAAAGGCTGTTTGCTCTGGCCGGCGCCACCGGCTGGTGTTTTATCGGAAGACAGCCTCGACCCGCCGCAGTCAAACGTCGGCCGGGGACTGGAAGAATCGGGGAATAAGCACCTCCTGGATGAGCTGGTCGTCGCCCAGGAGCCTGTCCAGCTCGAAGCGGAACTGCCGCCTGATCGTGTCCAGACCCGGCTCGTTCAGTTGCTTGGTTTCAGCACTGCGAACGACAATGTTGAAGCGGTCGAGAATCGTCGATTTGCGGACTTCGACGATCTTGCGGACTTCCTCGGCGTTCTCTTTCTTGACGCGGAGGGTGACGGTGAGGTTGTAGAGATAGAGACGTCCCTCCCGCTTGTTGAAGGCGTTGACCTCGGGCAACTCGATTTCGACCTCCTCCTGGACGGCACGGACGTTCTTCTGCCCCTCGGTGAGCTCCGCGGCCCCGGCGGCTTCGGGTGGTCCGTACATCAGTTTGGTGGCGATGAACAGACCACCTCCTTCGCCGAGCATGATTGCGACGACGATGATCGGGACGAGCAGCTTGCGCTTGCCCTTCCTGGAAGGCGGTGCTTCACCGGTATTCGCCGCGAATTCTTCAGTATCCGACATCAGTGGACTCCTGCTCTTCGATCGAAAACGGCTTCTGCTGGTAGTCGTCAATGGTCGCCTCGGTCACGACGATTTCGACGCGCCTGTTCAGCGCGAGTTTCTCCTCGTCATAGGCGTAGGGCTCGACCGGAGCTTCCGAGCCGGCGGCGATCAGCCGCAGGCGCGCCGGGCGTATGCCGTTGGCGACCAGCTCGTCCTTTACGGCGGCGGCGCGGGCGTAGGAGAGGCTCCACTTGTCGGGCCAGACGGAGTCAGCCGGTAGCGCTTCGCGCGTGGCGTGGCCGGTGATCTTGAGAATCGTGTTGTGGCCCGCCGTTTTGGCCGCCAACTGGGCGATCAGGAACCTGGCCTCCGGCTTGAGGGCGGCGCTGAAGCGGTCGAAGGTGATCCGGCCGCCGATCTCGACGTGGATGCCTTCGCGTACGTCGGTGACGCGGAACACCTTCCCGCGGATTCCTGGATCGTCCGCGTCGCCCAAATCCGCCTTCTGCGGGATGACGATATTCTGGAGCCTACGCAATAGCGCGTTCGGCTCGAGATTATCGGAGATGACGGCCCGGATCTCGCCGGTATTTCCGAACGCCTGCCGCAACGACTCGAGAACCTGCTGAAACCTCTCGTTGCGCTTCAGTTCGCTCATGGACACGATGATCACGAAGAAGCACAGCAGCAGGGACATCATGTCGCCGTACGTGACAAGCCAGTCCGGCGTGCCCCCGCGCTCCTGCCGTTTCTTCTTCGAAAAGCCGGCCATAAAGAACTACCTGGCTCAGGCGGCGGCACGCTCGCTCGCCGTTCGCTGGCTGACGGGCAGGAAAGTCTTCAGCTTCTGCTCGACCACGCGCGGATTGTCGCCTGACTGGATGGCCATCACGCCACGCAAGATGATCGACTTGATCAGGAGTTCCTCGGCGCTGCGCCTGGCGAGCTTCTCGGCGATGGGCAGCGCGATGAGGTTCGCGATCAGCGCGCCGTAAAGCGTCGTCAACAGGGCGACGGCCATGCCGGCGCCGATCTTGCTCGGGTCATCCATGGACTGCAGCATCTTCACGAGCCCGATCAGCGTGCCGATCATGCCGAATGCCGGAGCGTACTTGCCGATGTTGTCGAACAGCGACTTGCCGTCGGCGTGCCGCTGCTCGATGGCTTCCAGTTCGCTGATCATGATCTGCTCGATCAACTCGGGATCGGTGCCGTCGACCGCCATCTGGATTCCGGAAACGAGGAAGGCGTCGTCAATGTCGCGCGTGGAGTTTTCCAGCGACAGGATGCCGTCGCGGCGGGCGATCTCTGCGTAGCGGACCAGCTCCTTGATAAGGTCACGCGGATCGCGGGCCTTGGTGAGAAGGGCGTGCTTGACCACGCTGAGGACCTTGAAAACGTTGCCCAGCGGAAAACTGATGAGGGCGGCCGCAGTCGATCCACCGATCACGATCGCCACGGACGGGTAGTCCAGAAACGCCCTGACCGAAGAGCCGGACAGGATCGCCCAGATGATCAGGCCGGACCCAGCGATGAGGCCGATAAGCGTTGCGACGTCCATAATCTCTTCCCGGACTGCGGATGCAGCATCACCCTTCTACGGGTAAGTATCGACGATGCCCGACGGCAAAGTTAGCCGGCGCCGCCGGCGACGGAGTACGTCTTAAACAACCTGAAAACCGCGAATCCTGCGGGCATACTCGATCGCCCGCTCCACGACCTCGTCGGCCTGCTCCTTCACCATGAAATGCTCACCGTTGATGAGCGTTATGAGTGTGTCCGGGGTGGATTCGACGAACTTGATCAGCTCCGCGTTCACCACCACGACACGTCCGCTCAGTTTCGTGACCATAATCATCTCACGCTCCGGTCACACGCCTCCGGTTATCGGGCCAGGAGCATCAGCTCCTGGAGCATGTCGTCGGCGCTGCGAACCACGCGGCTCGCGGCGCTGAAACCGGTCGATGCCGTGATCAGGTTGATAAACTCGCGCGAGAGCTCGACGTTGCTCAGCTCGAGAGACGACGACTGGATCGATCCGGCGCCCTGCGTTCGCGGGGCGCCGATCGCCGGATCTCCGGAGTTGACGCCGACCACGTAGGTGTTGTCGCCGAGGGCCACGAGGCCCTCGTCATTGCGGAACGTCGCGAGGGCGAGTTGCCCGAAGTTGCGCGTCTGTCCGTTGCTGAACGTACCGACGATGATGCCGTCGCGATCGATTGCGTAGTCAATGAGCACACCGCCGGGCATGCCATCCTGCGTAGCCATCACCAGCGTGGACTCGCCGTCGCCGAAATTCAGGCCCGTCAGCCCGGAAACGTCGAGCGTGAAGGTCAGTGGCGTCACGCCGCCGGAATTCGCCACGTCGACCTGAAGGCTCGTTCCGCTGGAACTGACAAGCTGGCCGTTCTGGTCGAACGTAAGAGTGCCCGTACCGAGGAACGGATTGCCGTCCGTGTCGGCCGGGCTCTCCGCCCAGAAGCGCCAGACACTGCCCGACTCGTCATGGCTCTCGAGCACGGCCCGCAGGCGAACCTCGACGGGGTTGCCCAGCGAGTCGAAAACGACGAAGCCGGTGGTCACGCCCTCGCCCGTGGCCGGCGTGCTGGCAAACGTGAACGGCAGCACGCCGCTGGTGTCGTTGCGGATGTTGGACGATTCCAGGCTGATGGCGTTGGGCTCACCGGGGTTGCTGGCAATAACGAGGGCGCCGGTCGCATCGACGGTGACGCCGGGCGTGCTGCCGTCGGGCAGCGGCGTGCCGGTGTCGATCCCGAAGGTTCGCTCGAGAAACGATGCAAAATCGCCGACCGTCGTGCCGTCCGTGCCGACGACGAACGTCGCTTCGGGCACGTCGGCACCGCCCTTCTGCACGTTGCGGATGGAGATCACGTCGCCGGTGGCGAACAAGGGAGCGCCGTCGGCGTCAACGAGGCTCGTCAAGGCGGTGG
>JBECKQ010000016.1:0-3047 GCA_040235375.1 Phycisphaerae bacterium | reverse complement strand
AACCGGGGAGGCGAAGTTCCGCGAGTCCGCCGATCGGGTGATCGCAGAGCTGTCGAAGCACATCATCGACCTGCCGACCGTGGACGGGGCGGCGTTCGTGGCCACGCCGGACGAGAAGAACAAGCTCGGCATCACTGCCCAGCTCTGCCTGGCCCTGGCCGACGCGCCCCAGCCCGAGCGCTACGATGCGGTTCGCCAGCGGCTGTCCACGGCGATGTGCTGGCTGCAACTGTCGAGCGGTCGGCTGGCCACCGCGTTTCCGCCGGCACAGGTTCTGCCGACACCTGACCTTTTTCCAGGTCAGGCGCTGGCGGCGCTCGCCAGGTGTTACGAGCTGTCGCCGCAGAAGCAGATCCTCGAGGTCTTTGACAACGCACTACCCTTCTATCGCGAACTCTTCGACGAGCACAGCCCGCCGCTGATGGTGCCCTGGCATACGCAGGCATTCGGCATCATGGCCCGGATGACGAAACAGCAGGCGTACACTGATTTCGTCTTCGCGATGAACGACCGCGTGTGCGAGCATCAGCTCGGGCCGTCCAACTGCGACTCGCCGGAGCTTTGGGGGGCGATCGCCGCGCCGAACCTGCCGCCGGGCGCATCGACTGCGGAACTGGTCATTGGCCTGGCCGACGCGGCGCAACTGGCCAGACATTGCGGAGACGGCCAGCGCTTCGAGCGATATCGCGACGCCTGCCGGGCAGCCACGCGGTTCGTCATGCAACTGATGATCCGCAAGGATGAATGCTACTTCGTCAAGAGCACGCATGATGCCGTCGATGGCGTCAGGACGAATCCCGTCGACTGGGATATCCGCATCGACGACTGCGGCTATGCGCTGGTTGCGCTGGACAAGGCGCGCACCCTTCTTTTCCCGGTTCGCCCGTGAAAAGCGGTGAGAAACGGCAGGTCGCCGCCGGCCGGCGGCAGTGGTTGCTGATCGCGATCGGCGTCGTGCTGATCACGCTGGCCGGCGTCGTCGCGCAGCGGCCGGTCGTGCTGGTGCTCTGGCTGTTCGACGGCGCGATCGCCGCGCTCATACTCACAGCCGCCGCGCTGCTGGGCGGCGCGCTGCTGCCCCTGCTGCGGCTGGGTGTTCTGACGCGGTCGGCGCATTGGCTTCTCTCGGCCGGGCTTGGCATCGGCCTGCTGACCATCATCGTGCTTGTGCTCGGAGTGGTCGGCCTGATCGGGCCCCCCTTTCGCTGGCTGGCGATCGTTTTGCTGCTGCTTGGCGCGGCGGCCGGTGTGATTCGCCTGCGCACGCTGCAATACAAAAATCAAGGCGAGCGAGCGGGCCGAAGCGCCTGGCTTCTTCTCGCCCTGGGGCCGTTCCTGGCGCTGGTGCTGCTTGTGGCCACGCTGCCGCCGGGCATCGCCTGGCAGGAAGAGGGCTTCGGCTACGACGTGCTCGAGTACCACCTCGAGCTGCCCAAAGAGTACTACCTGTCCGGGGACATCGCGTATCTGCCGAACAACGTGTATGCCAACTTTCCCGGCGCGGCGGAGATGCTGTACCTGCTCTGCGCGCAGGTCGTGGACGAACCGATCGGATTCTGGCTTTCGGCGAAGTGTCTTAACGCGCTGCTGGGCGTGCTCGTGGTCGGCGCCGCGTGGCTGGCCGGTCGGCAGTTGTCTCCGCGGGTAGGCATCGTATCGGCGATCCTCGTTGGCTCCGCCGGCTGGCTGATCTACCTGAGCGGTATCGCCTACGTCGAGAACGGCATGCTGCTGTTCGAGATGCTCGCGACGGCGTGCATCCTGCGGGCGTCGCAGGTGGAGCGGGCGCCGGCCACTAGATGGCTGGTGCTGGGCGGCCTGATGGCGGGCTTTGCGTGCGGGTTCAAGTACACGGCGGTTCCGCTGGTCGTGCTGCCGCTGGCTGTCGCCCTGCTGGTGATGATGCCATCGCGGCGCGTGTTCGGTGCAGTCGCCTTCTGCATCGCCAGCGTCGCGGCGTTTGCCCCCTGGCTGATCAAGAACACGGTCATGACCGGCAACCCGGTGTTTCCACTGGCCGGCAGCATCTTCAACGCGCAACCGCCCGGCTGGGGCGAAGAGCAGCAGGAGCATTTCGCCGAGTCGCACTCGCTCGGGCCGAACGAACGGTCAATCGGCGCTCGGTTAGCGCTCGCCTGGGAGCATACCGTCGCCGATCCTACGCAACGGTTCGGGGCAATCCTGTTTGCACTCGCTACGGTGGGGGTTATCAGGCGGCGCGAACGTTTTGAGGTCGGCCTGTTGGCGATGCTCGGCGTTCAGCTTGTCGTCTGGATTGCGGCGACACACCTGTTTGCGCGCTTCGCCGTGCCGATGCTGATTCCGCTCGCGCTGCTGGGCGGCCGGGGTACGGTGAACTGGAATGAGCGGATCACGCCGCCATTCTGCGTGCTGCTTCTGGCCGGCGTGGCGTTCAACTTCTACAGGATCGCCGACCTGTATGCCGGCCAGATGTACGTCAACGGCGAGCGCATCAATGTGGAGGGAGCAACCGCTGCGTTCACCGAAGGTCGTATCCCCGGTTACGGATACCTGGGGATTATCAACGAGAAGCTCCCGCCTGACGCGCATATACTCATGCTCGGCGACGCACGGGCCTTTTACTTCCAGCGCCGGGTGGATTACTGCGTCGTCTTCAGCCGCAATCCGTTCGTTGACGCGGTCCGCAACGCAAGAACGCCGCAGGATATCATCAAGTGGCTGCGCGACCGCGGCTACACCAACGTGCTGATCAACTGGTCGGAAGTGCGACGGCTGCGGCACTCGCGCTACGGCTTTCCCGACGTGATCACGCCTGACCGATTCGCCGCGCTGGAAACCGCGGGGCTCAAGCCCATCGCGGCGTCAGCCCTCACATTGAAAGACGGCACGCCGTCATGGGTCCTCTACGCCGTCCCCGGAAAAACCGATTAAGCGGCGATGGCGCAAAGGCCCCGAAGGGGCCACGGAATGTAGCCACGGGTGGAGTCCCGACGTATGTCGGGACGGAACCCGTGGTAATGGACGCAACAAAGAACCCGCCCCGAAGGGGCGGAGGAGATGTGATA
>JBECKQ010000008.1:0-16670 GCA_040235375.1 Phycisphaerae bacterium | reverse complement strand
CTCGTCGGCGTGATCATACTCTGGTGGATCGGCTCTTCCGATACCGAGCGCAGCGCCCCGGAATTCTTCGTCCTTCTGCTCTCCAGCGCGTTGGGCATGGCCCTGATGGCCAGCACGCAGAACCTGCTGATGATCGTCGTGGCCATCGAGTTCGCCTCGCTGCCCAGCTACGCCCTCGTCGGTTACGACAAGCGCAGCCGGCTCAGCGCCGAGGCTTCCTTGAAATACATGCTGTTCGGGGCGATCTCCGCCGCCATCATGCTCTACGGCATCAGCCTGATCTACGGCTGCTTCAACACGCTCAACGTCGCCACGATCGCCGGCGAAATCGGCAACGTTATGACCGGGTCCAACCTGGTCATCATCGCCCTCGGTCTGTTCTGCTTCTTCGTGGGCATCGCCTTCAAGATCTCCGCCGTCCCGTTCCACTTCTGGTGCCCGGACGCATTCCAGGGGGCCAAGATCGAGGTCACCACCTGGCTCAGCGTGGCCAGCAAGGCCGCCGGCCTGATCCTGCTCCTGCGGCTCGTGCACATCTTCAGCACGACGGCCGACGCGCCGCACATGCTCACCGCCATGGCCTGGGTCATCGGCCTGGTCGCCGCCGTCACCTGCACGGTCGGCAACTTCGCCGCCTACCTGCAGACTTCGGTCACCCGGCTGCTGGCATATTCCTCCATCGCCCACGCCGGCTACATGCTCATGGCCGCGGCGATCTTCGTGAACCCGTCCACCTCGCTGTCCTTCCCGGCCATCGCCGCGGTGCTCGCCTACGTCGTCGTCTACATGTTCATGAACCTCGGCGCGTTCGGCGTGACCGCCCTCGTCCGCTGGCAGCACGACGGTGACGACTCGCTGCGGGCCTTCAACGGCCTGGCCCGGCGCAACCTCGCCCTCGCCGTGCCCATGATCTTCTGCCTGGTTTCGCTCGTGGGCCTGCCGCCGTTTGCCGGCTTCGTCGCCAAGTTCTATCTCATCGCCGCGTTGGGCAACGCCGGCGGAGCCCTGTGCTGGATACTTGTCGTCGTGCTCGTGCTCAACACGCTCTTCAGCCTGTGGTACTACATGCGGGTCGTCGTGGTGATGACTCTTCGCGATGACGGCCAGCCTGCTTTCGCCGCCCGGACCGGCGGCGCCGCTCTCGTCAACGTCTGCGGAATCATGCTTTTGGCCCTGCTGCTTCTCGCGACGCCGTTGAAATCGCGTACCGACCGGTTCGCCGCTCGTCTGTTCGGCGACCCCCCGGCCACTCCGGCCGTTGATGCCTCGATCGCCGACGCCGGCGCTGGCGTGGAACGGCACGCCCTTAACGTGGACAAGGTAAACCGATAATGCTCATGGCCGACTACGATACCGCCAAAGCCGTCGCTGCCCTTCGTGCCGAGGAGGGCGCCAGCATTTTGCAGAATCTCGTCGCTTCCTCCGCCTTCGTTACCTACGCCCGGGCCCGCGACGCCGCCGCCATCCGTCAGATGGCCGAGGAGGAGCGGATGCACCAGCAGTGGCTCGACGATCTGCTCGACCAGTTGGACGCCACCCCCGGCCCCCGCCGCTTCCGCACCCACGCCGGCGAGCTCAACTATCACCGCATCGAGACGGCCATCCCCAAGCTCATCGCCGACAAGAAGCACCTGATCCGCCTGTACGAATGCGCGGTCCCCCACGTGGCCGACGATCCCTACGCCGCGCGCCTGATCGCCGACATCACCGCCCGTCACCGCGACCACCTCCGCCGCTTGGAAGAATTGCAGCACTCGCCGCGAAGTTAATGTGATCGCCCGCTCGACAAGGCTGTTCAGTACGCGCTTCATCGCTGCAGTCATAGAGGGCTTTTATCGCCAAGCCGGCGGACGCGTTCTCTCTTGCCCCCCAAGGGGGCGATCTCCAACGAATGCACGAATGGCAGCCGCGTTGGGCCGCCTCCGAGCCGGCTCTGCCGGACACCCGCCGTCGGCCCGCGCCTTCCGCTTGACACGGTATTCGGTATTTGTTAGGATTCCACCTGTTCGTCGAATGCGGTCAGATCGAACACGGTCGGATGAAAGGACCTTTCATGAGCCAGGAGCTGTTGGAGAGCGGACTGCGGGCGTTGGAGTTCAGCCGGCGGAACCTGCTGGCCCTGCTGGAGGACATCCCCGATGACAAGCTGTGTCACCAGCCGGTGGCCGGCGGGAATCACGCGCTGTGGATCATGGGCCACCTTACCCAGACCGACGAGTGGTTCCCCCGGGGGTTTGGCGGCTACGAATCGCGGCTGCCCGCCCAGTGGAACGAGCTGTTTGGCATGGGCAGCAAGCCCGTGGGGGACGTGAGCGCGTATCCGCCGGTCGCCGAGATTCGCGAGGCGATGAACAGCCGGCGTCAGGAGATGATCGGCTGGTTCAAGTCGATGCCGCCGGAAAAGCTCCTCGAGCCGCTGGGCGGCGACTGGGAAATGTTCGCGCCGAACCACGTCGGGCTGGCGCAGTCGATCGCCTGGCACGAGGGGATGCACACCGGCCAGTTGACCGTGGTGCGCAAGAGCCTGGGCATCGCCCCGAAATACGCGTAGGCGGCGAGCCAACGGATGGCAACGTCGAAGCCCGAGACGGCGGGACTGTGCGGTTTATGGTTTTCTTTCGAGTCCTCGCCGGTAACATGCCGGGATGCAGCGGCTGGGAGATTTCTTTGCCCGCCTGGCGCGGTGGCTTCTGCCCGATCCGATGGTGCTGGCCTGCGGGCTGACACTGCTTGTCATCGCGGCGGCCATCGCGTTTCCGCAGGAGCAAGCGCTGGCGCCGCAGAGTCTGGCCTCGCGGTGCGCGGATGTTGCGGGCATCTGGCTGGCGGCGGTATGGAATCCCGCATTCCTGACGTTCGCCCTTCAGATGTGCCTGATCCTGCTGACCGGATTCGGACTGGCCCGGGCCCCGCTGGCACTGCGCGGATTGCGAGCGATCGCGCGGGTTCCTTCGACGAATCGCGGCGCGGTGTTCCTCGTTGCGTTCGTGTCGTGCGTCGGCTGCTGGATTAACTGGGGGCTCGGGCTGATCTTCGCCGGCCTGCTGGCCACCCAGGTGCGCCGCGAGTTGTCCGGCAAGGGCAAGGCCTGCCAGTACGCGCTCGTCGTCGCGGCGGCGTACACCGGCATGATGATCTGGCA
Organism: Phycisphaerae bacterium; assembly: GCA_040235375.1. Lineage (GTDB taxonomy): Bacteria > Planctomycetota > Phycisphaerae > UBA1845 > UBA1845 > JBECKQ01. The sequence continues at coordinate 13,528 of JBECKQ010000008.1, read as the reverse complement.
CGGCGGGTTCTCCGGCTCCGCGCCGCTCAAGGTCGCTTCCGACGCCGGCTTCGAGATCGAGGCGCCGACGGCAGGCGGTGTCACGGCGGAGCACGTCGGCGCGATCCCGATCGAGCGCACGATACTGGCGCCGGCCAATCTCGGTCTGGCCGTCGTGCTCTTCGCCGGCGTGCCGCTGCTGCTGAGGTTGATGGCCAGGCGGCGTGCCCCCTCGAACGAGGAAGCCGCGGACGGTACGGACCCCATAGCCGGCGCGGCGGCGGAATTCGCGACGCGATCGGAAGGAGCAACGACGGGAGGCCGATCACTTGCCGACTGGCTCAACCACAGCCGCGCTCTGCCGACCATCGTCGGCGCGATGATCTTGCTTGTGCTGGTCCGCCGGCTGAGCGAGATCGGGACGGCGGCGATCGACCTGAACTTCGTCAACAGCTTCTTTCTGGGCGCGGGTCTGCTGTTGCATCATGACCTGCTCTCGTACATTGCAGCGGTGGCGGAAGGCGGCCGGGCGATCGTGGGGATCGTGCTGCAATTCCCGCTGTACAGCGGGATACAGGGGGTGATGTTCACGACGGGGCTGGCGGCCGCCATATCGCAGTGGTTCGTGCACCTGTCGCAGTCCGGCGCCGAGGCGCTGGGGGTGTCGACGGCGACCACGTTTCCGATCGCCACGCTCGCCAGCGCGGGGATCGTCAACTTTTTCGTGCCGTCGGGCGGCGGGCAGTGGATCGTGCAGGGGCCGATCATGTGCGGGGCGGCGCACGCGCTGGCCCTGCCGTACAACCAGACGGTGATGGCGATCGCGTACGGCGACCAGCTCACGAACATGGTGCAGCCGTTCTGGGCGATCCCGCTGATGGGCATGACCAAGGTGAACGCGCGGCAGTTCATGGGCTATTCGGCGCTGCTGATGATCTTGTCGATCCCGGTATTCGCGGCGGCGCTGCTGTTCTACTGAGCGCCGGAGCGTGGCATTCAACCTGCGAACCTCGGATAGCTCACAGGTGGAGCCCGATGATGAGCGACGAACAAACGAGCTTGCTGGCGATAAGCGTGGATGTGTTTCTCGATCGGCTGGCCGAGCGGACGCCGGCACCGGGTGGAGGGGCGCTGGCCGGGCTGGCCGGCGCCTTGTCATGTGCGCTGGCGCGAATGGTGGCGGCATATTCACCGCCGAAGAACGCCGGCCAGGCCGACCAGGCGAAGGTCGAAGACATCGCTCGCCGGCTGGCGCGGGCCGATAAGCTCCTGCGGACGCTGGTTGACGAAGACGCCCGGGCATACGACCACTACACGCGCGTCGCCCGTGCCGTGCGCGACTCGACCGCGAGCAAGGAAGACCTCGAAACCGCGACAGCGTTGACCGTTGCCATACCGCTCAAAGTCTGCGCGACGGCCGCGGACGCGATGGCGGTCTGCGAGGAACTGGCCCCCGTCGCCGGCCGGCGGATCGTCCCCGACCTCGAGGTCGCCGCGATCCTCGCCGAGGCCGCGGTCCGCTGCGCCGCCTGTATGGTGAGAGTGAGCGCCGCCTCCGTCACCGATCAGGAACAGGTGACCGACACGCTGGCGAGCGTCGGGCAGATCGAGGCCGCCGCGTCGGAGCGCATGCAGCGGGTGCGAACGGCGGTGCAGACCCGTTTTCAGGCCTGAGGCGTGGACCGCCGATATCCCTCGTGGCTATGTCTGACGAGCCGGCCTACCACCTGGACTTGAACGGCCTCGGCGACGAGGCCGAGACCCCGACCGAGGCGTCGCGCGGTCGCCGATGGATCGGGGTGCGATTCGACTGCTGCGGCGTGTACGTGCGGGTATATCGCAACCGGGCGGGAACAGCCTATGAAGGCCGCTGCCCGCGATGCCTGCGCCAGGTGCGGGCACGGATCGGCCCGGAAGGCATCGAAGCCCGCTTCTTCGCCGCACAGTGACGATTCCAAAGTCGCGACGATCGCGTAATTGCCTGCGCCGCGGCCGCGTCGATAGAATCCGCCCACTCGGGCGGCAGGGCACCGACTTCCCGCGGACGAGGGACCCCACGTGCTGAGCAACTACTTCCTGGGCGACGGGCTGACCACCGGCTGGCTGGTGGTCGAGCTTCTGTTGGCCGGCACGATCGTCGTCCTGGCGGCGGTCCGCCTGACCAGGCTGGCCGACCGCTTTGCTGAGGACTGGAGGCTGGGTCACGCGTTCGTCGGCATGCTGCTGCTGGCAACGGTGACGAGCCTGCCGGAGGTGGCGGCCGGTGCAACCGCTGCATCCATCGGCGCGGTGGACATCGCCTTCGGTGCGGTTTTTGGAAGCTGTTCGTTCAACATCGTCATTATCGTGATCATGAATCTGGCGCTGGCGGGCGGAGGATCGATCTTGCGCGCGGCCCGGCCGGCACAGTTGCTCAACAGCGCATTCGGCATCGTGATGATCACGATCGCACTGCTGGCGATCGCCGGCGTGGAGAAGTTCCCGAAGCGGCCGGGCGTGCAGCAGATCGTCGAGCTGTGCGCGTGCGCGGCGATCGTCGTGGCGTACATGTCGTGCATGAACCTGACGCACCGCTTCGAGCTTCGCGAGACGCCGCCGGCTCCGGAAACGGCCGCGGCAGAGCGAACGCCGCTGCTGCTGCCGAAGATCGCGGTGATCGCGGTTATCACCATGGCGGCCGCCTGGTGGCTGACACAAACGGGCGACGTTCTTTCCGAGCACCCCATCGCGGCGCTGGGCCGGCCGCTGGGCAAAACGCTGATCGGCGTGCTGTTCATTGCGGCGGCCACCTCGCTGCCCGAAGTCGCGACAAGCGTCGCGGCCGTGCGGATGAACAACCTCGACATGGCGTTGGGCAACGTGTTCGGCAGCAACATGTTCAACATCCTCGTGCTGCCGCTCGTGAAGATCGTTACGCTGATCAAGGGTGATACGCTGATGATGGCCGGTCCCGGCTTCAGTCCGACGACGAACATGCTGGCCGGCCTGCTGCCCGTGCTGATGACGGCTGTGGCCCTGTCGGGCATCGTGTATCGCACCCAGCGCCGGGTGTTTCGGCTCGGCTTCGATTCCGTTCTCTTGCTCGCGATCTACGTCGTCGGCATGACGCTGATCCTCACCGCCGCCACACCTTCCGGGGCATCGCCATAGCGGGCGAAGCGACCCTAAAGAGAGCCTCTTTCCAGGTCGATCATGTATTAGCGGACCTTGGATGAGGAGCGCGCGTGGATACCGCGACGCATCAACAATGGCTGGCGGATACGCGGCAGTTCTGGGACGCCGAAGACCAGTTCGAGGCCAAATATCGGCGGATCTGTTCGTCGCCGGCGTTCGACGCCACGCAGGACCCGCAGCAGCTCGAAGCGCTCTGGCAGGAGGAGACGCAGCGGGCCATCCCGCAGATTCTCGACGGGGTGCCCGTTCAGCCGGATTGGACGTGCCTGGAGATCGGCTGCGGGATCGGGCGGCTTATGCGGCCGCTGGCGTCGCGCTGCGCCCGCGTCATCGGCGTCGATCTGAGCGAGCGGATGGTGGATTGGGCGGCGGAGTATCTCGCCGACGTGCCCAACGCCGAGGTCCGCCTGAACGATGGGCTGTCGCTCGCGGGCATCGCGGACGCATCAGTCGATTTCGTGTATTCGCATCTGGCGTTTCAGCACATGACCTTGTTCGAGATCGTCGAAGGCTATCTGGCCGAGATCGCGCGCGTGCTGCGGCCCGGCGGCTACTGCCGCATTCAGAACTGGCGCGACGAAAAGACGCCGGCGCGCGAGGCGATGAAGGACCTGATCCGGCCGATCCTCGGGCGGCAGAAGTACCGCAGCTCGCGGTGCTGGATCTGGCGCGAGGGGCGCTCGGTGAAGTTCGGCGGCGTGACGTTTCATCCGCGGCATTGGCGACGGCTGCTGCGCCGGCACGGGCTTGTGCCGGTGGTTTTGCAGCTCGGCGTCGGGCATGGCTTCTGGATGTGGACGACAGCGATCCGCAAGTGAGCGCTTTGCCTTGACTTCATGACGCCACGGCCTCGCCGTTGGCGAGACCGTGCCACCCAGCGTTCGGTGACCGGCTATGAACCAGCCGACCGTTTCCGTCGTTATCCCCACGTATAACAGCGCTGCATCGCTGGGGCGGGCGATGGAGTCGGTCATCGCGCAGACGTTTGCTGACTGGGAGCTGATCGTCGTCGATGACGCCTCGATGGATGCGACGCAAAGCGTGGTCGAGGCGTACCGCGAAAAGATCTGTCACGACCGGCTCATCTACATTCGCCGCCCGCAGCAGGGCGGCAGCAGCGCGACCCGCAATACGGGGATCGATCGCGCCACCGGCCGGTTCGTCGCGTTTCTCGACGCGGACGACGAGTTCCTGCCGAACAAGCTGGCGCGGCAGTTGGCACTGTTCGACTTGCGGCCGGAGCTGGGCCTCGTCTACAGCGATTACTCGTATGTCGACCTTAACGGCGAGCGGCACGCGAGTGTGTTCGACGATCTTAACCCCGCCGCGCGGGGGGTGCCCAGCATCGAGGTCGCGCCCGGGCTGCACGTATGCGACGACGAGTTGGTCGATCGCATGATCGGCCGGTACATCGTATCAACGATCACCGGCATGGTGCGGCGCGAGGTGCTGGCGACGGGCGTGCGCTTCGCGGAAGGCCAGCAATACTCCGAAGAGTGGCTGTTCTTCCTGGATGTCGCCTCGCGAACGCGCGGCGGGTTCGTCGACGAGCCGCTCTCCCTGCACCATCACACCCGCGGCAGCGTTTCGCGAACGAGCGTGATGCGCAACAACCTGCATCAGATTCGGGCGCTGGAGGGCATCTGCCGGTCGTTTCCAAACGCGTCGTCGCGGGCGCGAAGCGAGCTGTACGCGCAGCTTGCGACCTGCTATCGCCAGGTCGGCGTCGATCTGTTCAAGCAGCAACACTTCGGCGAGGCGGCGCAGTACTTCGCCGGTGGCCTGCGCTATCGCGTGGACCTGCGCGGGCTGGCCTGGTGGGCGCAGGCCAGGCTACGCCGCGCCGAATCCGCCCCCGCCGGGCGTCTCGATGATCAGGCGGTCGCCCGCTGACACCTCGAACTGCGCAACCGGGTCGAGCAGTTCTTCTTCAGTGTTCCCTGCACGAATGACGAGGTTCCTGCCGGCCGCGCCGGGCATGCCGCCGGCCAGGCCGTAGGGCGGCACCGTTCGCCGCTGGCTGATGATCGACACGGAGACCGGTTCGAGAAACTCGATCTCGCGGATGATGCCGTCGCCGCCGCGATGCCGGCCAGTGCCGCCGCTGCCACGCCGGATCGCAAGCCGCCACAATAGCGCCGGATAGCGGCTTTCGAACACCTCCGGATCGGTCTGCCGCGTGTTGGTCATGTGCGTGTGCACGGCGTCGGCGCCGTCGAAGTCGCGGCCCGCGCCGGCCCCCCCACCGATCGTCTCGTAGTAGCCGAACCGCTCGTTGCCGAAGATCAGGTTGTTCATCGTCCCCTGGCTCGCGGCGGCGGTCTGCAGCGCTCCGAAGACGACATCGACGATACGCTGCGAGGTTTCGACATTGCCCGCCGCGACCGCGGGGCACTTTTGCGGATCGTCGTCGGCCGGCGGGTCGAGCATGCCCGGCGGAATCGTGATTTCCAGCGGGGAGAGCACGCCGGCGTTGAGCGGAATGTCGTCTGCGATCAGGCAACGGAAGCAATACAGAACCGCGCTGGTGACGATGGCGCGGTTGGCGTTGAAGTTGCCCGGATGCACGCCGCTCGTACCCGCGAAGTCTATGTGCGCCGAACCGTCGCGAATGTCGATGGCAACCGCGATGACGCTGCCGTCGTCCAGCCGATCGCGAAAACATTGCCGGCCTTGCGGCATGGCCCGCAGCGCGGCGCGCATCTTCTCTTCCGCCGCCCGTTGGATGTTCTGCGCGTGAGTGGCCAGGGCCGGGCGCCGGTAGACCGCCACAAGGTCGCGCAGTTCGCGGGCGCCGCACGTGTTGGCTGCGACCTGGGCGGCAATATCGGCGACGTTCTCGTCCGGAGCGCGCGACGGATACTCCGCTTCGGTGAGCAATCGCCGCAGTTGGGGCCCGCGCCACGCACCGCGATCGAGGATCTTGAAGTCGCGAATCAACACACCCTCTTCGGCCAGGCATGTCGAGTCGGCCGGCATCGAGCCGGGCCGCTTGCCGCCGATCTCCGCGTGGTGCGCGCGGCTGGCGACGAAGAAGATGATTGATCGGCCCTCGCGGTCGAAGACCGGCGTGACGCAGGTCACGTCGGGCACGTGCGTGCCGCCGTGGTACGGGTCGTTGGTGACGATCACGTCGCCGTCGGCGAGCTCGGGCACGCGGGCGAGCACCGCTTTCACGCAATCGGCCATGCTGCCGAGATGCACCGGCACGTGCGGGGCGTTCACGAGCAGGTCGCCTGCGGCTGTGAAGATCGCGCACGAGAAATCGAGCCGTTCCTTGACGTTCGTCGACAACGCGGTGCGTTGCAGCGTCGTGCCCATGCGCTCGGCGATCGCGGCAAAGCGATTGCTGAACAGCTCGAGCTGGATGGGATCGGCCTCGGTCGTTGCGACAGCCGGGCGCCGGTCGGCCGTGCTTGCGGTCGCCAGAAGAAGATCGCCCGTCGGCAGCACGCGGGCGGACCAGCCCGGATCGATGACGACCGTGCTGTTCGACTCGAGCACGATCGCCGGCCCCGTGATCGCATCACCCGCGTGCAGTTCATCGCGATCAAAGACCGAAGTGCGCTGCGATGCGCCGTTGAAGACGCACGCAATGAACTCCGCTGCGTCAGGATTTCGCTCGACAGTCGGATGCGTTTCGACCGGCGGCTTGGGCGTCTCACCAATCATCTCCACACGAGCGGCGACGACCTCGATCACGCGGTCGGCGTGGCGATAGCCGTAGAGCTGTTCGTGCATCCGTTCGAACGCTGCGCCGAAGTCGCCGCCATCGCCGGCAACCGTGATGCAACTGTCCTCGCCGGCGTAGCGCATGTCGAGCATGCGCGTCGGCGGCTGGATGTTGTTACTCGCCACGCCGTCGAGGGCGATCTCGCTGCGCAGTTGCTCCTCCATCGTGCGAAAGACCGGCTCGATTCGATCGAGCGCTGCAGCGTCCCATGTCGTCTGAACCATGCGCTCGGCGAAGCGTTTCACGTCGGCGACGGCGATTCCGTAGGCGCTGAGGATGCCCGCGAGTGGCGAGATCAGGATTTGTCGAATGCCCAGCAGATCGGCGACTGCGCAGGCGTGCTGGGCGCCCGCTCCGCCGAACGTCACCAGCGTGTAGTCGGCCGGATCGTAGCCTTGGGCGACGGAAATCCTGCGAATGGCGGCGGCCATGTTCTCGTTGGCGATGCGCAGCAGCCCCTCGGCGAGCTCGCGCGCTGACAGCCTTCCGCCCCTCGCGTCCGCGACCCCCGCCTGCAACGCCGACAGCCGGCCTTCGACCGCCGCGCGATCCAGCGGAAAGGGAAACCGGTCTCCGAGAATGCGGCCGAGAAACAGGTTGACGTCGGTGAGTGTGAGCGGCCCGCCTGCGCCGTAGCACGCGGGCCCGGGCGCGGCGCCCGCGCTGTGCGGCCCTACGGTAAGCCTGTGTCCGTCGAACGCGCAGATGCTGCCGCCGCCGGCCGCCACCGTTTCGATCGCCATCATCGGCGCGACCACGCGCACACCGCCCTTGACCGTTTCGAACTGGTAATCGAACCGGCCGTCGTAGCGGGCGACGTCCGTGCTCGTGCCGCCCATGTCGAAGCCGATGCACTTGTCGAAGCCGGCCAGCCACCCGACCCGAGCGAAGCCGACGACGCCTCCGGCCGGGCCGCTCAGGAGCGTATCCTTCGCCGCGACGCGATCGGCGGCGACGAGCCCGCCGGCACTGGTCATCAGCCGGAGTCGCCCGCGCGGCATCCCGGTGCGAATCGCCGCAACGTAGCTGCTGATCACCGGCGCGAGGTAGGCATCGACGGCGGTCGTGTCGCCGCGCGGCACGATGCGGTGCAGCGGACTGACTTCTGTCGAAACGGAGACGTTCTCGAATTCGAACGCGCGGGCGATTGCCGCCACCTGCCGCTCGTGCTCGGGATTCGCGAACGCGTTCAGCAGGCAGATCGCCAGGCAAACGGGGCCCTCGTGGCGGAGGTCGGCGAGCTTTTCCCGTGTGTCTTCAAGGTCGAGTGGCCGCAACACGCGACCGCGGGCATCGATGCGCTCGGCGATCTCGACGACGCGCGTGATGATGGGCTCCGGCTTGCGGATGTTCAGGTCGAAGAGACGCGGCCGATCCTGGTTGCCGACGTACAGGATGTCGCCGAAGCCAGCCGTCGTGACCAGTGCGGTCGGCGCCCCCTTGCGTTCGAGCAGCGCGTTGGTGCTGCGCGTCGAGCCGAGGCGAACGTCAACCTCGCCAAGCGGCTCGTCCAGCCGCAGCCCCATCAGGTAGCGCATGGCCAGCAGCGGCGACGGCTCATCGCTGAAAAGCTCATACCGCATACCGACCGAAGGCGTGAACGGCAATTCGGGATCAACGTGCAGACGCCCACCCGCGCTCTCGAAGCCAGTGACGACAGCAACACGACACGCCCCGGCGCAATCGTGGATCTCGAGTCGATACCCGGTCCAGAAATCTTCCGGATCGCCCGCCCGTGCCGGATCGACGATGACCGCGCCTGTCGAGCCCTCTGCAAGCGCTCCTTTCGTCCCTGCGGAGCTGAGTATCTTGCACGTCGCGAACAACCCGTCCGGCCGCCGCGCGAACACGTCGGTAAACGTCCCGCCCACGTCGATCGCAAATTGCCAGCCGCACGCGCTCACGTCGTACTTTCTCCGTCAGAGACTCAGCCCATGTAGCCGGCATCGAATCGATTGGCAAATCTCAGGTGTGACGATATGGCCTGGAGCCGGTCGGGACGTGACGACCGTCCGGATGGGTGGGCCGTGCTGACGTAAAAACGGTGAGGCCGGCGCGGGTCGCGGTTGATCCGGCCGGCCTCTCCGACTCCCCATGCTCTCTCACGCCCGCTCCGCGGCCGCGCGACGGAGCCTCGCGACCGCGCTTCGCCTCTGGCGGGCCGGCGACCCCCCCAATGGCCGCAACCAAACATTCGATATCTTCCACTGCCGGGCAAACTCATTCTGCATTCGCCCGAGCGACGTACGTTGCACGCTGCACCGCGCCGGGCATTGGGCCGATAACCCATAAGGGACGTGTGCGCGCCGAACCACTTGCAGGAGTGCGTGATGATCACAGCCTGTTCAACGACAGCAAGCACAACGCCGGCCCCGGATGTGCGAACCGCGCGACTGAGCCGCGGACGCAAGCTGCTGTTCCTGATAATCGTGTTCGCCGTGATCTGGGCAGCGGTCGAAGCGGTGCTCTGGCTGTTTCTTCCCGTGCCACCGCCGTACGCGATGAGTCCCGATCATCCCGACGTGCGCGGCTGCAACCGCTACGTGGCCGCCGAGTATCCGCCGAACAAGTCGTTCACCGGCGTGGCCAATCCGAAGATCACGCCCGGCATCGAAGGGAAAGTGACCGTCTCGTTCGATCGGTTCGGCTTTCGCAGCCCACGGCTGATTTCCCTCGATAAACCCGCCGGCGTTACGCGCGTCTTCTGCGTCGGCGGCTCGACAACCGCCTGCCTGAATCTCGATGACGCCGACACCTGGCCGGAGCAGTTGCAAGCCCGCCTGTCGGCCGAGTGGCCGCAGGCCGCCTTCGACGTAGTGAACTGCGGCATGAACGCCGAGAACACGCGCGGCCACATCAACGTGATCGCCCAGCGCGTACTGCCGCTGCATCCGGACGTGATCGTACTGCATCCGGGGATCAACGATTGGGCGGTGTCGAAGGCCTCCGACTACTCGCCGGTGCGGATGGAGAAAAGCAGCTACCGCTCGGACCGCTACGAATACCTCGCCCGCAAGCTGCGCTGGATGGGCGTCAAGGAACTGCTGAGCGAATCGCAGGTCTTCCGCCGGCTGGTCTGGGCCAAACGGCAGATGAACGGCAACGTCGGCGACGATGACGACTGGGACATCGGCGGGCGGGCGCTGATTCGCCTGCGGCGCGAGAACGCGCAGCGGCATGTCGAGCCGATGCCCGCCGAACTGATCGAGCCGCGGCCGGAGTTAGTCGAAAACCTGCGGTCGATCCTGGGGCTATGCCGCGCGCATGGCGTTCAACTTGTGCTGCTCACGCAGCCGGTGCTGTGGCAGAACGACATGCCGCCGCGGCTCCACGCTCTGTGCTGGATGGGCTTCCACGGCGACGTTGTCTACGAGCCCGGCGACCTGGCCCGCATGATGAACGCCTACAACGACGCGATGCGCCGCTTCGCCCGCGAAGAGAACATGCCGCTGGTTGACTTGGCGTCCGAGCTGCCGCGTGACGAGACCGTGTTTTTCGACGATTGTCACTACAACATCGCCGGGGCGCGGCGCGTGGCCGATCTTATCTTCGCCCGGTTTTCCGCGATGGACCTTCCGTCAACCAGCGAGCCGCTGGCTGGCGCCAACTGAGGCGGCGCGAAGCTCGAGGATGGGTGCGGCAATCGCGCGCGAGAACTTTTCGGCGCCGCTCGGCATCATGTGATCGGCGTCGAAGAAGTCACCGTCGTCGAAAAGACCGGCGGGCGGCGACCAGGGCCGGGGCATCCCTTCACTCACCAACTGCTCAATCGCCGCGTCGTAGCGGGCGCGGATCGAATCGTCGATAATACGTTCCCACGCCGTGCTCATCGGCACTTCGTAGAACATGATCTGCGCGTTCGCCTCGCGGGCGAGTTGCATCGCGCGGCGCACGGCATCCAGCATGAAATCATCGATGCGATACTCGCCCCAGTAGTAATGCCGCCAGGCGATCGCGTGCTGAATCGCCGCCTCGCGGCGATCCCGGCCGCCGAGCCACTCCATCCAGCCGGCGGGCGAAGTGCAATACTTCGTCTGGTCGAGGCGGGCGCCCTGCAACGTTGCGGCGACGGCCGTGCGAATGTCCGACCATTGGTTCGAACCGGCAAACGCGGCGGCCAGCACGGCGTCACTGCGATAGTCTGGCTCTTCCCGCCAGAGAATCGACGCTTCGCGAAGCCCGCCGATCGAGCGAACGCCATACACGAGCGAGGTCTCGCGCGAGTTGAGGATGCCGGGACTGAGCTCGTAGCAAATCACTTTCGGCGCGTGCGCGGAGGCGAGAGCCTCTTCGCAGACGCGGGTCTGCGTCAGCGCAACCGTGCCGCCGGACGAGAGATTGAAGCTGAACTGCGGCGATCCGCGGCGGCCGCACTCTTCGTCCGCGACGGCCGGGTTGATCCCGAACGCCGAATACGAGCAGCCGACGAACACGACATCAGGATCGCGGTCGAGATCGGCGAGCGCCTGGATGCGGCGGGCCGGCCCGTTGATCGTGCCGGGCACGTCCGGCAGCCGCACCGCGGCGATGATCCGGTCGATCGCCACGCTCGTGACGATGAAGCCGAGCGCCAGCCCGCCAAGGCAGCGAAACAGGTTGCAACGTTGACTGCGATTCACGTCATGCTCCGGCGAACGTCGTGCCAATGAGGAAGTCCCGCACACCCGGTGACAACAGGATCAGGGCCCAGACCGCCAGGCCGATGAGCACGCCGGTCGCGACCGGCCGGCGCAGAAAAGCGATCCGCCCGGACGGCAGCCGCCGTGCCGCCGCGAGAAACGCCAGACATACGGCACACAGCGCGAAATACCGTTTGCCGGCCACGGGCCCATCCGCCAGCGTGAACATGCTGCCGGCAAACTCGACCAGCGACGAGAGACTCGGGCAGCGCAGAATCACGCCCCCGAGTGCAATCAGATTGAACGTCACCAGCCAGGAGATGCCCGTGGTACGCTCGGCAAGCCGGCACTTCGGCCAGATCCACAGCAGCACCCCGATATACGCGCCGCACAACAGGACGTTCGCGCTCTGCCCGTACCACAACGCGCCGATGAGAATCGCCGCCGCGCCTGACCATCGTGCCACACCAACGTTTTCGCGCAGCCAGCCGGTCAGCGATACGTTCCAGCGCTCGAAGAACTCGCGGGGGCTTTTCGACAGGAGCGGCACGTCGAAGTTCGCCGGCAGTTCGACGCCGAACAGCCGGGCAAGGCCCGTGGCGATGTCCACGCAGCCGGAGAAGTCGAAGTAGAACTGGAGCAGGAAGGCATAGGCCGCGAACCAGCACGTCAGCCCGCTGAAATCACCCGGCGACGCCATCACCGAATCGACAAAGACGGCCAGCGTGTCGGCCAGCACCATCTTCTTGAGCAGGCCGCGCGCCACGCGGAGCAATCCGGCCAGCACGTCCTCGCCGGTCAACGTCGCCCGGCCGATCGACTCAGCATCGAGCTTCCGGCCACCCACCAGCGGTCCCGCTGGCAGGATTGGAAAGAACGACGTCCGCAGAGCAACGTCGGCAATCGATCGCTCGCCATGCCCACCGCGATATACCTCGATGACATACGCGGCGGCTTGAAAGCAGACCATGGCAATACCGATGGCCGCCAGCCGGGGCATCAACGGTCCGGCTGACCACACCGGCGGCACTCTCCAGCCCTCGGCGGCGACAGCGAGCAGCACGCCGCGCGCCACCAGCAGCGTCGCGCCGATCACGACGAGCAGCAGCGCCGCGACGAGCCGCCCGCGCGTTCCATCGCCGCGCATCCAGCCAACGCCGGCGTGTACTGTCGCCGTCAACCCCAACACGACAATGGCGACAATCGGCGAGTAAGCGGCGAGCAGCAACCAGCCGCCCAGAACAAGCAGCCACACGCGCGCCCGGCCGGAGACGGACCAGTACCCCGCAAGCAGCACGGCAACGAATACGAATGAGCTCAAGCTGATCGGCGGCACGCGAGGTTCCGATAACTCCGACGCCCGTGCAGTTTCGTCCCTTCAGCCGTCGGCTGAACGAACACCTGCATGTTTATCGGCCGTCGGCCGGCGACGGTGTTGTCGCTACCCCGCGTGTCGACGCGGCGGCAACTTCGGAGGCCGTGCTGTTGGACCGATAAGACTAGCGGCCGACCGCCGTTTCCAGCGGTCGGGCCGGCAAACAGGCACACAGGAGTGAAACGGGCAGGTGCGCATCGTCTTCATGGCAGCACGATATTGGCCGGCGGTCGGCGGCGTGGAGAAGTACGTCGCCGAACTGTCGCGTGCCCTCGCCGACATGGGGCACTGCGTGTCCGCGGTGGTCGGTGACCACCTCGGCTCGCTTCCAACAACGGAGCGCCATGAGGGCGTCGTGATCCACCGATTTCCCGCCCTGCGATCGCCGGCCAGATGCTGGCAGCGGCTGTTTCGACTGCGGACCGTCTTCGCCCGGGCCGACGTCGTGCACCTGTGCGACACGCGAATAGTCGAGTACTACACACGAATGCTGGGCTGGTCGGTCCGGCCAGCCAAGGTGTGCATGACGGCCCACGGCATGTCCTGCATCCATCCCGTACCTGAGCACGAACGCCGCCGTGCGCAACGAGCGGCGCGCCTGGTTGATGCCGTCGCCCACGACGGGCACTTCATCGGCAAATGGCTGGA
>JBECKQ010000002.1:0-48068 GCA_040235375.1 Phycisphaerae bacterium | reverse complement strand
GAGCCGAACAACTGGTGGTCGTTCGAGCTTCACGGCCCGCTGGGCACGGGCGACTTCTGGTCGCCGCCGACGGCCGGCGAACGGGTGGTGGTGGAATACGTCGTACCCACGGCGGCGGAGGACACGCCCTCTGTCGTGTTCACGATCGACAGCATCCAGCACGCTTATCGCGATATCCGCTCCACGGGTAGGATCCGCGACGATCTTTCGTGCATGGCTGACTCGGCGTGCTGGTCACCATGGGATACCGTGCGAAACGCAGTGGCGAAGGTCAGCATTGTTGATGGCGGCATGGGCTATATCTGCTCCGGTCAACTTCTTGACACCGTTGCCGGTGACTTCACGCCGTACTTCAGCACGGCCAACCACTGCATCGGCACGCAGACGGTGGCCGAGACGCTGAGCGCCCGATTCTTTTACCAGACCGAAACCTGTGGCGGCGGCCTGGCCGACTCGAGGACCTCCAATTACTCCGATCTGATCTCGACGTACGCGCCGGCCGACTCCACGCTGGTGATGATCAAAGGCGTGCTGAACTACGACAATCCGCCGGGCATGCAATGGTCGGGCTGGACGACGAGCATTCCCGCATTCAACGACGCTCTCGTGGGTATCCACCATCCCGACGGTGACTTCAAGCGGATCAGCTTCGGTCGCTACCTGGGGACTACTCAGGCGAACATCGGTGGCATCCTACGAAGAGTGCACACCGTGCTCTGGGGGACTCCGCCTCCGCCGGGCGGACCGGTCAGTGTGGTGGCGCCCGGTTCCTCCGGCAGCGGCCTGTGGGTTGACGCGTCGGAGCTGCTCATCGGTATTCTCAGCGGCGGTGGCTCGTCATGCGCCACGCCCTCAAACTACGACTACTACGGCCGTTTCGATTGGGCCTGGTCCTACGCGCCCGGCTGGTCCACCGCGCTGCAGGCCGGCCCGGACGACGACCTTGAGGACAACGATTCCTGCGCGTCCGCCTCGCTCGTGGCTGACGGCACATACGCCGGCCGGGTCGTCAAACTGCTCGATGATGACTGGTATGCATTCACGCTGGACCACGGCGAAGAGCTCGACCTGAATCTCTCGTTCATTTCCCTATACGGTGACGTGGACGTCAAACTGTACGACGCGTGCGGCGGCAACCTCGTTGACTTCTCGACAACGGGCACCAGCGGAGAACTGATCAACTACTACAACGATGGCGCGCCGGGCACGTTCTACGCCCACGTCTACCTGTCCAACGACACCCGCAACGAATACGACATGTCCGTCACCCGCACGCTCAACGACTGCAACGGAAACGGTCTGGCGGACGATTGCGATCTCGACTGCGGCGCTCCCGGCACGCCCTGCTACGGATTGCCGGGCTGCGGGCAGAGCTTTGACTGCAACAGCACGGGAATCCCCGACGATTGCGAGACCGATTGCAATAGCGACGGGCTCGCCGACGAGTGCGCGATTATCGCCCATCCGGACGATTTCACCGGCTGCCCGGGGCAGACCGCCGAGTTCCAGGTGGCTGCGTCGGACCCGAGCTACACCTTCCAGTGGATCGGACCATCGGGACCGCTTTCGGACGGTGGGCGGATTTCCGGCGCGACGACCGATACGCTGACGATCTCCGACTTGCAGCCCGCAGACGCCGGCAATTACCGCTGCCAGATTCTCGACGGCTGCGTGCTCACCGAGAGCAACCCGGCTACGCTGAGCGTGATCTTGCTCGGCGAGATCACGACGCAGCCGGCGTCTCCGGTCTATGGTTGCCTCGACAGCACCGCCGTGCTCTCTATTGCGGTAACCGGAGCTTCCCCGGAGCCGAGCTACCACTGGTACAGGAACGGGGACCCGCTCTCCAACGACGCCAAGTACAACGGCGTCACGACCAACCAGCTACGGGTTGTCAACCTTGACTATGCCGATAGCGACGACACATTCACCTGCGTGATCTCGAACGCCTGCGACTCGGCGGTGTCCGATCCCGGCAGCGTGGCCGTGGCCAGTCCCCGGATTATCCTCCAGCCGGAGAACGCCTGCGGCGAAGTTGGCGGCACAGTTGTCCTCACCACGCAGGCGACAGCACCGCTGCCGGTCACGATGCAATGGCGCAAGGGCTCGACCGTGGTCGGATCGGGCGACATGCTGGTTCTCGACAATCTGCAGACTTCTGACGCGGGCGATTACCGGGCGCTGGCGTTCACCACCAGTCCCGTGTGCATTACCTACACCGACTATGCGACAGTCACCGTCGCGACAAGCTCAACCTGCTGGAACGCAACACCCGGCGATATGGACGAGGACGGCGACTACGACCTGAAGGATATGCAGCAGTTCATGATGTGCTTCGGCGCAGACGTCACGAGCGATTTGTGCTGCTCGTGCGCGAATGTCAACGACGCCGACGACGTGGTGGACATCGCCGACTGGACTGCGCTCGAGCCGCTGGTTGGCGGGCCGCAATAGCAGGCCTGCCCGGATTTGGGGAAAGCAGGCGAACTCACCCGCCTGACGAAGACGGAGCCAACATAGCGCGGCGCCGCGCCGGCGCCCGCCCAGGCGCTCAACGCGACACAGGAGGAGAACTTGAAGCGCAGCATTCCGATTCTGGAGCTCGGCGCCATCGTCTTGAGCATTGCAAACGCGGCGCTGGCGTATAATCCGGTCGCGGGCGATTTCACGAAGGATTCGCCGCAGGACATTCGCATCGTCACGTTCAACGTGCACGGCGAGTTCATCGACAATCCGTCACATGACGCGGCGTTTGCCCGCGTCCTGCAAGCGTTGAGCCCGGACGTCATCGTCTTCCAGGAAATAAACAGCGACACCACCCAGGCGGCCATCCCCGGCCGCCTCGACAGCGTGCTGCCCTACGGTGCAGGCGCCTGGGAGGTTCACGGCGGACTCGACACCTTCGGCATGCGCACGGTCATCGCCTCGCGCTTCCCGCTCACCATGAAGCTCCAGGACACGTATCCCGCGTCGTCAACGCGCGGCGTCACCATCGCGCTCGTCGACCTGCCGGACGGGCAGTACCTGACCGACATCTACCTGCTGGGTGTCCATCTGAAGTGCTGCGGCGATCCCGGCGGACCGGAAGACGAAAGCCGCCAACGAAGCGCGGACGCCATCGCCGCGTGGCTGGGCAATGCCCGCCAGGCGGGCGGATATGTCTCGCTGCCCGCGGACACGCCGATGATCTCCCTGGGCGACTTCAACCTGGTCGGCGGGCCGGAGCCGGATTTCACGCTCCGCACTGGCGACATCTTGGACAACTTGACGTTCGGTCCGGATGTGAAAGGCGACTGGGACGTTTCCGACATCACCGATCTTCAGCCCACCGATCCCTACACCGGCGATCCTGACACGTGGCCGAGCGGTACGACATCGCCCTATTCCCGGCTCGACCGCTTCTACTACACCGACAGTGCGGTTGCACCTCTGCACGCGTTCGTGCTCAACACGAGCAACATGAACCCCGCCCAGCTTGCCGCCGCCAACCTGCTGGCCGGCGACTCCAGTGAAAACGCGACGTCGGACCACCTGCCCATCGCCATGGACCTCCGCTTCCTGATCGACTGCAACTCGAACGGTACGAACGACCCATTCGACATCTCCGCGGGCACCTCGCAGGACTGCAATGTCAACGGAATCCCGGACGATTGTGACATCGCCGCCGGGGCCAGTCTCGACGGCAATGGCGACGGCATTCCCGACGAATGCCAGTCCGGCGGAGACTGCAACGGAAACGGCGTCGACGATGCTCTCGACCTGATTGCCGGCACCAGCCCGGACTGCAACGCGAATTCCGTGCCCGACGAATGTGATATCGCCAGCGGCACCAGCGATGACTGCAATGCCGACGGCCTTCCCGACGAGTGCGACGGCCGCGGCGACTGCAATAACAACGGCGTCCTCGATGTCTGCGATCTCGCCAGCGGCGTTTCCGAAGACTGCAATGTCGACCTCGTACCCGACGACTGTGAGCTGGCCACCGGTGTTTTCTCCGTCACGTCGCCCCAGCTCGCGCCGATCGGCAACGGCTCACCGCAGCAGTACGTCATGCCCACAGCCCCGGCCGCCACCGGCGAACTGGCGATGACATTGACGGCCTACAGCGATTTCGGCTCCTCAAGTGAGTACATCGACGTTTACGTTAATGAAGCCTATGTCGGCCGCGTGTTCGCCGATGGATCCCAGTGCGCCGTGGATGTCCGGCATCTCACGATGCCGGCCGCGACCTACAATGCCGCGGTGGACGGCGGCGACGCGGCCGTACGCATGGTGGCGTCCGCGATGGTCAACCCGACGCTGTGCAGCCCTCGCTCGTACATCACGGTGGCGATCCAGTACGCGACTCCCGCGAGCGAGGCATATCCGGCCGTCGCTTACCACGACTGCAACGCCAACCTGGTGCCCGATGAATGCGACATCGCCGGCGCCACCAGCGCCGACTGCGACCTCAACGATCTGCCGGACGATTGCCAGCCGGACTGCAACGCGAACGCGGTGGCAGATACGTGCGACCTCGCGGGGGGGACGAGCGTCGACTGCAACGCCAATGCCGTGCCGGACGAATGTGACCTGGCCGGCGACAGCGAGGACTGCAATGTGAACGGCGTTCTCGACGAATGCGACATCGCCGCCGGCACCAGCATCGACGCGAGCGGAGACGGCATCCCCGACGAATGCCAGATAGATTGCAACACAAACGGCCTGCCCGACAGCTTCGAGCTGTCCGCAGGCCGCCTTGTCCGAAACCTGACATCGCCTGCGGCAAACGTCGACGACAACTTCGGCGTGTCGATCGCGATCGTCGGAGACGACATCGCCGTTGGAGCGTTCCGCGACGACACGGGCGCCTCCAACGCCGGCGCCGTATACGTGTTCGAGGCCGCAACAGGCGGTCTGCGACTAACGATTCCGAATCCCGCTCCCGCCGCCAATGACTACTTCGGCTACGCCGTCGCCGCCGTGGACGGCAACATTCTTGTCGGCGCTTATGGCGACGATACCGGGGCATCGAACGCCGGCATAGCCTATCTGTTCGACGGCAATACCGGCGGGCTGCTGCACGTGCTGAACAACCCGACTCCGGCGTCGAACGACTGGTTCGGTATTTCCGTGGGAGGAGTCGGCAGCATGGCCGTAGTGGGTGCACGTCGCGATGACGCCGGCGCGACTGATTCCGGCGCCGCTTATCTCTTCGACGCGACCACCGGCAACCTCGTTCGCACGTTTCTCAATCCGACGCCGGCCGCTTATGACGACTTCGGCGTTGCCGTAGCAGGCTTGGGCAGTGACGTGCTCATCGGGGCGAACCTCGACGACACGGCCGGCGTGGATGCGGGTGCAGTGTACCTCTTCGACGCCACCAGCGGCGCACTGCTGCGGTCGTACTATGGCCCTGCCCCAGCGGCCGGCGGAGAGTTCGGCATCGCCGTCGGCGAACTGAACGGGCACGCGCTCATCGGCGCCACCCGCTCCGACTGCGCCGGCGCGGATGCGGGGGCGGCATTCCTCTTCGATGCCACGGGTTCGCTGCTCGAAGTGTTCGCGTCTCCTGCGCCGGCGGCTGGAGCGCTGTTCGGCGCTTCCGTCGCTGCGGCCGACGGCCGGGCACTGATCGGCGCGCCGGGCGCCCAGATTGCCGGCGTCACGGCGGGAAAGGCCTACTTGTTCGAACCAGGCGCAGGCCAAGTGCTGCAAACGTTCATGCCATCCGCTTCCAGCGGGGGCGAGTCCTTCGGTCAGGCCGTTGCCGGCAGCCTGGACGAGGTGTTCATCGGATCGTATGGCGATGACCTCGCCGCAGCCAGCGCCGGCGCGGTTTACGTCATGCAAACCGTCTTCGACTGCAATGGCAACAATGTTCCCGACGAGTGCGACATCGAGGACGGCGTGTCAAGCGACTGCAATGCCGACGCGGTGCCGGACGAGTGCGATCAGATCGCCGGCGGCGACTTCAATGCCGACGGGCTCGTCAACGCCGCGGACGTGGTCGGACTCGTGGACTGCCTCGCCGGCCCGGAGGTTGCACCGAACCCGTCGGGCGCCAGCTGCGCACCCACGTGCCTGGCCGCGTTCGATTTCGACGGCGACGACGACGTGGACCTGCGCGACTTCGCGGATTGGCAGGCTATTGCGGAGTGATGATCTCGATCACAGCGCACAGGCGGGCGAGGCGCACCACGAATCGCTCAACTTAGTTCAACGTTCCAGTAGGCGTGGTCGAGGAACTGCTTCCACGAGCGGTACTTCGCGTCGGAAAGCTTGATGGACAGCACCGGGCTGCGCGACGGACGGATCGGCTTCGTGATCAAAGTCATGTTGGCCTGATGCGGAGTGCGGCCGCCCTTTTTCACGTTGCACTTCACGCAGGCGCAGACGACGTTCTCCCACGACGCCTGGCCGCCTTGCGACCGCGGAACAACGTGGTCGATGCTCAGCTCAGAGGTGGGGAACTTCCGCCCGCAATACTGGCAGCGATTGCGATCGCGGGCGTAGATGTTTCGCCGATTGAACTTCACCTGCTGCTTCGGAATCTTGCTGTAAGTGAGCACGCGAATGATGCGCGGCACCATGATGTCGAAGCGGACAGTCCGGATCCAGTCGTGGTCGGCCGCGTGGAACTCGCGGCGAAACCGGCTCAGCTCGGCCCAGCCCTCGAAGTTGTACGAGATGTAGCGCCCATCCTCGACGTGCACAATCTCCGCGATCGGCTGCGCTTCACGATCTTCCTTAAAGAGCAAGGAGAATGCCCGCCGAGCGGACACGATGCGTAGCGCCATGTAATGCGCGTTCAGCATCAGCACGCTCGCATCGAGCGCAGACGGACGAACGAGTGAACTTGTCGGGGACGAGAATGGGAAAGCAGCACCTCCCGCATCTGGGCATCCAACGCTGCCAACGCCCTACAACTGGGCACCACCCCATTCTAAGGGTCGATGCGCGCCGAGACAAGCCTTATAGTCGGCGCTCTCGGCTTCGCGCTAAGAACGTGTGAAGGCTCGCCTTGTCCGACACGCTTTCACCGGCGAAGTGTGCGGTACTCAACGGGCCTGATCATCAGGGCAAATGGTCCACCGGCTCGGACGAAGCCGATCAACGGGTCCCCTGCTCGGCGAGCCAGCGTTCGGCGTCGATTGCCGCCTTGCAGCCCATGCCGGCTGCCGTGATCGCCTGCCGATAAACCGAATCGACCACGTCACCTGCGGCGAAAACGCCCTCGATGTTCGTCGACGTCCGGTAAGGGTCCACAAGCTTGATGTAGCCCTTGTCATCGAGATTCAACTGCCCGCCGAGGAATTGCGTGTTCGGCGTATGGCCGATCGCCAGGAACACGCCGCTGACCTCCGTTTCGCAGGTCTCATCGGTCTTCGTGTCGCGAAGGCGGATACCCGTCACGCCGTCACGGTCGTTGCCGAGGACCTCGTCGATGACCGAGTTCCATAGCACCTTGATCTTCTCGTTGCCGAGAGCGCGTTGCTGCATGATCTTGCTGGCGCGCAGCTCGTGGCGCCGGTGGACGATGTACACGGGGTTTGAGAATTTCGTCATGAAGATCGCTTCCTCGACGGCCGAGTCGCCCCCGCCGACGACGGCCACCGGCCTGTTGCGGTATCGGGGGAACGCGCCGTCGCACGTCGCGCAGGCTGTCACCCCGAGCCCTGCCATCCGGAAGTGCTGTTCCGACTCGAGGTTCAACCAGTTGGCGGACGCGCCCGTCGCCACGATAACGGCCTGGGCTAAGATGGCGTTGTCCGCTGAATCCATGAGGTGAAACGGCCGCCGCCGCAACTCGGTCGAACAGATGTTGCGCGTCACGATGCGGACGCCGAATCGCTCCGCCTGCCGGCGAAACGCTTGCATCATCTCCGGCCCCTGAATGCCCTCCGGAAAGCCCGGGTAGTTTTCGACCTCCGTGGTGAACATGAGCTGGCCGCCCGGTATCATCTCGCTGCCCGAAGTGACGGTGCCCTCGTAGACAACCGGGTTGAGATTCGCCCTCGCAGCGTAAATGGCCGCGGTCCATGCGGCGGGGCCCGAGCCGATGATCACGAGTCTTTCGGTTGCTGGTTCGACGGTCATGATTCCCCCTGTTCGATGCCCTGATCAGCCTCGTGGATTCCGCTGCGAAGCATAGATGGAACGCGACGAAAAGCAAGAAAAGTAACGCTCACGCAACCCCGCGCCTCGGCAATACTGCTCCGCGTGGGTACGCGTTCGTTGCAGGAAGACGTTGACCGGTCCTGCCGCCGGCCCTATTCTCCGGCTCGACGAGCGGCGGACGCGTATGTTCGCCGCGGAATGCCGCGCCACGCCGCAGCGGATGCGTGATTACCATGCAAGCAGCAGGATCTTTTCGTCGCAGGTTCGACAGGGCGCCGACGGGGCCCGCCGTGTTTGTGTTTTCCACACTGGCGTCGATCCTGGTGGCGGGCTGCGAGACAGCGCCCGCGCCGGTGCATTTTGACATGCAGTCGGAGCCGTGGACACTCGGTCCGTTCAAGGGAACGCACATCGCCACTGACCACTTCGACATCTACAGCACGCTGATGGACAAGCAGTTCGAGCAGGCGCTGCCCGGCTTTCTCGAAGCAGCACATCGTGAGTATACCGGCCTGCTCCCCCCGCCTCCCGATTCCGACAAACGACTGCAGACCTACGTTTTCAACACCCGACGCCAATGGGAGAGATTTGCTGCCGCTAGATTCCCCCGGCTATTTCCGGTTTATCAGCAGATATCGGCCGGCGGCTTTGCCCACGGCAACGTGTGCGTCGTGTATTACATCCTCCGGCCGTACACGCTGTCGGTGCTGGCCCATGAAGGGATGCACCAGTACTTCGCCGACCATTTCGCCGTGCCGCTGCCGGCCTGGCTGAACGAAGGGCTGGCGACATACTGCGAGTCATTCGAGTTCTCCAGTGGCTCTCCCGTCTTCACACCACAGCACAACACCTTCCGGCTGAACGACCTTCGCGATGCCCTCAGCACGGATACCGTACTCCCGCTGCGGGAGATGCTTGCCACGGATGCCGGCAAGGTCATCGTGCAAGGCCGCTCGCGACTGGTGAAGACGTACTACGCCCAGGCGTGGGCCATGACGGTCTTCCTGCAGCACGGCGCGGATGGCAAATACGCGGCGGGATTCTCGCGGCTGCTCGCCGACATCACCAGCGGCGAGCTTCCCGTCATTGCCCAAGCGGCGAAGATCAGCGCTCCCTCGCCGAGCCAGACCAGCTATGGCGAAGCCGTGTTTCGGGCCTACATCACGACCGATCTGCCGCTCTTCGAGCAGGAGCTGCGGGCGTTCATGTTCGAGCTGGCCGGCTTCAAGCAGCCCCCGCCGGCCGAGCCGGCCGCGGAAGGGAGCGAATGATGTCGTCGGCGCGCCCCATCCCGGTCACCCGCGTACCGGCAGTCGTTCGGTATGCGTGGGTGTTTCCGACGACGCTTTTCGGCCTCCTGTTCGTGCCGGTCGCGCTCCTCTCCGGCGGAGGCGTGCAGGTGGTGGACGGTGCGCTCGAGGTGTACGGCAGCGTCATCCGCTGGATGCTGCGATACTGCACGCTCCTGAAGGGCGGCGCCGCGGCGATGACGATCGGGCACGTCGTGCTCGGCTGCGATCAAGACACGCTCGAGCGGACGCGATCGCACGAGCGCGTCCACGTCCGCCAGGCCGAGCACTGGGGCCCGCTCTTTGCGCCGGCGTATATTCTCGCCTCGTTCAGCGCCCTGATCCGCGGCCGGCACCCCTACCGCGACAATGTGTTCGAGCGCGAGGCCTTCGACTGTGACCGATGACGGGCGAACACGCGCAGCACGAACGCAGCCCCAACCGCTAACTTGTTCGCGCACAAGGCATTACGACGCATGCGGCCAATTCAAACTCGGATTTTGAATTAGCCGGACATATCCGCGGTGCCAGAGGCTGCGAGTGGTCACGGCCCTCCGCGATCAGCGCTGTGCAAGGGGCTCAGCTCACGTTGAGTCCTGCCAGGTAGTCTTCCAGAGCCTTGCGTTGCTGCTCGGACCTGGAGGTCAGCTCGTCGATTTCCACGCGAAGCTTGTCGAGTTCCGTCTCCTGCACGTCGAGCTTGGAAAGCAGCCGCCCGTAGTAGGTGCTATCGCGCGGGACCGTGCTCATGTTCGCACGTATACGCTGCTGCTCCGTCGTGATCTCCTGCACGCGCGCACGGCGCTTGTCGATCAGACGCTGCGTGTCGATCAGCGCCGACTTGTATTCGATCACCTTGGCCAGCGCGTCGCGAACATCCGCCGGGATCTCGCCCGTGCGGCTATAGTTCTCGAATGCGCCGGTCTCCGCAGAGAGCAAGGTGATGCTCTGACTGCGGACGGTTTCTTCGGTGACGGGCAGCTTCACGGTCTTGCCGGACGGCACGTCGAGCTTGAAGCGATAGAGCGCATCCGTCGTCTCGAACGGCTTGTCGGTATCGACGAGCCGCCAATCACTGCGGCGCGGATGCTCGATGACGAGCACCTTGTTCCGCTCGCCCTTGTTGTCCAGCACGTAGTCCTGGCTGGCCACGTCCTTGCGCTGGATCTCGAGCGTGCCCTTCACGATCTTCGCGGTCTGGACGTTGCTATGCTGACCGCCCGACCGGATATTGACGTTGACGTCTAGGTCAACCGCGTAGCTCAGCAACCGGTGCTGGCCGGGGGGCAGATTGTCGATGCGGGCATCGCCGGCGTAGGTGTGATCGTCGAGTACCGTAACCGGTCCCTGCAACAGGTGCTTGTCTGTCGTGTTGGTGAGAATCGCTCCATTAAGCGGATTGCCTGACAGCACCGCCTGGTTGTAGATGCTGACGCGTTCGACATCCACGTCGTCGGTCACGATCGGAATCATGGCGGACTGCCGCCGCGGCAGTGAGACCCCATCCACCGTGTACTGAAACAGCTCGCCTACGTCCGCGGCTTGCGCCAACGCCGCCACACTGGCGGCTGCGTCGAGCGGCGCGGCACTGTATGCATACAATCTCCCCTCTGCATCACCGCCGCTGAAAGGATTCTGCGCGCCCAGACCTCCGAAGCCACCACCACCGGCAAAGCCGCGACCGCGCCGGGCCATCGTGGTTGCATCAACTTTGTCCCCCAGCTCGCTCACCTTGGCTTCCGCGATTCCTGCACCGTAGCTCTGCGGCGTGAGGCTGGCATAGAGTTGCGGCCGAACAACGGGCCGCGGCACGTACAGCGGCTGATACAGGTCCTGCACGAACGAAATCGGCCGGCCACTGACGAGGGAAAGCTGCACGTCGTTCCAGTCGCTTTCGGTCTGGTTCTCGATGATCGCCCAGCCTTGCAGCTTTCCTTTTTCTCCATCCTCGTCCGGCATCAGCAAGCGGTAGGTCGTCTTCCAGATGGGCGTTTCGACGATGTAGCCGATGCGGACCGGGCGCCGGCCGTCACCGGTGAAGCCGATCTCAACCGGCTTTTTGTCCTGATCGCGCGATTGAGCGAGCGCCCGCAACGCCTTGTGCAGCTCCGCTTCAAGCTGCGGGTCCTTCAATTCGATCTTCTGAACGCTTTCGAGCGGGATCGAGCGAATGGCCGCGTCGGTGAGAATATTGATCCACCACTTCTGCTCGGATAGGCCGGTATCCTCCACCACGCGGGACTTGGTCTCGAGGCCGAGGATCGTGCCGGTGAGCTCCTCGCCGTGCACGCTGACCGCCACGTCGGCGCCCCGAAGCTGATCGAGCAACTCGCCGAGCGAAGGGTCTTCGCTCAGATCGACCTGAAAGCTGCTCAGCGTCTTCGAAAGCGGGTCCTGCGAGGGATATACGATGGTCCCCGCGCGGCCGCCGCCGAGATCCTCGAGCACCAGCGATTTCAGCACGTCGTTGATCTGCACGCTCTTGAACCGCAGTTCGGTGGCGGCGTTGCCTTCCACCTCGCCAGCATGCTCGAAGTAGCCGACGCCGGAACTAAAAAGCACGACTTTCCGGATTGGAACACTCGTCTGCTCGCCGGTGCTGTCCCTTGCCGTCCATGCTTGCTCAGTGGTCTGAGTGCCGGCCGCCTGGGCGCCGTGGCCGGTGAGCCCGATCGTAACCAGCAGACTCACGCACCCAACGATGATCGTATCTCGCATGTCTTTTCTCCTTGTCGTCCCAGCTTAAGGTAATGGCTTCTCGCGCAGTCCGGTTCTCCACCTGCGCGGGGAATTCGTCCCGTCGATTGGACGCAGCCGACCGCGTGAAGTTCCGCCCGAGCGCGGATTCGGTGGTCGCCGGGGGGGGCCAGGCGCGCGACCGCCCGACACGCTATGGTTTGCAGAGATAAGGAGAGAGGAATCGACCCCGGCGGCCAAGGCATTGCTACCGCAAGACGGGGCCCTGCGGCGGGAATCGCCGATGTGCCCCTACCGGCACAGTCGACCCGCGAATGAAAGCTAAACGTCCTACCGGACGTCAAGCACCGGCGCAGGTGGATTCTTCCCACCGTTCGCGCCACGTGGCCTCGTAGTGTTCGATCCAGTTCCGCGCCGCTTCGTTGAAATCGACATCGCGGCTGTGCTCCTGGCAGAGACGCTCGCGATAGGCCTCGATCTCGCGAAGCTGGACCTCGGCATCGTGGCGAAGCTTGCGCTCCCGCCATCTCGCAGCGAACCGCTCCTCCCAACTCTCGATCGCTTCGGCGAGAGAAGGATCGTACCCACGCTCGAGACCGAGGTAGTACTTGTGTACGATGATTGCTCGCCGCTCCGATGGCCAGTACGCATCGAGGAGCGGATTTCTTGTGCTACACATTGCTCGCTTTCCTTCCGATACTGGCCGGCCCATATCCGGCTCCGTCCTAGTATCGGCAAAGTCCCCTCCGATTCCGCCAGTCGGCGGTTCGGCAATCTTCGTTTATCTGCACTCCCCTACCGGAAACCGGCACTTTCAGGCTCATTGGCCTGCAAAGCCGCCCATACACCGGCATTATACACCACGGCTGAACGAGCAGCAATGGTATCCCCGAGGCGGCAGTTCGGGCTATCGCCCATCGGCTCGCCACGTCAGAAAAGACGCGGGGTAAATCAGGTGGAATGCTCAAGTTCCAGGCGACTTGCCTTCGACCGATGATCGGTCGAAGGCGGGATGTCGGCAAAGCCTTGTTCGTCGGGCTCGAGATCTTCCCAGTTGGCGAATAACCGGCCCCACTCACTCTGCATTGCCGCCTCGACGCGTGGCCGGCCAAGCATCGGCATCCAGTAATAGTCGTGGTACACGATACTCGCGACGTACGCCCACGGCGCCATCCACGTTTTCAGCGTCCACTCGATCCAGTCCTTGAGCCCGCCCCAGTAGATCTTGTGCTGCATTCGCGAGGCGAACGTCATCTTCTCGTGCGGCCCGACGAAGTGCCAGTTCTCGTCGGCCACTTCGCGGTCGCCGACAATCTCGATGTCCGCCGGATCGCCGCAGCCCAACCCCATCTCGTGGGCGAGTTGGATGAACTTGATCTTCATGGGATCGAAGCCCATAAGCTTGGCGCTCATCGCGTCGATGGCCACTTGGTCGGCGGAGGCCAGGATCACGTTTTTGACGTACGGGGTCATGCAGCGCGGGCCGGGCCCGTCACCCGCGAACGTCCCGTCCATCACGGCGAAGATGCCCTTGTGGATCTTCTGCTGGATCATCAGCAGGTCCACCAGCGTTTCGTGAATGACCTCGTGCGTCCAGTGGCGCTTTTCGTTCAGCAACCCGCCGAAGGCGTTTTTCATCGCCCCCGTCATCGTGGTGAACACGTGCGTCTTCACCGTGGGCAGGTGAATGATGTTCTCGCCGGGAAACCGGGCCGGAATCTGAAAGCCGCGAGGATACACCTTATTAAGGACGAGCAGGTCGCGGGACAGGTCGCCGATGGCGTCGCGCACGTTCATCCACGGCTCGTTCTCGTAGAGATGGACGTTGCACAGTCCGTGGGCCTCGACGACCGGCAACTGCTTGTTCGTCCGCTCGCCCACGCGGGCGCTCACCACCACGGTGCGGTTGTGACAGGCGTGCATGCGGTCCGGCGAGTATCCGTCGCGGAGCATGGCCCGAATTACGCCGTCAAGCTGCCACGGCGTCGTGGAGCAGGCCGGGAAGAACTGCTGCCAGGAGATGTTGACCTTGAGCGCGGTCTCCACCGCCGGATTGATCACATACTGATAGCCGGCGAGGTTCATCAGCCGGTGATAATCGGCCAGAACCGTGCAGGGCTGCGTTCTGAGGATGGCGACTTTTGCCTTGGCCATGACCGTTGCTTCTCTTGCCGGTGGGCATATTTCGGAGCGACTCTCCTGACTTTACGAATACGATAGCCGCGCGGATCGATCGACGCATGCCGCCCTCCGTTACGGGTCGGCGGGCGCCGCCATTCGATGCACGACCTCCGCCGGCGGACGCCCGGCTCCATCGGCGTTTCGGGGCTGGTAGGTTTTGACGATGATTGCCAAAACCACGATCACCCACACGAGGCCCGTCAGCAGCAGGCCACGGTCCGTGAGCATGATCTGCGTCGGCCCGGAGAACTTGCCGGACTCGATCAGCATCGCGTATCGGAACAGGGCGTACACCACCAGAGGTAGCGTATAAACCAGATATTCCTTGGTGAACGGCGGCCGAATTGCCAGACTGGAATCCATCGTGTACAGCAGAAACGTCACGACGGCGATGCCAGCGGAAACGCTCGTCAGATGGTTCAGCAACTCCGGCGTATAGCGCACGAGCGTCGGCCGGTGGGCCAACGCGCGATCCGTATTGCCCAGCGCCGCCACCTCGCAACGCCGTTTGCCGAACCCGAGGAACATGCACAGCGTGAACGTGCACACCAGCAACCAGGGCGACACATAGAGTTCGACGGCCTTCGCTCCGGCCACCGCCCGGAGCACAAAGCCGATCGCGATCACGATTACGTCCAAGATTGGCCGCCGCTTCAGGGCGAAGGAATACGCGACGATCAGGAGAAAATACCCAAACACTGCCTCCAGGACGCTCAGCGGCAGGAACAGGTAGCCGATTGCCACCGCCGCCGCCAGTAGGAAGACGGCAAGAGTCGAGGCCGACAGGACGGACACCTCGCCGCTGGCGATGGGCCGATAACGCTTGGTCGGATGGCTGCGGTCGGCTTCGCGATCGACGATGTCGTTGATGACGTACGACGCGCTCGAGACCAGGCAGAAAGCGATGAAGGCGACCGCCACCGCCGGTTCCAGCACCCGCAGCGCAAACACCGGCCCGGCGAGAACGATGACGTTCTTGACCCACTCCTGCGGGCGCATCAGTCGCAAGTAGCTGGGCATGCGGCTCCTGGCGATCGGTTCGACGGCGGGTGAGACGCTGGGCGGAGAGTCTTCGGTACGAGGCTGCTCCGCGGTGCTGGACGCCCGTATGTCCCCGTCCATAGCCGGTACCGTTCTCCTTGCGTGCATCGTCAAGGGCAGGCCGCCGCGGCGCGACGGGCGGGTCTGAAGGAATTGCAGCCTCTGACGACCCAGTCGGTTCTTGGGCCCTGTCCCGGTGTACGTACCCGGCCGCCCTGTGGTTCTCGTGGCCACCGGCGGGCAGGGCCCGATGGCGCCGCGGGGCAAGACGCGTTGACGTTCCGCCCCTTCCTGCTTCGACGCAACAAAAGCTACCACGCGGCCCCACGGCGTACAAGCGGCTGCCACAGGTGCTGGCGATTCGGCCAGAAATGCCCTAGTATGCCGAGCTTTGCATGGTCGCCGTGAGATCGGTTCGTCGGCGGCCGGAGAAGACGTGTCGATAATCGAAGACGGGAGTTAACGCATGCCGCGAGGTGCGAAATCCGCTCGACGCCAGAAAATCAACGCCGGGATCGAGTACAAGAAAGGCAACCGCAAGGAAGCCTACGAGTTGTGGCAGAAGGCAGCCGCCGCTCGCAAGGAGCGCTACGAGTCCAAGCGCAACAAGCATAAGAAGGCCGAAGAGGGCACCGCCGAAGGCGACAGCCAGTAGCGCTTTTCCGCGTACGCTGCGCGGCGCAGGCGGCGCGGTTTCGCCGCGGCGCGGCTGTCCCGTCGTTAAAGGTGCCCGACCCGCCCGCATGGACAATCAGATGACTGATTACGGGCTCGGCAGAGCGCCAGACGGCCCGGTACCTGCCGAACACACCAATATCCGACTCATATCGGCTGAACAAACCTGGCCACTTCGCCACTTGGTGCTGCGGACCGGACGTCCGCTTTCGACGTGCCGCTGGGAGGGTGACGACCTGCCCAGTGCGCACCACTTCGCCCTCTTCGAAGGCGCTGAACCGGTCGTGGTCGCCTCGATGTACCACCGCGGCCATGAAGCCGCCCCGTCTCCCGACTCCTGGCAGCTTCGGGGCATGGCCTGCCGGCCCGATCGCCAGGGCCACGGCCTCGGGACCCGCTTGCTCGTCCACGTGCTCGACGCGTGCCGCAGCCAGTACGGCGGTCGAATGATGTGGTGCAACGCCCGCATGCGTGCCTCCTCCCTGTACCGGCGGTACGGGTTCCGCGTCTGGGGCGACGAGTTCACCATCCCCGGCATCGGCGCCCACTGCCTCATGGTGCGGGAACTCTAACCCACAACATGCCTGGCGCTGGCATCCAACTTCGTCTACAATGGGATATGCTCATTGAACCACCGGTGTCGCCAGCGGTTGCGCGCCGGTTCACGGCAGTCGCTCGAAGGCATGGCATCAACCTGCGGAGGAGAAAACAGTGAAGGTCCTCATTGCAGACAAGTTCGAAACCGAAGGTGTCGAAGCGCTCAAGGAGGCCGGCTGCGCTGTCGCGCAGGACGCCGACCTCTCCGGCGAATCGCTCCGCCAGGCCCTGGCCAGCAACGGGAACGACGTGCTCATCGTCCGCTCGACGCAGGTGACCGGCGAGATGCTGGAAAACGCCCCCGGACTCAAGCTGATCGTGCGCGCCGGCTCCGGCTACAACACGATCGACGTCCAGACCGCGAAGGCAAAGGGCATCCGCGTCGCCAACTGCCCGGGGATGAACTCCACCGCGGTCGCCGAGCTGGCCTTCGGGTTGATGCTCGCCCTGGACCGCCGCATCGTGCACAACGTCACCGACCTGCGTAAGGGTGTGTGGAACAAAAAGGAATACAGCAAGGCCCGTGGCCTCAAAGGTCGGACGCTGGGCATCGTGGGCCTGGGCCGGATCGGCTACCTGATCGCCTTTCGGGCCAAGGGGTTCGAAATGAATCTGATCTACAGCGATATCATCCGCAACCAGCAGGCGGAAGATGAGCTGGGCATCCGCAAGGTGGACTTCGACGAGTTGCTGTCCCGCTCCGACTTCGTGTCGCTGCACGTTCCGCTCGATGACAAGACGCGTCACCTGATGAACGACCAGCGGCTGGCCCTGATGAAGCCGACCGCGTTTCTCATCAATTGCAGCCGCGGCGAAGTGGTCGATGGCGAGGCGCTCGTCCGCGCGATCGAATCGGGCAAGCTTGCCGGCGCCGGTCTCGACGTTTACGAGAACGAACCGGGTGCCTCCGACAAGGAGTTCAAGGACCCGGTGGCCCGCTGCGAGCGCGTCTACGGCACCCACCACATCGGCGCCTCCACCGAACAGGCCCAGCTTGCGGTTGCCGAAGAGACGGTGCGGATCATCACCCACTACAAGAAGACCGGGGAAGTTCTCAACTGCGTCAACGCGTAGCGAGATCAAAGCGTATCACCGGCCGGCACCGAAACCCGAACACTCGCGAATCGCGCCGACGCACGCCGAAGTCGCTCATACGCATCCAGTATGCTTCAGGGGCGTTTCGTGCGCGCGTCTGCGGTTCTGTCGACGATGAATGCGGCGCAAGCGCCTTTACCTCACCGGCGCCGAACGGTTACACTCGCATCACGACGGCCGAACGGGGATCAATCGAGACAGCGGAGTTCGCAATGTGGCGGCCTGCGCCGCTTCGCTACCAGGGCGACTGTGCGGGGCTCGATTCTCCTTTGGGGCAGAACGGATCAGTCATCAAGAGGAGTAGCTCGAATGCATGGAGTGCGAACGTATGCGCTCATCCTGCTGATCGCCGGATGGGCTCCGATCGCAGCGACCAGGGCGGCCGACGGCACATCAAGGAAGACTCAGGTCAAGCAGCTCGTTCGCGTGGACGTGAGCACCCCGGACGCCATCACCGCGCTGAAGAAAGTGCTCCGCGCGTGGGACGTGGCGGGATCGGTCGACGCTGGCCGGTCGCTCGACCTGATCGTGACGGGGGAGCAACGCCAGCGGCTCGAGGCGGCCGGTGTGCCCTTTAAGCTCGTCATCGAAGACATTGAACAGCGCGCCGCGGGGCTTCGTGCCAGCTACCGCTCGTTCCCGCAGTTGGAGGCCGATCTCGCTTCGATGGCGGCCGCGTACCCGAACATCACGCAGCTCACGTCGATCGGCCAGTCGTGGGAAGGCCGCGACCTGTGGTGTATCGAAATATCCGACAATCCCGGCGTCGACGAGGGTGAAGTGGGCGTGGTTTTCATGGGCGTGCACCACGCTCGCGAGTGGCCGGGGCTCGAGGTCGCCTATGACATCGCCTCGCGTCTCACCAGCGGGTACGGCTCCGACTCCACCATCACCGACCTCGTCAACAACCATCGCATCTGGATCATCCCCTGCGTCAACCCCGATGGGTACGTCTACAGCCACGACATGGGACACGACTGGCGTAAAAACCGCCACCCGTACCCAGGCGGTGTCGGTGTCGACCTCAATCGCAACTACGCTGGCTCGAATGATGGTGAGGCGGCGGGTGAATGGGGCTCGATCGGCAACGGCTCTCAAACACACCAAGCCGCCCTGGAAACATACGTCGGCCCCGCTCCGTTCTCCGAACCGGAGACACAGGTCATCCGCGACTTCTTCAACGCCCGTGACGTGACCATCTCCGTGTCCTATCACACGTACGGGGAACTCGTTCTGTGGCCGTGGGGCCACACTACGGCGCTGGCGCCCGACGCGGCGCTCCTCACGTCGCTTGGCCAGGGCATGGCCGCAGTGATGGCGAGCGAGAGCGGTTTCGGCACCTACACGCCGCAGCAGTCCGTTGGGCTCTACCCGACGACCGGCGACTCCGATGATTGGATCTACGGCCACCGGTATTACACGCTCGGAAAGAACACCGCGGCGTACACCGTCGAGATCGGCCAGGAATTCCAGCCTCCCACATCGAACCTTCAGCAGATTATCGATGAGAACTGGGACGGCGCGCTCTACATGCTCCAGAACGCCGATTCCGCCGAGAGCCAGATGGCGCCGTATGTCCTGCCGCCGTTGCTGAACGCCCCAACCGTCGACGCCGATGGCGATTACTCGCTGCAATGGACTCAGAAAAACCCGGATGCCGCCGCTGATCAGTACGCATTGCAGGAATTCACCGGCCTGACCCGGTCTACCGACGGTGCGGAGTCCGGAACCGGCAATTGGGTGACCGATCAGTTCTCCGCCACAGCGTCACGCCACTACGCCGGGTCTTACAGCTTTGCTCCACCCTCGAGCACGAACGAGCTGATTGCATCCATGACCACCGCCCAGCCTCTGCCCGTCGAGACGGGCGATAACCTGTCGTTTTGGACGTGGTACGACATCGAGGCCGACTGGGACATGGCGTTCGTCGAAGTATCCATCGATGGCCGCAAGTACGACGTGCTGGACAAGTTCACTGGCTCTTCCGGGGCCTGGGTGCAGAAGTCATACAGCCTGGACGCGTACGCCGGCCACTCAATCTACATCCGTTTCCGCTACACCACTGACGAGGCCGTGACCTATGAAGGCTTCTTCGTTGACGAGGTAGCGCCCGTGGCCTCGTGGGCAAACGTCACGACGCTGTCGTCGAGCATCCCTACGACTTCTTATGACGTGACCGGCCGGGCCGACGGAGATTACTACTATCGCGTAAAAGGCAGCAACGTCGCCCGCGGCTTCGGAGATTACGCCGACCTGCACAGAGTTCGCGTGTACGGTCAACTGGCCGATGCCGACGCCGATGGCGACAAGGACCTGCGCGACTTCGCGGAATACCAGGTTTGCTTCGGCGGCGACAATCAGCCACCCGCGGCGGGGTGCCCTGTGTCCGTTGACGTGTTCGACTTCGATCTGGATGAGGATATCGATCTGGCCGATCTGGACGTGCTCGTTCAGTGCCTGTCCGGGCCGGGCGGCGGCGCGCCGGCCGGCTGCCCGTTCTAGCGAGCCGGAGTCACAGCCATTCATTAGCCACGGCACTTGAGCTGTGCAGGAAGCCAGAATAGAGCAAGCCTTGCCTTGGCTGACGTTGTGCCTGCTTCCTGATCCTGACGCGTCAGGAAGGCTCGGATCGAGTTGGGCTCGGATTGAAGAAACGGCGAGGAACCACGGCCCGCCCCGAAGGCGCAAACCTGGATTCCCCTTTTTCCACGATCAGCCGCCAGCGAAATGCCCCGCCTGCCCAGGCCGGTTGAACAGGCAGTGGCGACGATCGAAACGACCGACCTCGCTGCTCATTCCGTCTGAAGTGGTCGAACGTTTATCGAATCAGTCGGATGTAGCCGCCGGTACTCGCACCCTACTGGTAAAGTTCGGCGGCTGCTGCGCCAGCTCGACCTTCAGCGACTGCTCGGCGCCGTCGCGCCAAAGGGCCAGGTTCACCGATACGCCTGGTGGCCGGTCCCCGATCGAGTCGATCAGGTCCGCCGCGTGCCGCAGCTTCATTTCATCCACGCGAAGGATGATGTCCCCCACGCGCAGCTCCGCTTTCGCGGCGGGCGTGCCGTCCATCACGCTGCGAACGATGACGCCGTACTGACCGGACCAGCCGGTGCCCGCGCATTCCTCCAAAAAATCCGAGGCGCTGACGATGCTCACGCCCAGGTAGCCGCGTTTGATCGGCTCACCGTGCTCGAGCGCCGGCAGGAGATGAATGATCCGGTGCGACGGAATCGCAAAGCCCACGCCGTCATAATGCCCTGAATCCGTCGCGATCGCCGTGTTGATCGCGATCACCTCGCCGCGCATGTTCACGAGCGGCCCGCCGCTGTTGCCGGGGTTGATGACGGCGTCCGTCTGAATGAACCCGCGATACTCGATCCCGTGAATGTCGATGCTCGAACGTCCCTTCGCGCTGACGATCCCGCGGCTGAACGAGCCCTCCAGGCCGAAGGGATTTCCCACGGCGAAGACTTCGTCGCCGACTTCCACCGTGGAGCTGTCCGCGATGGGCAATTCGTGCAACTGGTCGGCTTTGATCCGCAGCACGGCCAGATCGGACTTCGGATCCGCCCCAACCACCTCGGCGGCGATCCGCCGCCCGTCGGACAGGTGCACGGCGACCGAGTCCGCCCCATCGATCACGTGATTGTTGGTGAGAATCCGCCCCTCGCCCTCCTGGGCATCGAAGATGAACCCGCTGCCGAATCCTGTCGGAACGGTGATCCCCTCACTCGGGACCGGGCTCAGGTCGGCCTCGGTCGCTGCGCGAATCCCGTTGCTGCCGCCCTCGCCGTTCGTGCTGATATCGACGATGCCGTTGCTGGCGATGTTGCCGTTGCTGCCAATGTCCTCACCGTTCGGCTTCAACAGGCTGCGCAGCCTTTCGAGCTGCGCGAGATCGTCCGCATCGTAGTGGCGTTCGGCGATGACCTGCACGACCGCAGGAGCCACCGTCGCCGCGACGAGGCGTGCCGGCGACTCGAGTTCGGCAAGTTCCTTGGGCGTGGGCAGTGCCTCGCGCATGGCCTCCACGCGCCCCTTTTCCACCGCGTATGCGACATACCGAACGAGATCGGTATACCTCACGACGCCCACGACGACCGCCAGCGTCACGACGAAACCGACGAGCTGCCGCCCGATACTCTTCCAGCCTTCAGACATAGATCCGGATCGCAATCAAACCCCAGGTAAACACCCGCCGATTCTAGCCACGCACCATAACTCGAGCCAACATTGGTATTGGTCGGCACTCGCGGCGTAAGCCGCGAGAAGCCGTGCAGCCCCCGGCATCAGGCCAAAGGCCGGGCCTCGGAGATCGGCGGGTCGGAGTCACGACCTCAGGTTAACCAGGGCGAATCCGGCATCAACCGGCAGGATCGCCGATCGCGGCCGACGGTTCGAGATGCGCGACGTTCGCACACCGTCGCTCATCGCCAGACGGAGTCGGACGGCGCGATTTCGTTGAACTCGAGCGGATCCGCGGTGCGTGAAGGGATCTCGTACGCGATCGTCGGCGCCAGGTCCGTATAGCGCCGCCGCAGTTCCATCTGCGCCCAGTCATACGGCGGGATCATGACGTGCCACGACACGTGCATTTCCCACTCGCCGGAGAAATACAGGTAGTGCGTAACCACGAGCCAGTGCGGCTTCACGATCGTTCCCGTCCATTTCGTATCCGCGGTGATGCCGAGTTCCGGGCGGTTCTCAGCAAGCCAGGGAATGAACAGATCGCGCATGGTCGCCGCTTCGGGCCCGACGAGGTCCTGCTCCTGCGACACCACGTTGATCGTGGCGGTGGCGGTTTCCTCCCAGCCGCGTCGGAAGCCGGTCACCGTTACGGTGATGACGCCGTTCGTGTCCACGGTGCCGTTTGTGTTGGCGTCAGGGATCACCGTGACC
Organism: Phycisphaerae bacterium; assembly: GCA_040235375.1. Lineage (GTDB taxonomy): Bacteria > Planctomycetota > Phycisphaerae > UBA1845 > UBA1845 > JBECKQ01. The sequence continues at coordinate 25,494 of JBECKQ010000002.1, read as the reverse complement.
TCCGCCATTTCGCCCGGGTCGATCGGCGTGTTCTGCACGGTTACGGTGGCGTTGGGCGCCGTCGCGCTGATCCGCACCGGGCCGGAGAAGCCGATCTCCCGTGCATCCTCGACGGTGACCATAAAGACGATGTTCTGAAGCGGAATGGCGTCGTCGACTTTCTTCGGGGTTACCTCGACATTGAACGGCGTCGGCGTGAACACGGCCTCAATCACGTCGCAGCCCGACCCGCACGCGAGCAGAATGCAACAGATACCGATGTGCTTGCTCATGATGATCGCCCCCTCGCGGTTTCACTTTGCCGGCACACTCTCGGGATAGCCGCGTCCGGCGGTATTCGACGATTGGGTATCAGCATACCGCGCCGCGGCCAAGGGTACCGCCCCCTGCCGGCCGCCGGCGGCGCGGGGCTTCCCCATCCTCTTGGGGGGCGGGGCTCGAGCCGGCAATCGGCAGCCGCGCAGTCGGTTCCCACCGCTGTCATCTCGCCCCGGGCGGTTCCGCATCGCGGTGCTTCGCCGGCCTGCCCCGCCCCTCATTCTGGGGGTGCCGGACGGGAGTTTACTTTTTCGTCGTCGGCTTGGCCTGGCCGGGCTTCGGGCCGGGCGACGTCTGCTGCGAAGGCGACTTCGGTGGCTGAGCCGTTGTCTCGGCCTTCTGTGGCTTGCCTTTGCCTGGGGTTCCGGTCATTGGACCATCTCCTGAAATCGCGGCTGTTACGCCGCTGGTTGATCGCGTGCCCTCCCGTTCTGACAAGATCGGGAATCCAGGGCACGCAGGTTTTCCCTGTCGGCAGGCGGCGCCCCCCGCGGCCTGCCACACCAAAGGTTCGATTGCCGACCGGCACGCTGGTCCCGGAATCTGTGTCACAGCGTGTCATCCTGTTGCGACGGTAATGCCTGCGGCCGGTCATCCGGCCCCTGGTGCCGGCCGGGCTCCAATGCGCACCGCCGGCGCCGGCCGGAACCTTCACGCTGTCTTCAGTCGGGTGAATGAGTTACGATCTAAGCCGCGCCGCAACCCATCGCAGAAGAGTACGTCGGGAGGGGTGTGAAAAGCAGCCGGGCCTACACTCCGCGGGCAGACACCCACCGCTCCTCTGACTGTCGCCATACAGTATACACGATGATTCGGCTTCTGCGTCAAAGGCGTACGAAAACGCAAAGCCGCCCTGGCCGGGTGGGATTCCCCCGTCCCGGCCTCCGGGGCGGCCGGGCGGCAGCAGTCCGGCGGGCTTGCCGCTTCCCATCGCGCTTCGCTCGAACAGCCAAGCTATAATGGCGGCGTGATCGGAGTGAGGACGCCGTCGACTGCTGCGCGACTACTTGGCCTGTGCCTGATCCTGGCCGGCCCTTGGCCGTACCCTGTTCAGGCAGCGCCGGCCGGACTGTCGGGTAATAGCTCGACCCCGGAGCGGCAGGTCGGTTGCCTGCCGGACCAGGAAGTACTCGCCGTCTGGTCACCCAGCGATCGCGATCCGCCAATCCGGCCACCGCGCCCCCTGTATGGCGATAGTACTGCGGCCGCTGATCCCGTTACGGCACATTCGCGAACGCATCTGGCGGCGCAGAGCGTTTCGCCACGCCATTCCGCCGACGCAGACTGCCTCTTTTCCCGCCTTTGCCGGCTTCTCGTGTAATCCTCGCCGCACAATTACGCTGAGTGACACGGGCACGCTGCCCGCGAATCATGGGCCGGAAGCCCGCGCCACACCGCCGGTGCCAGACCATGGCCCGAGTCGGGTGAAAGTATCGATTGTCTGCGTTTGTAGTGCGATTACACATGGCCGCCACGCGGTCACGTCGAATACGAAAGGTCAATATCGATGGCAAAGAATCCGGAAACTGTGGGTGAAGTGCTTGGGGAAGTACGGCAGTTGCTCGACGCCGGCAAAGCCAAGGAGGCGCTCGAACTGCTCAACCGTTGTGGCAGAGAATCGCTCGAACTCGGCAACGCCTTCGGTGTCTGCCTCATGCGAATCGGCAACGTCGCGAAAGCAGTGGAACACTATCGCCACATGCTCATCGGGAAGGACGGCGTCTATGTAAGGCGGGAGGCCCCGGCCGTTCTCAAGACGAATTTCGCCACCGCGCTGCTGCTGGAGATGAACGTGGCCGGCTGTCTGGATGTGCTTAAAGATGTCGGCGACGAAAACGACGAAAACGTCAAGAAGATCCGCGCGGTGGTCGTCAACTGGAAACGTACGCTGAACTGGCCGCAACGAATCTGGCTCAAGGTCTCGGGCCAAGTGCCGAACAAACCGGTTATGCTTGGCTTCGCCCCCGGCGAGCTTTGGGAGAAGCGCCAGATGCGCCCGGCCGCCTGACCGGACCGGTAAGCTTGCCGTTATCGGGCGTCGGCCAGCCGGCGCCGGAGCATGTCCAGCGCCGTCTTCGCCGATCGGTCGCGGATCGCCGCTCGATCGAGCCGGCCGCTGAACTGGCAGCGTCGGACGAGGACTCCGTCCAGGCCGGCCACGCCGATGAAGACCAAGCCGACCGGCTTGTCGGTGGTTCCACCGGTAGGCCCCGCGACGCCCGTGATGGCCAGGGCGTAGTCGCTACCTGTGGCTTGGCGGCACCCTGCCGCCATGGCCTGCGCCACCGGCTCGCTCACGGCGCCATGTTTCTCGATGGTCTCGGCCGGAACGTTGAGCGCCGCCGACTTCTGGCGATTGCTGTACGCCACGAAGCCGCCGAGGTAGTAAACACTGCTCCCGGACACGTCCGTCAGCAGCTTGCCGACGAGTCCGCCGGTGCACGACTCCGCGGTGGAGACCGTACGCCCCTGCTCGGCGAGCATGCGCCCCACGACTGCGGCGAGGTCCTCGCCGCCCTCGCCGTAGACGAGGTTGCCGAGCCGACTTCGAACCGCCGCCGCGTCGCCGGCGACAAGCCGGTCCGCTTCCGCCTGGCTGGCCGCCCAGGCAGCGATCCGGACGCTGATGATTCCTTCGCTGGCAGTCGTGCCGACGGACGGGTTGCGGCCTGGCGACATCAGATCGGCGATCTGCTCGGCCAGCGCCGATTCACCCGCCCCGTACGTGCGCAGGATACGCAGGGCGTGTGCCTGCCGATCCGGCTGCTGCTCGACCCACGGTGTGACGTAGCGTTCGAACATCGCTTTCATCTCGCGTGGCACGCCCGGAAGGACAAAGGCAGCGGCGCTCTCCACGGCGATTCGGATGCCCGGCGCCGTTCCCCACTCGTTGGCCAGCACGATCGCACCACGGGGGGCGAATGCCTGGCGCCGATTGCACGGCGACATGGGCCGGCCGATCGACGCAAAATAGGCCTCGATTGCCCGGAACGATGCCTCGTCCAACTCGAGCGGCCGGCCTGTGGCCTCAGCTAGCGCATCGCGCGTTACGTCGTCGAGCGTCGGACCGAGCCCGCCGGTGATTACGATCAGGGCGGACCGGCCGGCCGCCTCCCGAAGCGCGGCAGCGATGTCCTTCAGGTCGTCTCCGACCGTGACGTGTCGGCCAGTGGATACCCCCAGCAACGTCAGCCGCGCCGACAGCCAGGCGGCGTTCGTATCCACCTCTTGGCCGCTGGCCAACTCCGCGCCGATACTGATAATCTCGGCTCTCAAATACGTTCCATCCGCAAAACCGAATCCGCGCCGGCAGGCCCCGCGCCTCGTCGCGGCAGGCGGTTGCTGTGCGTGACAGTTTGCCGTTATAGTCAACCGTTGGTTTCGTCGCAAAGTACACGCGTAAGCGATCAGAGCCAGTTCATGAACACCAGCAAACGGGAGCCATCCGCAGAGCGAAATGCACGCCGTCGCGAGCGCCTGCAGATTCTCTTCACGTGCGTCGGTCGCCGTATCGAACTTCTGAACGCCTTCCGTGCAGCCGCATCTCGGCTTCGCGTTGACCTCGAGATCCACGGGGCCGACATCAACTGGCTCGCCCCCGCCATGTACCACGTGGACAAGCCGCACATCGTCCCGCGAATCCGCGACCCGCGACACATCCCCGACCTTCTGGCCCTCGTGAAAAAGTACCGAATCAACGCCGTCGTTCCCCTGATCGACTCCGACCTGCTCTCGCTGAGCCGGGCGGCCGCACGGTTCCGCGAAATGGACTGCACCGTCGTGATCTCCGGCGAACAGGTTATCCGCAACTGCGCCGACAAGCTGCGCACGTACGAACTGCTAAAATCGGCGGGCATCGACACACCGCGAACGTGGTCGGCCGAAGCGGCGCTCTCCCTGACCCGGCGGCGGTTTCCATACTTCCTGAAGCCGCGTTCGGGTAGCGCCGGCAAGGGACTCTTCCGCATTGACAATGCCGACGAACTCCGGGTCTTCGTGAAGCGCAACGTCGACGCGATCGTCCAGGAATACGTGAGGGGCACGGAGCACACGCTGGATGTCTACACCGGTCTCGACGGCGTGCCACGCTGTGTCGTTCCGCGCCGGCGGATCGAGGTCCGCACGGGCGAGGTGAGCAAAGGCCTGATTGTCAAAGATCCGGACATCATGGCGGTCGGCCGGCGCGTCGCCGACGTGCTCGATGACTGCAAGGGTGTGATCACCGTGCAGTGCATGGTCACGCCGCGCAAGCGCATCTGCGTGATCGAAGTCAACCCTCGATTCGGCGGTGGTGCGCCCCTGTCCATCGCGGCGGGAGCGGATTTCCCGAAGTGGCTTATCGCCGACCTGCTGGGTCGCAGGCTTCGCGTCGACTACGAAGGCTATCGTGATAACGTGGCCATGCTCCGGTTCGACGATTCCGTCTTCGTGAATGGAGAAGCCGCCGGCTCCGCGGGAGGGAGTGAGCCCGGCGCCAAGCGCCCGCGCCGATACGTCCCCTCGCGGCGGGGAGGCTCATGAGACCTCTGCGAGCCGTCATCTTCGACCTCGACGACACGCTCTACTCCGAGAAGCAATATACGTTGAGCGGCTATCGCGCCGTGGCCAACGCATTCTCTGATCGGCTCTCGCCGGGCTTCGACCTGTATGCCCGCATGGTGGCTCTCTTCGACACCCCGGACCGGGGACGGGTGTTCAATGTGATTCTCGAAGAGGCCGGCGCCTTCGGCCGCGAGGACCTGCTGGCTGAAATGATCCATACGTTTCGAGCGCACCGGCCGATCATCTCGCTGTATCCCGACGCAGCTGCCGCACTCGGCCGGCTCGCGGGCCGCCATAGCCTCGGCGTGATATCGGACGGCTACTACACCGTGCAGAAAGCCAAGGTGGACGCGCTCGGCGTAGCCGCCCGCCTGGATGTTTGCATTCTAACCGATCGATGGGGCCGGCAATTCTGGAAGCCTCACCCGCGAGCGTTCGATGAAGCTGCGGCCCAGCTTGGCCTGCGACACGATGAGTGTGTCTATGTCGCGGATAATCCCGCCAAGGACTTTGTCGCCCCCAACCGGCAGGGCTGGCGATCAGTGTGCATCCGCCGGCCGGAGGGCATCTATCGGAATGAGCCTGCTGCGCCCGGCGGCGAGCCGCAGTGCGAGATTGAATCGCTCGATGATATCGAACAAGTGCTCACCATCTGAGCGCGTGGTTCATCATGCCACGGCCCGTCCCTGTCGGCCAGATCGTGCTATTTGATTTGTAGCTTTGACCTTTTCCCCACACGCCGCTGCACTTAGACTCTGCAACCATGTGGCAAGTAACACTCGCCGCCGTTATCGGTTCATTCGTCCTATCCCTCGTGCTCACGTGGCTGATGCGCCGGTTTGCCCTGAGGATCGGCTTTGTGGACGTGCCCGGCGGCCACAAGGAGCATGCCCGCCCCATCGCCCTTGGTGGCGGGATCGCGATCTTCCTGACGGTGGCGCTTCCCGCGCTGGCCGGCGTGATCGCCGCCAAGTTGTCGCTGCAAAGCGGGTACACCCAGTGGCTGCCTTCGCTCGTTCACGCGCATTTGGAAGGTATTGCCAGCAAAGTGGGTCCGCTGGCGGTGATCATCGCGGGCGCGTTCGTCCTTCACGCGATGGGTCTGATCGACGACGTCCGCGCGCTCGACCCGTGGACGAAGCTAATCGTTCAGACGATCGTGTCCGCGGCGATCGTCATCGGGGCGGGCGTCCGTGCCGTCGAGGCCATGGGCGAACTGCCGTCGATCATCATCACCGTGATATGGTTCGTGGCGATCATCAACGCGTTCAATTTCCTCGATAACATCGACGGCTTATGCGCCGGTGTAGCCGCGATCGCCGCAGGAATCTTCGCCCTCTCGGCCATGGTTGCCGGCCAGATCTTCGTACCGACCCTCGCCTGGCTGCTGGTCGGCGCGTGCCTGGGCTTCCTCGTATTTAACTTCCCGCCGGCGTCGATCTTCATGGGCGACGCCGGCAGCACGGTCATCGGTTACCTGCTGGCTGTGCTCACGGTCCTGACCACTTACTTCAATCCGGAAAAGCAGTTGAATCCGGCGGCGGTGCTGACGCCGCTCGTCGTGCTCGCCGTGCCGCTGTATGACGTGGCCAGCGTGGTCGTGCACCGGCTGAATGCGGGGGTCAGTCCTTTTCGCGGGGATCGGCGGCACTTTTCGCACCGGCTCGTGCGGCGCGGCATGAGGACGCGGGCCGCCGTGCTGACGATCTACCTGGCGACGGCCGCCACGGGCTTTTCCGCCGTCGCTCTCGCTCGCGTCGGCTGGCTGGTGGCCGGCCTGCTGTTTGCCCAGTGCGTATGCATCGTGCTCATCATCGCCGTGCTGGAGCACAGCCCGCGCCCGGAATGACGGCGGCAACGCAAGCGTGGTGCTCGGCGCAGCGGTGCTTATAATCGCGGCCGATCGCGGGCTGACATCCGTTGTGGAGACGCGCGGTGGATCCACGCATACGCCTTCTGTACTCAATCGGCTCGGTCGTCGCGTTCGTCATTATCGGCACCGCCGGGTATATGCTGATTGAGCACCAGCCACTGCTGCTCTCCTTGTACATGACCGTGATCACCGTCTCGACCGTCGGGTTCAAAGAGGTCATCAACCTGGACCCGGCCGGTCAGATCTGGACCATGCTGGTCATCATGTTCGGCTACGGCACTGTGGCCATCGCCCTGGCGAACCTGGTATCTCTGCTCGTCGGCGGCGAGCTGCGCGCCATCCGCGGGAGACTCCGTATGAACGCCCACGTCAAGGAGCTTCGCAACCACGTCATCCTCTGCGGCTACGGCCGGATGGGGAGGCTCATCGCCGCAGAGCTGAAACGCGACGCCGTGCCCTTCGTCGTCATCGACAAGGACGTGTCCAAGGAGCTCGAATCGAGCGGCATGCTCTTCGTGCAGGGCGACGCCACCGAGGACTCGACACTCCTGTCGGCCGGACTGGAGAAGGCCAAGGCGCTGGTCAGCTTCCTCGGCACGGATGCGGACAACGTCTACGTCACGCTGAGCGCCCGCGAACTGCGTTCCGATCTCACGATCATTTCACGTGCGGAGAATCCCACCACGGAAACCAAGCTATCCCGCGCCGGGGCAGATGCCGTCATCTGCCCGCAGATCATCGGTGCGAGCAAGGCCGCGGCCATGCTGTTGCGCCCGCACGTTGTCGACTTCGTCGACATGGCGGCCCGCGGCGTCGACATCGAGATCGCGCAGTACGACATCACCCCCGGCTCTCACATGGTCGGCTCGCGCCTGCGCGAATCCGGCCTCCGCGAGCGGGTCGGCGTAACGGTCGTCGCGATCAAACGCGGAGACGGCGCGCAAATCTTCAGCCCAGGGCCGGACGAGGTGATCAACGCTTCCGATCAGCTCATCCTGATCGGCCGGCGCGGCCTGGCGGAGCGGCTCAGCAGTCTTCGTGGGTAACCGATTCCACGTCGGATTGACGCCCCCGGCCTTCATACCACCGGTCGGGTGTACGGCCACTTGTGCCCGTCTATAATTGCGGCGTCGCGCGGCAATCCGGGGGGAAACGGGTTCAGGAGACGGCATATTGGCGGCAGTCATCCCGGGCTACCGAGTCATTGCCACCCTGGGCCAGGGTGCGCGCTCGCTGATCTATCACGTCGTCGAGGAGTCCACCGGCCGGTTCTACGCCCTCAAGAGGGTCGTCCGTAAAACCGCCGAGGATCAGCGGTTCATCGAACAGGTGGAGATTGAGTACGAGGTCAGCCACGGCATCGACCACCCTCACCTCCGCCGGTCAATCGCCCTCCATCGCAACAAGAAGTGGCTCCAGACCAACGAGGTCATGCTGGTCATGGAGTACGTGGCGGGCACGACCATGGACAAGCATCGTCCCAGCCGGCTCGACCACTTCCTGATCATCTTCCGCAAGATCGTCTCCGGCCTGGCCGCGCTTCACGAACACGGATTCGTACACGCGGACATGAAGCCGAACAACATCATCCTCGGCCCCGACGGGGCTGTGAAAATCATCGACTTCGGCCAGAGCTGCCGGATCGGGCACAAGAAGCTCCGCATCCAAGGCACGCCGGACTACATCGCCCCCGAGCAGGTGCGGCGGCTCAGTCTCGACCAGCGGACCGACGTCTTCAACCTCGGCGCCACCATGTACTGGGTGCTCACCGGCCAGACCTATCCGACCGATCTGCCTCAGACGCGTCGCGAGAACGTCACCATCGTGAAGGCCAAGCGCCCCCAGTCGCCCAAGGAGATCAATGACAAGATTCCCCTCGCCCTCAGTCAGCTCATCATGGATTGCTGCAAAAAGAACCCCATCGAACGTCCTGCCGACATGAAGCAGGTTGAATCGCGGCTGAAGTTGGTGCAGACTCTGTGGCGGAAGCGCCTCGAGGAAATGCGAGCAAAGCGGAAGAACCGACCTCCAACGACCCCGCGGGTCGCCGAGCCTCGAACGCCATCGGGTGAGTCGCCACTGGAACCATGAGTCCAAGCAACGCCGACGCCAGGATCTACCGCGAGGCGGCTAGCCTCAACCGCGAGGACCCGCTCCTGCGCGGCTCGACGCTGATTTTCCCTGATTACGGGCAGCTCGTCATGACCGGCGATCTGCACGGTCACCGCCGTAACCTCGAGCGGATACAGACGTACTGCGACCTGGAGCACGCACCCGCGCGGCATGTCATCCTGCACGAGCTGATCCACGAGGAGCCGGAAGGCTTCGGCTCCGTCGACATGTCGCACGAGGTTCTGCTGGACGCCGCCCGTTGGAAGTGCGAGTATCCCGATCAGATTCACTTCCTGCTGGGTAATCACGATCTCGCCCAGATGACCAACCAGGACATCAGCAAGGCCGGGCGCATCGTGACCTTCAGCTTTCTATGCGGCCTTCGCGAGACCTACGGCGACGGCGCGGCTGAAATCACCGACGCGATCATCGACTTCCTCGGCTCCTGTGCGCTGGCCGGCCGCACGGCGAACCGCATCTTCCTGTCCCACTCGCTTCCTCGCCCCAACGAGATGGACCGGTTCGATCCCGCGGTGCTCGATCGAAAGCCCACGCGGCAGGACCTCGTTGACGGCGGCAGCGGCTACATGCTCGTGTGGGGCCGTTATCAGACTCCTGCTCAGCTCGAGGAGCTCGCCCGCCGGCTCGACGCGGACATCTTCATCTGCGGGCATCAGCCGCAGGAAATGGGCTACGGCATCCCATACGCGCGCTTGCTGATTCTCGCCAGCGATCACAGCCACGGCGTGCTTCTCCCCATCGACCTGAAGCGATCCTACGACATGGCCTCCCTGGAGAAGGCCATACGCCCGCTTGCGTCCATCGCTTGAGAGGCCTCGCCGGCCGCGGTATAATGCCACGTTTTCCGTGCGCGGCGCGGTGCTTCCTTCGACAAGCCAGGTGACAGACGCGTGACATCATCCGCCGCCAATCCTCCGACTGCCGCAATCGAGGCGTTTGCCAGACGCTTCGACGTTCGCCTCGCGGCCTTGCTTCCAACGGACGTGGACACTCCCGCGGTGCTCCGCGAAGCAGTCGAGTATGCACTGCTGGGATCGGGCAAGCGGCTCCGCCCCTATCTCGTGACGCAGGTTTGCACACTGGTCGGCGGAACCGAGGAGGACGCCGTCCGACCCGCGGCGGCACTCGAGATGGTCCACGCCTTCTCTCTCGTGCATGACGATCTACCGGCCATGGACGACGACGACCTGCGCCGTGGCCGGCCGACGGTTCACAGGCGGTTCAGCGAAGCGGTCGCGATCCTCGCGGGCGACGCGCTTTTGGCGCTCGCCTTCGAGACCTTGGCATCGGCCGCCCACGAGCCGCAGCGCGTAAAAGCGATGATTGCCCAGTTGGCCCGGGCAGCCGGCTGGTGCGGCATGATTGGCGGCCAGGTGGCTGACGTAGTCGGCGAGGACAGGCCGCAGGAAATCGAACTGGTTCGCTACGTCCATCACCGCAAGACCGCCGCCCTCTTCGAAGCCGCCTGCCGGATGGGCGCGATCGCCGGCGGCGCCGGCGATGCACAAATAGCGACTCTGGGGCATTTCGGCCGCGAAACCGGCCTCGCCTTTCAGATCGCCGACGATTTATTAGACCTGACGGCCACTGCGGCCGAACTGGGCAAAGGGGTGGGCAAAGATGTCGCCCACCGAAAACAAACGTACCCCGCGTGCGTAGGAACTGAGGAGAGTCGGACTCTGGCAAGCGCCAGTGTCCGGCGGGCCGTTGAGGCGCTGGACGACTTCGGGAAGGAAGCCGATTGCCTGCGAGCCCTGGCCCGATTCTGTGTAGAACGAACCTACTGACGCCGGAGTTGGGTGGCGCGGTCTGGCGCAGCGAAGCCGTGGAGATCAGGCAGCAGGTCTCCTTGGATATACGAGGCGTTATGATTCACGGCCTGTCCCTTCGGGCCAGACCGTGCCACCCTGACATGAGTCGAAGCTCTCTGAGGTGAGCGAAGCACTGACCGATTTTCATGATTTTCATCGGCTGAGTTTCTGCGAGACCGCTAGAATCCACGTCCCTCGACGCTTTCCGGCGGAATGAGTTCTGACAATGAGCGTACTCGAACGCATACATTCCCCCTCGGACGTCCGGGCGCTGCCCATCACGCGGCTGCCCGCCCTGGCCGAGGAAATGCGGCAGCGGATTATCGACGTGGTCAGCAACGGCGGCGGCCATCTGGCCAGCAACCTCGGCGTCGTCGAGCTCGCCATCGCCTTGCATCGTGCTTTCGACTTCACCCGCGACCGTCTCTTGTGGGACGTCGGCCACCAGTGCTACCCACACAAGCTGCTGACCGGCCGAGCCGACCGTTTCCACACGATTCGCAAGGCCGGGGGTCTCAGTGGCTTTCCGGCCACCAAGGAAAGCGAGTATGACTTGTTCAACGTCGGCCATGCCGGCACAGCCATCGCCACGGCCGTCGGGCTGGCACACGGCGACTCGCTCGTCGGCCGAGACGCGCGCGTCGTCGCCGTCGTCGGCGATGCGAGCATTGTCAACGGCGTCGCCTTCGAAGGTCTGAATCACGCTGGCACGCTCAAGCGTCAGATGCTTGTCATCCTCAACGACAACAGTTGGGGCATCGCTCCGACACAGGGCGGCTTCGCCCAGCACCTTGCTCGGCTGCGCAGCAGCCAGATGTACGAGGAGATCAAGCAGAAGACCAAGACCCGTCTTCCCAAGGTTCCGCTCGTCGGCAAGGCCCTCTTCGACGCCATCGACCACTTGAAGGAGGGCATCAAGGCGACGATCGCCCCGGATCAGATCTTCGAGCAGATGGGCTTCCAGTACATCGGCCCAATCGACGGCCACGACATCCCACATCTGGTCGAGATGCTCGAGCTGCTCAAGGACGTGAATCACCCCGTACTGTTGCACGTGCACACCGACAAGGGCCGCGGATGCGACTGGGCCGCGGCCGATCCCGGAAAGTTCCACAGCCCCTCCGGCTTCGAAATCCAGGCCGGCAAGATCACGATCAAACGCGGCAGCGGCAAGAGCTGGACGAGCGCCTTCGCCGACGCCCTGATCGACCTCGCCCGCGACGACAAGCGGGTCGTCGCCCTCACTGCCGCCATGCCCGACGGCACCGGCCTCAACAAGTTTCAGGAGGCCCACCCGGATCGCTATTTCGATTGCGGGATCGCCGAGAGCAGCACTGTGGACATTGCGGCCGGCATGGCCAAGGCCGGGCTGCGACCGGTCGTGGCCGTGTACTCGACGTTCCTTCAACGGGCCTTCGATCAGGTCTTTCAGGAGGTCACGCTGCAGGGCTTGCCGGTCGTTTTCTGCATGGACCGGGCGGGCCTCGTCGGCGGCGACGGGGCCGTGCACCATGGCTTCCTCGACATAGCCTATCTGCGCGGTCTTCCTGGCATGGTCCTGATGGCTCCCGCCGATGAGCTCGAGCTTCGCGCCGCGCTGCAACTGGCGATCAGTTGTGACAGCGCCGCGGCGATTCGCTACCCGCGCGACAAGGTGCCGAACGAGCCGGTGGGTCCGTGCCCGCCCTTCGAGCCGGGTAGAGCGGTCCGGCTCCGCGCCGGCAACGACGCGGCAATCCTCGCGTACGGCGTCCCGGCCGTTGCGGCTTTGGAGGCGGCGGACCTGCTCGCTGTCGAAGGCGCGGAGGTGGCCGTCTACAATGCGAGGTTTGCGAAGCCGGTCGACCGGCAGATGATCGCCGCCGCGGTGCACCCCGGTCGGCCTGTGGTTACCGTGGAGGATCACGCCGCGATCGGCGGGTTTGGCTCCGCCATTCTGGAAGCGGCGCAGGAGATGGCGCTGGATACGTCCGGCATTGTGCGGCTCGGACTGCCCGATCGGTTTATCGAGCACGGTTCGCGCGCCGGTCAGCTCGCCGAGGCTGGCATTGACGCGTCCGGCATCGCCGCCCGGCTGCAGGCCATGCTCGACGACCGGGCAACGCCTCGACGCAACCGAACGGCCGGTCAGTCGGGACTCGTGACCCGGCGATAAGCGACCAGCCAACATGCCGAAACGAAAGCATGGCCGTGTCGAAGTCAGCCAGTCGAGTCTTCATCCTGGGCAATCCGGACAAGCCGGAAGTGCCCACCGCGATACACGAAGTATCCGAATTCGTGTCGCAGCGGGCGGAGCTCGTCGGTGCGGAGTTGGGCCTGGATACGACGCCAGCCATCGAGGGCGGGGCCGATTATCTCATCGTTCTCGGCGGAGACGGCACGATTCTCTCCGTGGCGCGCGCGCTCAATCACAACCAGATCCCCCTTATCGGCGTCAACTTCGGCAAGCTCGGATTTCTCACGCAGTTCACCGTCCGCCAGTTGAAAGAGCATTTCGACAAGGTTGTCAATGACGGCGACCTGGTGACGGAGCGCACCATGCTCGAAGTTCGCATCGTGCGGTCGAACGGCGAAGTCTGCTACCGCGGCCCGTGCGTCAACGACTGCGTCATCCACGCCGGGCCGCCATTCCGCGTGATCTACCTGATGATCAAGCTGAATGGCCGGAAGCTGACAAAAGTCGGCGGCGACGGCCTGATCATCTGCACGCCCACCGGCTCGACCGCGCACAACCTGTCCGCCGGGGGTCCACTGCTCATGTCCGACGTTGACAGCATCGTGCTGACCCCACTGAACCCGCACTCGCTGACGCACGCCCCGATCGTGATCGACAGCGCGAGCCAGCTAACCATTGAGGCGGACCAGGTGAACGAAGGCACGACGGCGCTGATGGACGGGCAGGTTTCCTGTGCGCTGCGGGCGGGCGACAAGGTGCACATCTCCGAGACGCCCTACCGCTGCCGGATCATCCGCAATCCCGAGCATCCGCAGTGGCACAACCTGGTGACCAAGCTTCGCTGGGGCCGCCCGCCCCGCCATTAGAGCCCTACTCGTGCGCCAGTGCTATTTGAACAGTGTCCGGGGCGAGTGCCAAATGCCTGACACTATTGTGGCCGGATCAATGCGCGGCGGGGCGATCGGAGGATTGTCGGCGTTAGTCGGCTCCCTTATGGTCGCGGCTCTGATGCCCACCGCGCGAGCCGACTATCTCGACGTAAGTTTGTGACCGCGAAGCCCGGGGTAGTCCGGCGCTAGCCGGGTCGCGCGAAACATCGCATTGGTCTCGTCGTGACCCGGTGGCGGCGTGCCCCGCGGCGGCCGCGCATCATTATTGCCACCCGGGTGCCTGCCTGGCGGAGCAGGTCGGTTGCCATCGCGAGGCCGACGTGGCTCGCCGTTTCCGTCCGCCCCGGGCCGCCGCATCGGAGGACCGCCGCGACGACCCGGCCCCGGAGGAGGACCGGGCGGCCGGATGTCGCCACCGTACGGATTCATGTAATCCCACACGATCGCGCCGCCGGTCGTCACTTCGAACAGGTGGCCCTTCTCGCCGGAGCAGATCAGCGTGTTGCCATTCGCCAGCCGCTGGGCTCCCGAGATGTGCCCAGCATGGAAGTCTGTCGGATTCGAGTATGACCATTTCGCCTCGCTCGGTCCGTACGTGCCGTTGGCGTCGCGAACGTAGGTGCCCTCTTCGCCGAGTGGCGGGACGAGTTCGTCCACCGAAGTATATTCCCCGCCCGGGCGGCCGCGTCCGTTGTTGAATACCAGAATGTGCCCGGCACCCGGCGACCCTGCGGGAATCCACAGCGCATCGTGCTGCGCCAACAGCCACTGCCGGGCCGCGCTGGCGGCGCCATATGCCTCAGGGTTACCCCAGCGGTAGAGCAGGTCACCGCCCTTGCCGCGTTTGCCGCCAGCGTGCCCCGCGGCTTCCTTCGTCGTCGTACCGTGATCGATGATCCAGATCTCGTTGAATCCGAGCACGCTCAGGAGAATCTGATCGAGTTCGGCGTTATACGCGATCGAATTCGTGTGATTCCAGTCGGCGTGATCGGGGCCCGGGCCGGGCGCAGGAGCGCCGCTGATGTAACCGAGCGCTTGCAGGCGGCGCAATTCGTCCGGCGGCAGCGCGACGTTCTGACGGGCGCCCTGCACGAAGTTCACGTCGATCAGCTCCGGATGATTCTTCACGACGCCGTAGTTGGCCTTCGACTTGTCGAAGTCCTGCACAAGATGGTCCCAGACGTGCCACTCCCACACGATCCTGCCGCCGCGCTTGCCCTCCGGTTTGACCTCGATCACGTGGTCGGGCCAGAGCTCATCGCCCGGCAGGCAATCCGGATCGCGACCGGCCGCGACTGCCTCGGCCGCCGTCTTCTTCTCCCAGGCAATGACAAGCACGTTGCCGTTCGGCAGTGGCTCGATGTCGTGATGCTGGCAACGCTTGCTGTCGCAGTATGGGAAATCCCAAACGAGCTTTCCGTCCCAGTCGAATTCACGAATCAGCCCGCCCAGGCCGCCGCCGTGAAAATCTCCGGTCTCGCGGCCGTGGGCAGTCTTGAGAAGATGCCCGTTCTCGAGCAGGTAGACGGCCTGCCCCGGCGGGTACTCACCCTTCCATTCGTGGACGACGTTGCCGCGCATGTCGATCAGGTACGTCGTCGTCGAGGTGAGCGGAGCGAAAAGCGTGTAGCCCTCGAACGCTTCCTTCGTGTTGCGAACCAGCCCCTTTCGTTCACTCGCTTGCGAAAGTGTGACTGTTGCCGCCATGCCCGCGACAACGACGGCGATCGGCGCATTCCGGCGTATCATTCGAGTCCCCCGACCGTATGTGGATACCTTGCCATGGCGTGCTGCAGGTCGTGCGGTAGAAGTTCCTTCATCCAAAACGCACAACTCCGCGGGTTATTCGGTTGCGTCCGATAATTCGCACACTGGTATGGTCAGCCCGGTCGAGATTCCACCGAGGCTGGCCCGCGCCGCTAAGCAACACAGCTAACCGGCTCTGCGCAGGCCGGTTGACGTGTCGAATTGCAGCAGTCGCTCGCGCCGCCAGGTCCAGCCGCGCCAGGAGCTCAGATCGGCGCGAAGGCTCGTCTCCAGCCGCGCGATTGACTCCTCGATCTTGGGCATCTTGGGCGAGTCAGGGATCGCAACGGCCAGTGCGCGCAGCCCGGGCAATGCGTCCGGCCCGAGGCTCTCGAGGTATGCAAGGTCGATCCGCGGACCGTTGCCGTGCACTTCGAAGCAGTGCGCGACGTTGTATCGCGCGATCCACCCGTCGAAGTTGGCGAAGCAGCTCGCATAGAGCACGATCGCAGTGGTGATCGCGTTGACGTTGATCAGCCACCGATTCGAACGATCCGCGATGATACGCAGGAGAATCCAGACGATTCCGCAGAACACCAGGAGCATCCAGATCGCCGCGGCCACGCGCCAGCGGGTCAGCGTGTACGCGTCAACGTACAGTTGCAGACGCCACGCCGCCGCGACGACCAGAAACAGGTTTTGTACGAGCCACACGTACACGAGGCGTCGCGCCCAGCGCATCGAGCTTTCGCGCGGCCCCGCGCGAAACGCCGCTAAAACGAAGAGCGCTGCCAGGATCGTTGCTGCCAGCAGCGGGTATGCTCCCCGGCGGGCATATTCGCCATGCGTCAATCCTTCAGGCAGATGGCCGCCCGCCAACAGGTAGTACACGTCGAGGCCGGTCTGGAACAGGAAGAGCAGGTTGAAGACCACCAGGCAGCGCACGACGAGTGACGCCGGCAGCCCCCTCCACATCGCCTCCACGTCGGCTTCATCAGAGCGCGAATTCGTCTCGACGCCTGGACGAAAACGAAGCAGCGCCCATACGCCCAGCACGACAACTACCCACATCAGCACACGCCCTGCGGGCGGTATATGCTCGCCAATATTCTGGAGCAGATCGCGCAGCCCTCGCCAGACGTCGGCCAGCCATTTGGCCAGCACAGGGTTCGCCTTGGCGAACAGCGCAAGGAACATCGCGCCTAGCACAATCGGGACAATCCACATACCCAAGACGTAGAATGCTGACCGTGGGGGGCCGGTCACCAGTTGCCGCTGTCGGCGCCAGGCACCGACGTCTCGAAACAGCGTGTGCCACCCTCGCACGACGAGCAGCGTCCAGCGCCGGACCCACACCGCCGCACTGCCGATCCACCCCACGCGAAGAACCAAGGCCAGCGTAAACAACGCGAGCAGGCCGATGGCGATGGTCAGCGAATTGGGGTCTTCGACACATTGCAGGGAGAGCAGCACGATGGCCGGTACCAGCAGCGCGACAACACGCCGGTGCGGGAACGCCCGCTCCCAGGCAAGCAGCGCGAGCAACAGCAGAAAACCAAATGCTCCGACGGTCCATCCTCGGGGGTGACCCCAGAACAGCCAGTCGCAAAACGCCGAAAAACCAACGCCAAGCACCCCGAGCAGCGTCAATCTTGCACCCTCGGGCGGCTGAATGTGTGCCGCAGGTGGCTCGCCGACGGTCGCCATACCGGACGTCTGGCCGGCTGGCCGTTCTTCGCGTTCGATTACCGCCGAATCTGACATGGCCGCTCTCCCGATTTTGGCCGTTCCCACAGTACCGCCACTTCCCCCTGGCTGCACATCAAAATCCACTGGCCTCGGGTTCCGCCTCACAGCCTCCGAATACCTCGCGCCCAGCGCGGGCTGCCGGTCCCGCCCGAGCACTGGGTTCGCCGTGATATCCTACAAGCATAAAGAGCCGGACCACTCGGTAGTGTCGGAACTTATGCGCTTCTACACAGCGCTGATCGGTGATTCGTTGTGTCGCTCTGCTTACGGCTCCAGGCGTCTATCGCGCCCGTCCACAGCGTTCCCGGACCGCACCCGGTTATTTCTAAGCAGGCCAGGCAGGATGAACTGGGAGATATTGACCATTTTGGCGGTTGACTAGAAGGCCATCTTCGCCTAATTTGACACCCCGTGACGTGATCGACGTGAAGACTGCTGCTCCGCGGGCCTGACGCCGATACATGTCGCGACGCATGAGTGGGCTTGCTTGTGAGTGACTCACGGTGATGAGGGGGCACGACAACAGAAATGCACAACGAATCTCGAGCCTCATCAGTGTGGACGGCTCGCCCTGATCGCGGCGCCGCGCGATTCAAAGAGCGAGAAACGCTGTAAGTGACAGTCGTCCGGCACTGTGCTTTCCGGAGTGGAACCTGGAAGCAGATGGCCGGCAGCGCGCATCAACAACCGCGCTGCCGGCTGCTTCGTTTCAGGCTTCACTGTGTATCGCGGTGAAAGGATGGCGTGCCTGCATTTTGCACGACCAACGCCCGCGTCTTCCCTCTCTTCAACCCGTGTTGACCTCGTTTCGCATCCGCCGCTATACTGCCGCTTGCGGCCAGCGGTCGCCAGCACATTCTTGATCGCGACCGGCCGAAGTCGTCTGCCCGGCATTGATCGCACAGTTCCGAGAGGTAACGACCCGCGGTGAGCGACGCGCCCCACACCGACGAAGCTTTACTCATCACTGCTGCCCGAGATTTTGCCCGCGCCGAACTTCTGCCCCGCGATCGCGCATGGGACAAAGGTGAAGGTTCCGTCACGGACGTTCTCCCCGCCCTGGCCGATATGGGGTTCCTCAGCCTGGAACTGCCGGAAGAGATCGGCGGCCTCAACTGCAGCTACCGCGGCTACGCGGCGATCCTGCACGAGATATCGTACGCTTCGCCTTCTGCGGCCGTGACCATCGCCGTGCACAACATGGTGGGTCGCGTGCTTGCCAAGTACACCCCGCCGGACAAACGTTCGTCGTGGCTGGAGGGTCTCCGCTCGGCCGAGAACCTCGCCGCTTTCGCCATCAGCGAATCGCACGCCGGAAGCGATCCCTCCGCCGCCCGCACTCGGGCCGAGCGTGACGGCGATCACTATGTCGTCAACGGCGAGAAGATGTGGATATCTAACGGCCTCACCGCCCGCTGGTTCCTCACGCTGGCACGCACGGCGCCCGGCCGGGACAAGAGCGGACTGAGTGCCCTACTTATCGACGCGAAAGAGACCGACGTCGGCCGCGCCCCGATCCACGGGAAGATGGGGATTCGCGGCAGCGAGACGGCTGCCATCTCCTTCACTGACGCGAAAGTCCCTGCGGAGAACCTGCTCGACAAGGAAGGCCGCGGGCTGGCCGTCTTTTTCTCGGCGCTCAACGGCGGCCGGATCGGCATTGCTGCACAGGCCACGGGCATCGCAGAAGCGTGTTTCGATGAAATGATCGAATACGCGCGGCAGCGCGAACAGTTCGGCCGGCCGATCGCCGAGTTCGAGTCCGTGCAGAACATGATCGCCGACACTGCAACGGAGCTCGCCGCGGCCAAGGGGCTGATCGAGCGGGCTGCTGCGCTGGAGGACGCCGGCGCCGCTGATCCCGTGTCCAGCTCGCAGGCCAAACTGTTCGCCACGGAGGCGGCGAATCGCGCGGCTTACCGCGCTATCCAGGTGTTCGGCGGCTATGGGTATGTTGATGAATACCGGGTCGAGCAGCTTTATCGCGACGCCCGGGTGACGACGATATACGAGGGCACCAGCGAGATTCAGCGCCTCATCATCGCCCGCCAACTGCTGAAGAAGCTGTCTCTCTGAACCGCCCGTCTGCCTTGTGCACCCGGCGACGCCGCCACGTTGGTGCCCCGGTGCCGTTCGAGTAGCATGGACTACGCCCGCATGCGGGCGATCGCCACTACCCTCCTGCCCGGAGCAGACAAGCCATGGACTACTCACTGCCGGAAGACGTCAAGATGTTGCGGGACATGGCCCGCAAGTTCGCCGCGGAGGAGATCCGCCCGCATGCCCGCGAGTGGGACCGCGAGGGGCTTGTGCCAGATGCGGTCGTAGCCCGGCTCGGCGAGCTGGGCTTTATGGGCGTGTACCTGCCGGAGGAGTACGGCGGCGCCGCGGCCGGCTACCTGGCCATGTCCGTCATCATCGAGGAGATCGCTCGGCAGTGCGGCGGCACGGCGCTAATGATCGCGGCACACAACGGCCTGCCCTGCGGTCACATCCTGCTGGCGGCCAACGAAGAGCAGAAACGCAAGTGGCTTCCCCCGCTTGCCCGTGGAGAGATACTCGGCTCCTGGGCGCTGACCGAGCCGAGCAGCGGCTCCGACGCCGCGGCACTGCGGACCTCGGCCGTGCGCGACGGCGACGACTGGGTCCTCAACGGCAACAAGAACTTCATAACCAACGGCCATCGCGCCAAGATCTTCGTCGTGCTGGCGCGCACCGATCCGAAGGCGCCGAAGACGCATGGCATCAGCGCGTTTCTCATCGAGCGCGGAACGCCTGGGTTCGAGGTCGGTCCGAAGGAGGACAAGCTGGGCGTTCGCGCCAGCGACACGGTGCCCCTGCATTTCGAAGACTGCCGCATACCCGCCGGGAACCTGGTGGGCGAGCTCAACCACGGTTTCATCGACGCGCTGAGAGTGCTGGAAGGCGGGCGGATCACGATCGGCTCGCTGTCGGTGGGTCTGGGCCGGGGCGCGTTGGAAGAGGCCCTCCAGTATTCCCAGGAGCGCGAACAGTTCGGCAAGCCGATCAGCAGCTTTCAGACCATTCAGTTCAAACTCGCGGACATGGCGATGCAGGTCGACGCCGCGCGCCTGCTGGTGCGGCGGGCGGCCGTGCTCAAGGACGCCGGCAAGAGCAGCAAGTTCGAATCGGCGATGGCGAAACTGTACGCCAGCGAGATGGCCACGCGTGTGTGCCTGGATGCGATCCAGATCCACGGCGGCTATGGCTATCTGAAGGACTATCCTGTCGAACGTCTTATGCGCGATGCCAAGCTTTGCGAGATCGGCGAGGGTTCGAGCGAGGTGCAGCGCATGGTGATCGCTCGGGCGCTGTTGGATCTGCCGGGCGTCTGAGCACGAACTGCCAAGGAGTGGGCAATGGACTTCAACTTCAGCGATGACCACCGGATTCTGCGAGACACCATCCGCGAGTTCGCGCGCAAGGAGGTCGCCCCGGGCGCGGCCGAACGCGACAAGACGCACGAGATCGAGCCGTCGATCATCCGGCAGATGTCCGAGCTCGGCATGATGGGCATCTGCATCCCCGAGG
Source organism: Phycisphaerae bacterium (assembly GCA_040235375.1). Lineage (GTDB taxonomy): Bacteria > Planctomycetota > Phycisphaerae > UBA1845 > UBA1845 > JBECKQ01. The sequence continues at coordinate 4,704 of JBECKQ010000002.1, read as the reverse complement.
AGTACGGCGGCGCGGGCCTGGACACAGTGGCTTCGACCATCGTCGTGGAGGAGATTTCGAAGGCATGCGCCGGCTGCGGTGTGTTCCTGAGCGTGCAAAACTCGCTGTGCATCGATCCGATCCTCGCCTTCGGCAACGAGGACCAGAAGAAACGGTACCTTCCGAAGCTCGCCTCGGGCGAGGCGATCGGCTGCTTTTCGCTGACCGAGCCGGGCAGCGGCAGCGACGCCGGCGCCGCGCGCTGCATGGCGGTCACGAAGGACGACGGCTGGCACATCGACGGCACGAAAATATTCACGACGAACGGCAAGGAGGCCTCGGTCATCGTGCTGTTCGCGGTGAGCGATCCGCAGGACAAGAAGCACCGCATGAGCGCGTTCATCGTCGACAAGCCGTCGCCGGGGCTCAGCGTCGCCAAGCTCGAAGAGAAGATGGGCATTCACTGCACGTCCACGGCCGAGCTTCTTTTCGAGGACTGCGTCGTGCCGAAGGAGAACCTGCTGGGCGAGCGAGGCGCGGGGCTTCGTGTCGCACTGACGACGCTCGACGGCGGACGGATCGGCATCGCCGCACAGGCGCTGGGGATCGCCGAGGCGGCCCTCGACGCGGCGATCGACTACGCCAAGACCCGCGAGCAGTTCAAGCGCCCCATCGGCTCGTTCCAGGCGATTCAGACAAAGATCGCGGACATGGCCGTGGCGGTAGAGGCGTCGCGGGCGTTGATCTATCGCGCGGCCTGGTTGAAGGACCAGGGCCGGCCGTACGCCTACGAGGCCGCACAGGGCAAGCTGTTCGCTTCCGAAGCGTGCAACTGTGTCGTGTCCAGCGCGGTGCAGACCTTCGGCGGCTACGGCTATTGCGAAGATTATCCCGTCGCGCGGCTCTACCGCGACGCCAAGATCACGGAGCTTTACGAGGGCACCAGCGAAATCCATCGGCTGGTGCTGGCTCGGGCGCTGCTTGATCTGAACACACGAGTATGGGAGACCGACAGATGACCGACATCGACGAGAGCAAACCGGTGGGCGTGATCGGTGCGGGCACAATGGGTTGCGGCATCGTGCAGGTGTTCGCGCAGTCGGGGTTCGACGTGCGCGTATACGATGCCGATCAGCGGGCCGTCGAACGCGCCCAGGGCTATATCAAGAAGATGCTCAGCAAGGCCGCGGAGAAGGGCAAAATCCCCGCTGGTGAAGTCGACGCGACGTTGAAGCGCATCCACCCGATCGGCAGCCTCGACGAGATTGGCAAGGTGCAGATTTGCATCGAGGCCGCCACCGAGAATCCCGAAATCAAAAAGCATATCTTCCGCCAAATCGACAAGGTCCTCGCCGACGACACCGTGCGGGCGTCGAACACGTCCAGCATCAGCATCACGTCGCTGGCGGCGGAGACGAAGGCGCCGAACCGCTTCATCGGCATGCATTTTTTCAACCCGGTGCCGCTGATGAAGCTGGTCGAGATCGTCATGGGGCTGGAGACCGACGACGCCACGTTCGAGTACGTTCGCGCCTTGGCGGAATCGGTCGGTAAGACGCCGCTGAAGGTGCAGGATCATCCCGGCTTCGTCTCGAACCGGCTGCTGATGCCGCTGATCAACGAGGCGGTTCTCTGTCTCCAGGATGGCGTGGCCGATGCGGAGACGATCGACGGCGTGATGAAGCTGGGCATGGCCCACCCGATGGGGCCGCTGCGCCTGGCCGATCTGATCGGGCTGGATGTTTGCCGCGACATCATGCTCGTGCTGCATCGCGACCTCGGCAACCCGAAGTTCTTCCCCGCGCCGCTGCTTTCGAAGATGGTCGCCGCCGGCCGATTAGGTAACAAGACAAAGAGGGGCTTCTACACGTACGAGTGACCGCCATGGCTGACACGACAGTCGACTTGCAGATCGACGGACCCGTCGCCCGCGCCACGTTCTCGACCGAAGGCGGGTTGAACGTGCTGAGTCTCGCCCTGCTGGATCGCGTAGCCGAGGTCGCGAAGGAAGTGAGGGCGGCGACAAGCGTGCGGTTCCTGATTCTGGCGGCGACCGGCAAGGTGTTCATCGCCGGCGCGAACATTAAGGAGCTGGCGCAGCTCGACGCCGCGGGCGCGGCTACGCTGTCGCAGCGCGGCAACCGCGCGTTCGACGCCATCGCCGATCTGCCTTGCGTAACCATCGCTCGAATGCACGGCGCCGCGCTCGGCGGGGGCTTCGAGATCGCCCTGGCGTGCGACTTCCGCCTGGCGGTCGGCGGGGCGAAAGTGGGCCTTCCGGAGACATCGCTGGGCCTCATCCCCGGCTGGAAAGGCATCGGCCGGATGAATACGCTGGTCGGTCCGGCCGTCACGAAGAGGCTGACCTTCAGCGCCGGTGTGATCGACGCAACCGCCGCGTGCGCGCTCGGGCTGATCGACGATGTCGCTGCGGATGAAGACGGGCTCGACAGGAAGATCGAAGGAATGATTGCGGAGTTCAAGCGGGGCGCGCCGCACGGCATCGCTATGGTCAAGCGGGCGCTGCGCAGCGGAGACGAGGTGAAGGCGTTCGCCAACTGCTTCGAGCATGCCGATGCCAAGGAGGGCATGACGGCATTCCTGGAAAAGCGCAAAGCGGCGTGGATGGAAGGTTGATGGCCGCGGCTCTAAACTCATTTGGGGCTTCGATGCGGAGGTAGACAATATCTCAGAGGTAACGCAGATGGCGACAACGCCGAAGGACAAGACACGTGCGGCCCGGCGAGCGGCGGCTGCCGAGCAGGAGGACCGGCCCTTTGTAGGCCCGGAGGATTTGCCCGGCTTCGATCCGCAAGCGCAACTGGGCGAGCCGGGCAGCTATCCGTTCACGCGCGGCGTCCATCGCGACATGTACCGCAAGCGCCTGTGGACCATGCGGCAGTTCGCCGGCTTCGGCTCCGCCGAGCAGACGAACGAGCGGTTCAAGTACCTGCTTGAGAAAGGTCAGACGGGGCTGAGCACGGCGTTCGACCTGCCCACACTGATGGGCCGTGACAGTGACGATCGATTGTCGCTGGGCGAGGTCGGCCGGTGCGGTGTCGCGGTTTCCTCGCTTGACGACATGCGCCGCCTTTTCGACGGCATCCGCCTGAATGAAGTCAGCACGAGCATGACGATCAACGCCCCGGCGGCGATCCTGCTGGCGTTCTATCTCGCCGTCGCTGAGGAGCAGGGTGTCTCGTTCGATCAGCTCCGCGGCACGTTGCAGAACGACATCTTGAAGGAGTTCCACGCGCAGAACGAGTACGTCTTTCCGCCGCGGCCAAGCGTGAAGCTCGTCATCGATACGATCGAGTACGGCACGAAGTACACGCCGAAATGGAATACGGTGAGCATCAGCGGCTATCACATCCGCGAGGCCGGCGCCAGCGCCGCGGAGGAACTGGCTTTCACGCTCGCCGACGGCATGACCTACGTCGAAGAGTCGCTCGCCCGCGGCCTCGACGTGGACGACTTCGCCAAGAGGCTGAGCTTCTTCTTCGACGTGCACAACGACTTCTTCGAGGAAATCGCCAAGTTTCGGGCGGCGCGGCGCATCTGGTCGCGGAAGATGCGCGACGTGTACGGTGCGAAAGAAGACCGCAGCCTGTGGCTCAGGTTCCACGCCCAGACAGCCGGCGTCTCATTGACCGAGCAGCAGCCGGTAAACAACCTTGTTCGCGTTGCTTACCAGGCGATGGCCGCCGTGCTCGGCGGGTGCCAATCACTGCACACCAACAGCATGGACGAAACGCTCGCCCTGCCGACCGAAGGCGCGGTCAAGCTCGCCTTGCGCACGCAACAGATTCTGGCGCACGAGACGAAAGTGACGCAGACGGTGGACCCGCTCGGCGGGAGCTGGTTCATCGAGGAGCGAACGAACAAGATCGAAGCGGAAGCCGAGTCGATGTTTCGCGAGATCGCGGATCTCGGCGGCGTGCTGAAGGCGGTGGACCGCGGCTACTTCCGCCGGCGCATTGCAGATTCCGCCGTCCGCCAGCACGAGGCCTTCGAGAGTGGCGAGGCCGTGATCGTAGGGGTTAACGAGTTTGTCGAGGATGACTACGACAAGATCCCCGTCCTCAAGATCGGCCAGGAGATCGAGGATGCCCAGGTGGCCCGCCTCAAGCAGTTCAAGAAAGACCGCGACGCGCGGGCCTGCCGCGAATCGCTGGACAGGTTGCGCAAGGCGGCGCGCGACGATGAGAACGTGATGCCGCACCTCATCCACGCGGCCAAGGCCGGCGCCACCGTCGGCGAAATGATGAACACGATGGCACAGGTATACGGCCGCTATGACGGCGGCCCGGAGTGGTAGAAAAGCCAGAGATCTCTCATGAGCAAGCTCCCCGTTCGCGTTCTTCTTGCCAAAATCGGGCTAGACGGCCATGACCGCGGCGTGAAGGTCCTGGCCCGCTCGTTTCGCGATGCCGGCCTGGAGGTCATCTACACCGGCCTTTGGCAAACCGCCCGCACCACGGTGATGGCCGCCATGCAGGAGGACATCGACGTCATCGGCGTGAGCCTGCTTTCCGCTGCGCACCAGAAGGTCATGCCCGAGGTGATTCGCTGCCGCAACGAACTGCAGATCGACCACATTCCGGTCATTCTCGGCGGCATCGTTCCGGAGGACGAACATGCGGAGATGCTCGAGGCGGGCTGCGCCGCCGTCTTCAACCCCGGCTCGAGCGTGGGGGCAATCATTGGGAAAATCAACGAGCTGGC
>JBECKQ010000318.1:0-56877 GCA_040235375.1 Phycisphaerae bacterium | reverse complement strand
ACCCGGAAAGAGCGCGACTGATCCGTCGCAGGCTCTCCGTCTCCTCGTTGGAGTCGACGGGGCCCTGAGCCATTGCCCGCCGCAAATCCTCTGCCGCCCTGCGTCCGTCCCGCAGCGGGACAAGCATCTCCAGGCGCTGCCGCGCGGCGGCCAGCGTGGCTTCGAATTCACCTTGTCGTTCGCCGCGGACGATCAGGTCGGTGACGATACCCGCCTCGGCGGGGTCCTCGAAACCGTCCAGCAGTTCCGTCGCGGTGAAGGCGGTGGCCTCGCGACAGAGGTCGACAACACGCCCGGCGATACGGCGAAGCCGCTCATCGGCGAATCGTTCGTGTCGGAACGCGTCGGCAATCTGCCCATACAATGCGGGCTCGTTCACAAGCACTTCCAAAATGGCGACCAAAGCCGACTGTTCACCGTCGGGAGGCGTCTCGACCCGACCCGCGGCGTGGGGGAACCCGCCGGCAGGAGCCGGACCGCCCGCTGCCTTGCGCGACGCGGCCAGCAGCAGGCCGTGGACGTCGGTCGCCGGGATTGCCAGAAGCGATGCGAGCTGATTGACAATCAGCCCTTGATGGATCGGATCGACGGTCCGATACCGGATCATGCCGGCGATGAGACCGACAAATTCTCGTATCGCCTCGCTCCTCCCCTGCCCAGAGTCCGTGGCAAACCGCTCACTGGTGCGGCGCCACTTGAATACTAGCGCGTCGGCCGCGGACTTCAACACGGCGGAAAACGCCTCGGCCCCGTGACTTCCGAGAAACTCACAGGGGTCCTTTCCGGCCGGGACGTTGGCGATTTTGACCGATAAATTGTGCCGCAGAGCGACACTCAGACCGCGATCTGCGGCGTTGGCTCCCGCTTCGTCCGAGTCGAAGACGAGAAGGAGCTCATCGCACCAGCGGCGCAAAAGTCGAACCTGATCGTCGGTCAATGCGGTGCCGAGCGTGGCCACCGTGTTGACGAAGCCGTGCTGGCTGGCAGCGATGCAATCGGTGTAGCCCTCGACGACGATGACGCGGCGAGATTCGGACATTGTCTGCCGGGCGACATCGAGGCCGTAGAGATTGCGGCCCTTGTCAAAAAGGGTGGTCTGAGCAGTGTTGAGATACTTCGCCCGGTCCCCCTTGAGCGTACGGCCGCCGAAGCCGATCACGCGGTTCATCGTGTCGGTGATGGGGAAGATGAGCCTTTCGCGAAACACGCCGTAGGGCCGGCCGTCATTGCTGGTCTGCACGAGGCCGGCTTCGCGAAGCAGAGCAATATCGATGCCGCGCCGACGGGCCGCAGCGAGAATCCAGTCGCTGCTGTCCGGGGCGTATCCGAGGCGGAAACGCGCGATGGCCTCCGCGGCAAGATCGCGCTCCGCAATGAATCGCCTGGCGGCCTCTGCTCCCGGGGCCTCCCTGAGGGCTCGGCAGAAGGTCTCCGCCGCCCACCCGTTGACTTTGGCCAGATCAGCCTTGTCCGGTCCGGACGACTTCGCTCGCGTCATCCGCGTGAGCGTGACGCCCGCACGGTCGGCAAGGAGGCGCATTGCCTCGCCAAAGGAAACACCTTCGCGCATCTGCACGAAGGTGAAAACGTCCCCGCCCGCCTGGCAGGCGAAGCACTTGAAGATGCTCTTCGAGGGGCTGACGGTAAGGGACGGGGACTTATCGTTGTGGAAGGGGCACAGACCGATAAAGTCCTTGCCGGCCCGTCTGAGGGCAACGTGCTCCGACACCAACTCCACCAGGTCGACCCGCTGGCGGATCTCTTCTTTCACCGACTCGAAGTTAATCAATGAGCGCCCCCGCAAAGTCCGATACGCACACCGTGCGCCCAGCCTTTGCCGCCGTCCCAATCGCTTATCGAGTAGCTGTTAAAAAAAAGAGCTGCTGTCAGCCCACTTCTCAGGGATTGCCTCAACCCGCCGTATGTCAGCCCCGAAAAACCGCAAACACTGTATTATAACACCTTCTTAAAGAGCTGTCAAAAGAACGCCCTCGCAAACCGGTCAAACAGCATAGGTTGTACAGTCTGCGCAAAGCGCGGGCCGCGACACGCGTTTCACGGGGCTGCTCCAGGCGTCATCACCGGGCATCAAAGGCCGGCAAGCGCCGAGACCGGCAGCGGTGAGCTGCCCTCGTATCCGAGGAAATTGAGGAAAACTTCCTGCGTCAGGACCGGTATGGCCAGCACCTTTGTCGTTGCCAACTCGGAGTTGTATTCGTCGAGCGCCTTCTGGGCGCGCTGGTAGCGGGTGTCGGCCTCCGGATCGAGATCGAGGGAGCGCTGGGGATGAGGCGGTGGGCCGCCGAGCACGACAAAATCGACCTGCGCGGTCAGATCGTCGGTCGTCTTGCCGCCCCAGTTCTTGATCAGGGCTTCGATCGTCCGGGCGCCGTCGCGGTCGTAGTGGCTGTCGCCATTGAGATCGAATTCGCCGAGCACAAAGAAGGTCAGCTTCCGATCCTTGTCGTAGATGGGGTTGGCGATGATGTCGCCGGCCATGACCATCGCGTTGCCCATCAGATCGACGACGCGGCACTCGCTGCTACTGGGGTGAACGCTGACCACCTCGATGCGCGCCTTGGCCTTGCCGCTTTCGGGGATGCCCTTGAGGCTGTCGTACACGGCGAACTCCAGCCCGAGCGTCATCCCGTCTTTCGAACCCAGGTTGATGTAGACAACGTCCTCGCCGGGCTTGGCGGCCAGCACGACACCGTCACCTTGCCGCGCCGTCGCAAGCTTGACCGGTCGAATTTGCGCTTGCCCCAGCTTGTCCTTGAGCGCCTGGTACCTCGTCATGAGCTCATCGTACTTCCCGCTGAGACTGACGTTCTCGGTCCGCTGCTTCTGGATGTCCTCGAAGTACTGGCGATTGATGTCGTTGATCTTCTTCTCGAAGGAATCGACCTGCTCATCGCGCTCCTTACGGTAGGACTCCTGATCCTGCACGATTCCGGCAATCTGCTTGGACAGCTCTTCGGCCTTCTGCTCGAACGATTTCTGCTGCTGCTCACGCGCCGCGCGCAGCGCGTTGAGCTCTTCGGACAATTCGTCGACGCCCTTCGTCGCCTCCGCCAGCGCGTCCGCCTTCATCTGGAACTGGCTGTAGATGGCCGCCAGAGCATCGAGACAGGAACCGGCGCCGAGCACCTCGGGATCCTCGATCCGCCGATCGGCACGAATCGCGTCGAGTTGCGTCTTGAGCTTGGTCTCGAGCGTCGCCGGATTGTCCTCGCCGTTGCCGCTAAGCAGTTGAGCGCTCTTGGCCCGAGCGTCTTCCAGAAGGTCGACCATCGTCTTCGGACTGGATTTGGCCTCGGTGAACTGCGGGAGGCTGCGCCCCTGCGGAGAAATCAACTGCTGAACTTCCGCTCGCAGGTCGGCGTTGTCCTTCTTCACCGCCTCCTGGTCCATGTAGAGGATGACGAGCAGGACGGTGGAGGTCAGCCACAGGGCGACGAAGACGATCAGCCAAATGTGGATTGCGGACATGCCGCCTTGTCCTTGGGCTCGGGCAACGGCCATGAATGTCTATCTCCCTTCAGGGGGTGGAACTTATGGGTGCGCGGGCCACGGCACACGCCGCATCTGGCCTGCTGAGCGGGCACTGGCCGCGGCGGATTGTGCACGGCCGGATAGCTCGGTCTTCGATGGTCGCCACCGACTCGAACGACTGATGGCCGACCAAGCCATCGCGATCACCGAAAGCCATACCCTATTCTCGAAGGCTGAAAACGACATGTCAACCGCCGGGCGCCCGTCTGGTACGTTCGCGTGGCTCGGTGGATCAGCCCAAGTCAGTGCCGTCGAGCTCGGAATCTTCGTCCAGCAGCGTGCCGGCCGATGCCGCGGGCTTCGTGGAGGCTGTGTGCGGAATGCCCAGAAGCGACAAAGCGTCGCACTCGACGATGCCCTGGAGGGCCTCGCGAGGAATTCGCGGCATATTCGTGCCCGCACACAGATGATTGATGCTGTAAAGCGTTTCGATGCTCTGGGTGGGCGAGTTGTAAGGAAAGCCGCTGCCGAAGACGATCTTGTCGACCACCCCGTACTGGTAGGCGGACAAGAGCGCCTGGTAGGCCTGCCACGGCTGGTGCAGCAGCCAACTGATGTCGGAGAAGACGTTTTCGTGCTTGGCCAGCAGCACAAGCGTCTCGGCCACCCACGGATATCCGAGGTGGGCGATGATGATCTTCAGCGAGGGATACTCGCGGGCCACCTCGTCGAGCAGCAAGGGTTGGGCGTATTCGAGCTTGCACTCGCGCGAAATCTGGATTCCGGGATGGAACAGAACGGGCATGCGCCATTCCGCCGCCTGGGCGTACACCAGGTCTGCATTGCTGCTACAGGGGTGAACGTCCTGTGCGGCGGGCGACAGGCTGATGCCCTTCATCCCCAGTTCCTTGCGGGCCCGACTCATCTCCGCGATGGCCTCCGCCGGCCTGCTGGGGTCGATGCCCGCAAAACCGATCAGCTTGTCGGGATGGGAGCGGACATAGGAGGCGACTACGTCATTCGGGATTTCCGCCCCCAGTCGGAGGCTCGTGAACCCCAGCACGATTGTCGCGTCCACATGCTGGGCGGCCGCCAGATGCCGGGCCCGGCCGGCGTTTACTTCCGGCGCCCGGCGCACGAGGGGGGCAGGGACGCGAACAGGCCTCTGGACGGATTGGGCAAGTTGGCCAAGCTGTCCGGGCGAGTCCCAGATATGGGTGTGGCAATCGACAATCATCGTTTTGCGTCCAACCAGCCTGGGTGAGCCCGCACTTCTCACCCGGTACCAGCGGTGGTGCCGCCGCCCCGCGGAGGATGGCAGGCAGCAGCTATCGGCTTGCAGGATAGATGCTTAGCGTTTCATGTCAATCGGCCGGCGTCCCTATAGGCGTACCGGGGAGACTCCGCACGCCGTTGCGGTCGCGTCGGGGGATCAGCGCCCCAACCGGCGACGCCGGCATCGCCACAAACCGCCCGCGAACGTCATCAGGCCCAGGAACGCCGTCTCCGCGCCGAACAAGCCACAGAGCGGCCCCCCTGCCGTCGAATCGTCCGCGATCGTCCGTGGGTCGGCCTGCTGGATGGCCCGGTTGGTCGCCTCCTGGACTTGGCCAGCCATCTTCGGCCCCAGGGGCTCAGCAAGCGCGGGGGCGAGCAGAGTCAGCTCACGTCCGAACCCGACGGCGATGCCCGTTCCGCCCGGAAGATTCACCGCCGTGCAACGAACATCGGCCACCAACTCGAACGACTCCCCGGCCGTTCCTGGATACGTGTACGGCAGGGTCTGCTCGGGAATGATGACGACGTGGGCCTCGCCCAGACTGTTCAGCGCCGCGACGGCGTCGGCGCTGCCGCCGGCGAGGTCCAGCAGTTCGGGGCCGCCGAGGAGCGCAACAATCGGCCCTGTTGGAGCCGTACCAACGCTGCCCTGCGGCCCACCGGTTAGTGTCAGCCCGGTGTCGAACAGCACTTCGGGGCCGTTCGTGTCGATGTTCGTGGCGGCGTCGTTTTTGCTCACAGTGAATGCGAACGTCGCCTCGAGGCCGGTCAGATCGGTCTGGCTCGCGTCGCTCCAGATGACAATGGCGCCGGAGAGGAATACGTAGCTCGTAACATCAACGGTGCCGGCGAACGCGGACGCGCCGAGCTCCGACACGTCCAGAGAGATCCTTCGCCGTTCGATCGTCTCGGCAAACGACTCGTGACTGGTGGACGCGTCCCGCGAGTAGTTGGCCAGCTCGAGGCCGAACTCGGCAGGATTCGGATCCGTTGAAAGGGTCGGATCGGCGAACGCCGCGATGCTGCGTGCGCCCTGGAGCAGGTCCTGGTCGCCGGTGAAATCGCCGAGACCGGCGAAGGCCTCCATCGGAAGAACAGGCGCGGTTTCGGGGTACGAGTCGAACGACGTGTCGAGCGACGCCGGCTGACCCCCGATGAGCTCGCGCACCGTCGCTTCCACGGTCGCGGTGATCCGATGCACTTTGGCCAAGGCCGGCGGCGCGAGCGACGATACCGCGAGCGCGGCGACAAACCAGGTGACACGTCGTGGCACGAAATCGTCAGTCGTCATTGCTCTTCCCTCGCTGACAAGATCGCCTCCGGCCGCCAGCTGGACGGCCGTGGAGGAAACTGCTCTCCCATCATCTGCGCTGGCGGCGCTCTGCACAAGGGCGAACCACTTTTACGGCGATCGATCGCCACGGGCGCCGGGTGGCTCGCCGCTCCTTTCACGTCCGTGAATGAGGAGATAGGTGGCCGGCACGAACGCCGGCCGAACCAGGAACGTATCCAGGAGCACGCCGAAGGCGAAGGCCATGCCCAGCTCCTGGAAGAACGTCAGACCGGTGACGGCCAGCGACCCCAGCGTGGCCGCCATGATCAGCCCGCAACTGCTGATGACGGACCCGGTGGCGGCGATCGCCCGCCGCGTCGCCTCCTTCTCCCTGTGCCGGGCACGCTCCTGAAGCAGCCGGGTGATAAGGAATACGTTGTAATCCTGCCCGACGGCCACGAGGACCACGAATGAGAACAGCCGGACCTTCCAGTCAATGCCGGGCTCGCCGACGACGTACACGAAGTACGCCTCGGTGACGCCCAGTGTCACCAGATAGATCATGATGGTCGCGGCCAGCATGATTGCCGCCAAAACGATCCGGCGCACGAGCGCCAGGACGATAAGGAAAATCACCACCACGACGAGCACGACCACACGCCGATGGTCCCGGTCCGCGACACGTTTGATGTTGAGGATGTACGGAGTCAGGCCGGTGGCGTGAACCTGCGACGCCTTGCCGAACCACTCCTTCGCCAGCGACTCGATGCGCTGGCGCACCGTAAGGCACGATTCCATCGCATCGCCGGAGAGCGGCGGATACTCGAGCATGATCTCGAAGCGAAGCGCGGGGGGCTTCGATGAGACGTACGCCTGTTCGGCGCGGGCTTGCCCAGCGGAAGTGGCCAGCAGCGCCTGCATGGCCGCAGACACCTTCGTGCCCAGCGGATCGCTGACGCTCCAGATGTCCGCCACGCCGGGAACGGAAAGGCACTTCGCCGTCACGCGTTGGGAGAACTCTTTCGCCGTCTCGGCGTCGGTCCTGATCCTGCTGGTCTGCACGAGTGCCGTCCAGGAGAAGATCTGATCGGCGGAGAAGTGCTCGCGAACGATCTGCTGTCCGCGTTCGGAGCCGCTGTTGGCCGGCACGACACCGAGGGCATCGTACGTGTAGTGTGCGTTCCATCCGTCGTACATCGGCCAGGCCAGCACGATGAGGACGCCGGCGGTCACCGCGGCCGGCCGCCGGACGATCACCCCGGCCAGCCGAGCCCAAACGCCGGAACGGTGGCTCGGGTCCGGCTCGCTCTCGCGGCGCGGCCAGTACAGCACGCTGCCCATCAGGAGGGCCACTGCGGGCACGAGCGTCAACGCCGCGATCAACGAAACGGTGAGTGCGATGCCCAGAGCGCGGCCGGCGTTGAAGGACGGCAGCAGATTGGCGGCCATCAGCATCATCAGCCCGCCGATGGTGGTGGCGGCACTGGTCAGGATGCCGGGGCCGGCCTGCACCGTCGCCCGGGCTGCCGCCACTCGGCGCCTCTGCCGCCGGTCCTCACGCTCGCCGCCGGCACCCAGGCGCTCTCGAAACGCGGAGAGCCAGAACAGTGCGTAGTCCGTGCCCGAGCCGAAGACGAGCACGACGGTGATCGTCTTCTCTATCGTGCTGATGCCCCAGCCGAGGCGGGTCGCCTGGTTGAGCAGCATGACCGCGACGAGAACGCTCGTGCCGATCGATACGAGCGGAACGAGCGCTGCGAGCGGAGCCCGGTAGACCAAGGCGAGAATGACAATCAGCACGGCCAGCGTCACCAGCGTCGTTCGATCGAACGCTTGCTCCGTCGCCTCCGCGAGATCGCGCCCCAGTCCGCCCTCGCCGGTGACTTCGAACGTCAGCCCGGCGGGCAGGTCTTTTTTTACGAGCTTCTCGATGGCTCCGACCGCCACCACGGACCGATTCGTGAGGTAGTTGCTGTTTGAATTGACGATGATCATCGCCGCGGCGCCGTCGGCCGATTCAAGTCGGCTGGCGAGGTACGGCTGAAGGTACGGTGACCGAACCGACCAGCCTTCTCGCTGACCGCATTCCGTGGTGAGCTGCTGCGACAGGTCGGCGAGATACCGATCGTCGTCGGACGTGAGCTTCGGCGTGCGCTCGAAGACGAGGACGGTCCGCGTGCGGTACGCGAGATCGGGGAATGCCCGACGTTCGAATTCGATCGCCCGGTTGTAGGGCTGGTCGGCGGGAAGGAGAGAGCGAGGCTCGGCCTCGGTCAGGTTCCTGGCGGATGGCGAAAGGATGATCAGCAGGGCGCTGGCCGCGACCCATCCGGCCACCCACCGAACAGGGGCCGCGCCCACCGCTCGTCCCAGTCGTTCAAACATCCGCGCCGCCCACCACTCCTTCCTTCCACTCGACTAGCGCCGCCGCGGGTTCTAGCGACGCCGTGAGACACTGTCAAACAGGTCAGACCTCTGTTATGCCAGCGCGACGAGGATGTTGTAAGCAGCGTGCGTGCCGGCCGCGGGGCCGTAGCCGCGGCAGACAAAAAGAATCGCCAGGTAGCCGCCGGCCAGCGCGCGGAACGCAAAGATGTCGAACGAAAACGGTTCACTGCCCAACGGCGGATGATGGTGCGCGGCGAACGCCAAAGAGGACAGCACCACCGCCGACCCGAGGGTCACGGAGTTCGGCAACCGCAGGAGATCGGTCCCCACGATCACGATCAGGGAGATGAAGATCAAGCGGAAGACGAGTTCCTCGTAGACGCCTGCCCCCACGCCGAGCACGACATCGACCCAAACCGAGCCTTCCGCCGGCCCGCACGCCGTCGTCGAGCGCAACAGTTGGTTGAACATCAACAGCGGGACGGCCAGCAGCACCGACTCGAGATACATGATGGCCACGGTCCGCTGCCGGATGCGCCAGGGTTGCCGGCTCGCCACGTGCGTGCACAAGAGTATCACGATGACGGCCAGCCCGGGCATCCACACGCCGGTGGAGCCGAACAACCGGAAAAACAGCTGAAGAAGGTGGAACGCGACCACGCGGTCCTGTGACGCCCCGCCCACGTCCGCAGGTTGAAGGAAAAGGCAGCCGATCTCGTAGAATAGAATCAGCGGCAGCAGGAAAACGAGCGCCTCGAGCGGCTTGCTCAAGAGACGCTCCGGCTGCAGCTCGAGCAGGGAACGAGCGGTCGACGGCGCCGCGCTCCGCGCGGGCTTGGGCTTGCTCTTCCGTGAGTTCGCCATCGCCGTTATATGGTGGCGACGATCGAGCCGGCATGCAAGCGATTCGTCGAGACGATTCTTCATGAGCGAAACAGACGTCACGAATCTGTTGCGCACGTTCTACGACGAGCTTCACGCGGCGTACGGTCCGCAGAACTGGTGGCCGGCGGACTCGCCCCAGGAAGTCGTCGTCGGCGCGATCCTGACGCAGAACACCGCGTGGACCAACGTTGAAAAGGCGATTGCATCACTGAAGAATTCGCGGTGCCTCGACTTGCGGCGCATCGCCGCCATGAACACGCACAAGCTGGCCGAGATGATCCGCTCGGCGGGCACATACCGAGTGAAGGCGCGACGTCTCCAGGCGTTCGCGCAGTGGCTCGTGGATCGACACGACGGCGATCTGGCGCGCGCGTTGTCCGGCGATCTGTCGGCAGTCCGGCGCGAGCTGCTCGCCCTGCCGGGAATCGGCCCCGAGACGGCGGACGCGATACTCCTCTACGCCGGGGGGCGGCGTAGCTTTGTTGTGGATGCGTACACGCGGCGCGTCCTGCGCCGGCACTACATCATCGACGGTGTCGCCTTCTATGCCGATGTGAAGGCGCTCTTCGAAGCGGCGTTGCCGGCCGACGTGCAGACCTACAACGAGTGCCACGCCCTTCTCGTCGAGCTGGCGAAGCGGCATTGCCGCGGGCAGGCCGTCTGCGAAGGCTGCCCGCTCGAACGCTTCCGCCACGACGGCGGCCTCTGAACTACTCCAACCGCACGGAGATGCCCGAGATGCCGGCGCGGCCGAGCTCCGCGATCATGAGCTTGGGGTCGATGACCTGGAAGGGAACATAGGCGCCGGGCTCGATCTTCCGGTCGTAGAGGCCGGCCAGCGCCGCGGCGACGACGCCGGTGGCAAAGCCGGTCGTGCGCTCCATGGCCGTGAAGCGATCGACGGCGTAATCGAGAAGGTCGATCCGGCCGACAGCGGGCTGGCCGTCGATCCTGCCGCGGACATTGACGCGGGCCACAACGAGGTCGCGGCCGTCGGCGCGAAGCGAGGCTTCCATGACCGGCCCGACGACGGCGCGCGGGCTGAGTGTGACACGCCGGCCGTCGAGCGACACGGGGCGCGGCGTCTCATCGAACAGACCCATTTCCCGCATCGCCCGCATGATCCGGCAGTGACCGGGATAGCGAATGGTCTTGTACTCGTAGTCGACGCCGCGCGGCGCGTAGACTTGCGGGCCGAGCGATGCCCCGCCGCTCGTCGAGAAGGCCTCGAACGCCCCGGGAAAGGCCAGATCGCCGAGCGGCTCGAGGCCACTCAATCCGGGCACGGTCATCAGCTTTCCACCGCGCGAGACTTCGCAGTCTTCGAGGTATTCGTTGAGCAGGCCGTAAACGCTGAACGTCAATTGATACTTCAGCGATCCCGTCGGATTCTGAGGAAGGCCGCCGCAATAGAGGCGAACGGCAGAGTACTCCCATTCGCTCGACCAATACTCGGCGAGAACGTTGATCAGACCGGGCGCCAGACCGCAGTCCGGAATGATTGCCACGCCCGCCTCGAGGCAGGCTGCGTGCATGTGGAGTTGGGCGCGCGCGGTGGCGATGTTGCCGCCGAGGTCGCAGAAAGGCCGGTGAGCCTCGATCGCCGCCTTCGTCAAACTCGCGTTCAGAAAGAACGGCAAGCTGGAGATCACGCAGTCCGCCCGGGCAATGATCGCGCGAAGCTCGTCGGTGACGGGAGACACGCCCAGAAGCTGCGTGCTGACACGTGACGAATCCGCCTGGAGCGTGGTCGCGGCGTCGAGCCGGTCTGTCGCCGCATCAACGAACTCGACACGCGTGTCCGTGAAGTTCTCCAGCAGGAATGCCGCGCAAGCGGCTCCCTGCCGGCCTGCACCGAGCACAAGAAAACTGGTCACGAGCGACGTTTACCCCTCGAGAAGAACTGGAAAATCACTCTGGCGGCGGCGAGGCTTCGTCGCCCGCGCCGCCGGACTGGTCCGTGGCCCGCGTCCACAGACCGTTGTCGGTTGCCGCCATCTGCCGCAGTTGAGCGGGCAGATCTTCAGGAGGCGGATCGAAGCGAGCCACTCCTATGGCACTAAGCAGGTTCGCCTCTTTGCCCCCCGCGGACAGAAGGAAATCAGATATCTGCGCGGCCATCGCCGGCTTCTCCGCGCCGGAGATCACGAAGACGCCCTGGGGTATGCGGGCCACGTTGATTCGTTCGGTCTCGCCCAGCACGCGGACATCCTCCTTGGAGAAACGCCGCAACAGGGCGCTGCCGGCCTTGTCCGGCCATTCGTCGTAGTCCGACTTGTCGATCACGCCGACCTGCGTCGTGAGGGCGTAGACAATCTGGTAAGCGGACGCGCGCGAGCTTGTGTGATGTTGGAACGAGCCGGGTAGCGGAAACAGCTCCCGCTGGACGTCATCCAGCGAAACGCCGGCATCCTGCAGCGCCTTCTTGGCGGCGACATCCAGCACCGGGTCGTCCTGCGGCCCGAAAGAGAACCGCTTGCCCTTGATGTCCTCCAGGCGCGCGATGTCGGAGCGGGAGTCGGCCACAATCAACCCCTGGCGAATCAACGGCTGGGTCACTGCCAGCGCTTTGCCGGCAGCACGATCCTCCTCGGACATTTCGACGTATGCGCCGGCGGGAATGTACGTCAGATCGATCTGCCCTGTGCGAAGATGGGCGGCAGCCTGGAACGGCGTCACCTCGACGATCTGCACCGGTACGCCCAGTGCGAGTTGCAATCGCTGGCGGAATGGCGTCCACGGCGAGTTCGCCTGCCATGCCGCCATGTCCGCATGGTACGAGCCCCATTCGACAATCCCCACTCGAACCGGATCGCGGTGCGGCAGGAACGGCAGATCCAGATTGAGCGGGTTGACGATGGTCGCCGTGAACTGCTTGTCATGACATCCGCAAGCAGTCAACAGCAGGCACGACAACAAGGCAATTCGTTTTGTCATTTTCCAGAGCCCGCAAAAGGGTGTGAGGTCATGCCGTTTTCGGGACCGTTCTCTCGTGGCGGGTGTGAGTGTATCCTCCCGGCCGCCGTTGCTCAACCGTCGCTCGGTTGCTCAGGCGGACGCGATCTCGGGCCGGTCCACGTTGATGTGCACGAAGACGTCGTCGTACTGCCGCCGGAGATAGGCGTCCGAGTTGCCGCCGGCGAGGTGGCCCCACGGCAGCACCTCGTCGTAGCCGCGTTCGCGGTGCGCATACCAGTCGGGGTCGATGCCGGCGCGCTCGAAGGCCTTCTGCCAGAGGCCTGGGGCAAATTGCTCATCCCAGCCGTCGAAACGGGCACCTGCCCGCCAGGCCGCCTCGATAACAGGGGCCAGCCGGCGATCGCCCCGTGCGAAGACCGCCTCGAGGATGGAGCGATTCACGTCGTGCGTGCTGATGCGCACGGCGCAGCGTTGCGATCGCTTGAGAGTAAGCAAACGATCCTTGACTTCTCGGAAATACGCCGCGCGGGGCTGTGCCGCCCACTGCATCGGCGTGTGAGCCTTGGGCACCAGCCATCCAACCGACGAATTCACCGCCGCCGGATGGCCGGCGACCGGAACGCGCGCCTCCGATACCTTCCGGCTGATCTCGAAAATGCCGTCGATATCTTCGGGGCGCTCGCCGGGAAAGCCGGTGAGGAAGTACAGCTTCAGGCTCTTCCAGCCCGCGGCGTAAACCTGCTGAACGCCGTCAAGGAGGTTGCCGTCGGTCACGACTTTCCGGATCGCGGCGCGCATGTCGTCGCGGGCCGCCTCGACGGCGAGGGTCAGGCCGCTCTTGCGCACGCTGTTCACCATCCATGGAATGTGCGCGAGCATTTTGTCCACGCGCACCGATGGCACGGAGACGCTCACGTTGCGCCCGGCGAAGCGCTCCTGAATTCGGCGCGACAGCTCCGGCAGGTATGGATAGTCGGCCGTCGACAGCGACAGCAAACCGATCTCCTCGTTGCCGGTTGCGCGGTAGGCCTGCTCGGCGACGTCAATGATGTTGTTCACGGTCCGCCGGCTGATCGGCCGTTTCGTGTAACCGGCGTGGCAGAAACGGCAGCGCTGGGGGCAGCCGCGCATGATCTCGATCGAGATGCGATCATGCACAACCCTCACGTTGGGCACGAGTGGACGAACGGGAAACGGCGCGGCTTCGAGATCAGGCGTCCGGCAGCGCACGATCCGCGAGGGTACGTCGTCGTGGCGCGGCGTGACCGCCGCCACGGTGCCATCGGTGTTGTAGGAGACGTTATAGAGCGACGGGACATACGCCCAGGGAAAGTGCGTCGCGAGGTGGCGGAGCATCTCCCGTCGGCCGGCTCCACCCGCTTTCAGCTCCCGGTAGGCGGCCAGAATCGCCGACATCGATTCCTCGCCGTCCCCGAGCACGATCACGTCGAGAAATTCCGCCATGGGTTCCGGACTGTCCGCCTGGGGCCCGCCGGCAATGACCAGGGGGTGGGAGTCGTCTCGATCGGCGGAACGAAACGGGATGCCGGCCAGATCGAGAATCGTCAGGATGTTCGTGTAGGCCATTTCGTACTGGAGCGAGATCGCCAGGATGTCCGCCTCGGCAACCTTGCGGCGCGTGTCCCATGTGAACATGGGGATTTTCGCGCGACGCATGACCTGCTCGGCGTCCACCCATGGCGAGTAGACCCGTTCGGCGGTAACGCCGGGCGTGTGGTTGCAGAGCCAGTAGATGATCTGGCAGCCGAGATGGCTCATCCCGATCTGGTAGGTGTCGGGAAAGGCGACGACCACGCGCACGTCGGCCACCTCCCAGTCGCCCGCCTTCGGGAGCTGGTTCGTTTCGCCGCCCACGTACTGACCAGGGGTCTGAACGCACGGAAGCAGCCGGGTGCTCACCAGATGCCGCAGGTTGTCCATTTAGTGTCGCCCGAGTTTCACGATGGGACCTCTCCTGTCGCGGATTATAGTGGGCGGCGGGGGAGCGCAAAGCGGGGCCGACCGGCGTTGGACCATGTCGATGCGAACATAATACGTACATCTAGGAGCCCGCCAGTGTTGCGGGTGTCAGTGTTGGGAAACCGGGTTCCCTGGTCAATCGAGCGCTGAGGTGGTGGGGGCGCGCAGCTGATAAAAGAAAATTCGGGCAGCAGTATTTTGTTGCGTGAGTTTGTCGTTCGATGTAATTTATATGCGGAACACGATGTGCTACGTCCACCCCGACATGTGGGATCGGCGTGTGCGCGCCGGGCGGGGCCGGGTCAACCCTAAGGGGTTCACACTGGTCGAGTTACTGGTCGTGGCGGCAATCATCTCGTTGCTGCTGGCGATGATGCTGCCGAGCGTGCGCGTCTCCGTTCGTCAAGCCCGGTCCACCGTGTGCAAGTCGAACCTCAAGGATCTGTATCGTTCGCTGGACATGTACCAGACGGACAACAACGGGCGCTACCCGATCGTTCCATTGGAAAAATCGAACACGGGGACAACCTGGGCCCAGACGCTTTTCCTTCATCAGCCGGCCGGCAAAGGAGCGCTGATCTGCCCGGAGGACCCATGGGCAACGGTCTTCCGCAATACGCTCAACACGCCCGGGGCGGACATCGGGAACAGCTCGAGCTACGGCTTCAATGACTTCATAGCGTCCAGCCCCAACGCCTGCCTGGCCAATACCGCCCAGTATTCGCCGAAGCACCCGGCCGACACGATGCTCCTGGCCGACATGGGACCGGACCAGACGGTCCCAACCGGAGGCGGGTCGCTGGGAGCGGGCGCGGGACCGCAGCGTAACTACGGTCGACTCGCCGTAGACGATCAATACTGCGCGGGCTCCCCTCAACAGGTCACGCCGTGGCTCACCGGACGGCATCGGGACAAGATCAACGTGCTGACGGTGCTGGGCAACATCAAGGAAGTCGATACGAACCCGGCGCTGCGGCGCGTGATCCGCGATTACTACGACTATTGTGCAAACCGAGGCTGCTCACTCTGCCTCGACTTCGAGATGGCCCACTATTCGTTCGCGGAGTCGAACGCGTTCTGGTGGACCGGGCGGTTGACGTTCCCGTAGCCGGTTCGCCCCTCCCGCCTCAATGGTCAAGATACCGCTCGACAAAGAGCAGCGTCGAACCCGGAGGATAAGCATCGCGTCTGCGCTGGGTGGCGCCATCATTGCCGTCCTCATCTGGCTGTCGCTTGCCGAAAGGCCCGCGACGGTTGCGCCGCAGCGAACGTTGGAGTCCGTTCGCGTCTTGTGGGTTTGCGAGAAACACCCTGAGCACCGATTCTTTGAGCTGGGGCGCTACGGCTCACGTCCATGCCGCCAGTGCGATGGCCGGTGCCACATCCAGCTCCCCTACCGGTGCCCTCATTGCGGGCACGCATTTGACGCACAGGTCAGGATCGTCCGCGTGGCAGTGGCCGGCTCGCACCCGCAGGCGTCCACCGAGAAGATCACATCGTTCCGATATCCCGATTCCGAATGGACCGCGTCGAACGGAGACGTCCTTTGCCCGCGATGTGGCCAGCCCACCGTGCGGCGTCGCGACGCGTGGTCGCAGCACCACGGGGCCGCGCGGTCGGACTGAACCTGCGACCGACAGATCCGGGTCTTCTGTGGAGCGGACGACTCGCCCAAGGAAGTAGCCCACTCCGGCTGGAGTTGACCGCCGAATCATCCGATGGCCATGCCGGTGCGAACAAGCTCGCCGGCAACGCCACGAAAGAGTTCGGCAACCTGAACGTCAAGATCTCGCTGACCAGCGTTGTCGTGGGGGAGCGGTTTGTGGTGAGCGAAAGCAAGACGGCGCCGCGCATCATCATTCCGTGCGAATGCGTGCCTGGCTCGATCAACGTCGAGTCGCTCGCCGCGAAGATCGAGCAGACGCTGATGCAGGCCGCCGCCGTGAGGTGAAGTAAGCCCACGCCCGCGTCCGCCCCGGCTTCGGGCGGCGATCCTCCCACCGAGCAGCACTAGGGCCGGTCGGGCCACCCCTGCGCCCCTGTCAGTCGCACAAAACGGCACGCGATCAGCGGTGTTTCCACCATGCCGTTCGGCCGCCTGGCGATCCGCAGCAGGGTCTGCGTTTCGTTTTCGCCGACCGGCACGACCATAATGCCGTCACGGGCGAGTTGCTCGAACAGAGCGGGAGGCACCGAAGGGCAGCCGGCCGTGACCATGATCCGGTCGTACGGCGCCGCGGGCGGATAGCCGAGCGTCCCGTCGCCGACGTGAAAGTGCACGTTCCGGGCACCGAGGGCCTCGAGCCGCGTTTTCGCCATGGCGGACAGCCTGACGTCAAGCTCGATCGTGTGCACGATCGAGGCCAGGCGCGCCAGAATGGCCGCCTGGTAGCCGGTTCCCGTGCCCACTTCCAGAATCGTGTCGCTGGGGCGGACCTCGAGCTGATACGTCATGTAGGCGACGATGTAAGGCTGAGAAATCGTCTGGTTTGGGCCGATCGGCAGGGCCCGATCTTCGTAGGCTTCGTTGTGGTACGCCTCGGGCACGAACAACTCTCGCGGAACGGCCCGAACGGCATCCAGAACGGACGGGTCGCGCACGCCCCGAGCGGCGATTTGCGATTCGATCATCTGCTCGCGGTCGCGCGCGCGGCGCCAGGCGTCGTCCGTTGTCGTTTCGCCTTCGGACACGGCGGTCTCCAAGAGCCCTTGAACGGCTTGCGCAGTTGTGTTCGAATCACCACCGTCGTAGCAGTCGCGAGGTGCCTCCGACTGCCTGAATAAGCCTAACGCGGCAATGTGTCGGCGTCGACCTCGCCGCCGTGGGTGAACAGGGAAAGAACAACGATGCCGATCGTCACGATCATTACCGACTTCGGATGGCGCGATCACTACGCAGCCGCCATGAAGGGCGTGATTCTTCAAATCGCGCCCAAAACCACGATCGTGGACGTCACGCATGACATTCCCCGGCACGACGTGCTGCACGGAGCGTTCGTGCTTTGTGAAACGGCCAAGTGGTTTCCGCCCGGTACCGTGCACCTGGCCGTCGTTGACCCGGGCGTCGGCACGGCCCGGCGGATCATTGTCGGGCGGTACGGCGGGCAGTTCGTGGTGGCCCCCGACAACGGGCTGATCAGCTTTCTGCACCAGCAGTTGCCGGCCGAGGAGGTGCGCGTGCTCGAAAACCCGCGGCTGATGATGCCCCTGGTGTCCAGCACCTTCCATGGGCGGGACGTAATGGCGCCCGCGGCCGCCCACCTGGCCGCGGGCCGGCGTCTGCAGGAGTTCGGCCCGCTGACGGACCGGGTGGACGCGCTCAAAATCGCCCACGCTGTCGTGACGCATGACCACTGCCTTCTCGGACAGATCATCCACGTCGACGGTTTCGGCAACCTGATCACGAACATCGGCGTGGACGACTTGAAACCGATCTACCGCTGGCGGCCGGACGCGCACGTGTACGTGGCCGAAACGTCCGTCGGACCCGTGCGGCAAACGTACGCCGACGTAGCCCCCGGCGAACCGATCGCGCTGGTCGGCAGCAGCGGCCTGCTCGAGGTTTCGGTCAACGGCGGCAGCGCCCAGGATCGCTTCAGACCGCCACCCGGCACAGCGATCGAGCTCAAGTAGACATTCCGGGCCGAGACGGGGGCAAGCTTGGCATGCCGGGATTCGTCACTGGGTCAGGCCAGGATACCGCTTGCCCCGATCCTGGGCCGGCGGTAGAAAGTCGGGCAGAGATCGGGCCGGAGCCGGCGCAATTTGCGGTCAACTTGCCGGCGGAAGAGAAGAACCAGGCAACTCAGGAGGACGAATCGATGCGCGCGAAACTATGGACTCTCGTGGCGCTGGTCGCCGTGGTGGGTTGGCAGAGCGGCGGCTGCGGCCCAAGCCTCATTACGATTCCCGTCGATGTCGGGCTCGGCAGCGCGTCAACATTCAGCGTTCAGGCGAATACGCCGGAGCAGAAGAGCTTCCAAACCACGTTCGACACCGGCGGCCTCCAGATTGGTGGCGGATCCATTGCCCTCGACCCTGACGTCATTACGGTGAATCCCACACAGAGCGCGAAGACGGCGTCCGTGCTTCAGGACCAGCTCGCCCTGGAGATCACCGTCCGCGTAGACGACTTTGACTCGGTCGCAACGGTCTGCGACACCGGCGAGCAGTACGGCCCGTTCACCGTTGCCCTCGACAGCAACTACGTGCCGGTATCGGTGGATCCACCGACCGTCACCCTCTCGCAGGCAACGATCGACCTGTTGAATTCGGGACAACTCAGCCTGTGCGTTGACATCGTCTCCCCGGTGGACGGGACGGTGATCATTGGCTCGCTGACGTTCAACGTCTCGCTGTAAGTCGTGGGGTGTCGAGGCACGCAGTGCGTTACGTCAGGTTGACGACGGGGACGGAAACGTCCGTCGGCGCGCGGATCGGCAGGCGCACGGAGAACGTGCTGCCCTCGCCGACCCGGCTCTCCAGGCGCACGCTTCCGCCGAGCATGGCGCACAGTTCGCGCGTGATGGGCAGACCGAGGCCCGTGCCGCTGTATTCCCGCGTCATGGACGAATCGCCCTGCCGGAACTTCTCGAACACGGCGGCGTGCTCTGCCTCCGGAATGCCGGGGCCGGTATCGCGCACCGCGAAGGTCATCAGCTCTCCGTTTTCCGGACGCACCATGAGCTTCACCGCGCCCCCCTCGGGCGTGAACTTGATTGCGTTGCTCAGGAGGTTATAGAGGATCTGCTTGAGCCGGCCGGCGTCCGATGACATCTTCGGAATCTCGTCGGGCATGTCCAGATCGAGCGACAGTCCCTTCTTGTCGGCCAGCGGGGTCACGAAGTCGATCAGGTCGCGACAGGATTCCGCAACGTCCACGAGGGATATGTGCAGTTCGAGTTTGCCGGCCTCGATTTTCGCCAGGTCCAGCAGATCGTTGATGATGTCCAGCAGCATCCGCCCGCTGGTCAGGATGTTCGTCGCGTAGCGCTTCAGCCGATCGGAGTCGCCCGCCCGCTGACCGGCGTCGGCCAGCAGTTCGGCGAATCCGATGATCGATACCAGCGGCGTGCGCAGCTCGTGGCTTACGTTGGCGATGAACTCGCTCTTGACCCGGTTGCTCTCGAAGAGGGCCACGTTCGTCTCTGCCAATTCCCCCAGACGCGTGTCGAGCGAGCGGTTGCTCTTACGCAGCTCCTCCTGCGTACTCTGCAGGTGCACGAGCATGTCGTTGAACGCGGAGCCGAGCTCTTCGAACTCGTCGCCGGTCTGGATGGTGGCGCGTGCCTCCATGTCGCCCGTGGTGACCTGCTCCGCCAGGCGTCGAAGCTTGCGGACCGGTGAAAGAAGGAGCTTCTGCGTCACCAGGTAGAACACGAGCAGGGCCAGCAACGCGCCGCAGCACAGGGCTGCGATCAGAACGCCCAGGTTAAGGAATGCCGGCTCAGGATCGATCGGCACGCGTACCTCGATCAATCCCTTGAGGGAGCCGGGGTCTTTTTCACCCTCCAGCGCGCGGACGGCCATGGCGAGTCGAAACTCGTCGCGCCCCTCCTCGTTGCGATCGAGTTTGAACTGGTACAGCGCGTGGCGATCCGCCTGGAGCTTCGCGGCCGTCTCGGCGATAAAGCCCCGCGGGGCGGCGAGCGAGAGAAACTGCATTTCGTTCGCGGAGATCAACTGGGGCGGTTTGAGGGAGAAGTCCCCTTCGCCGAGCTTGGCGTACTGTGGCCAGACGGCGTTCAGATCCTGCTGAGCCTGTTGCCAGGTCTGGCCTTGCCAGTCGGCCTCGAGCAGGGCGATGGTTGCCATCTCCTTGGCGATGCGCAGATACCGCTCGAGCGTCAGGTCGCCCATCCGCATCCACGGGATGATCAGCGTGGCGGCCAGGATGGCGAGAACGGCTCCCGCAAACAGGATCTGACACTTGGCGGCGAGCGAAATCTTCATCAATGCGCGTCTGGCCATGATCCACCGGAGGTCGTCGCCCAAAAAAGGGGCTGTTGCCGCGGCCTTTGCCCGATTCAGTATAATCGTGGTGGCACCGATCGCGAACCCCATCCCCCGGATGGGGAGGGCGTTCACTGCACCGCCAGGGGCTCCGCGCCGCATTTGTCATGGAACGATTCACCCTCGTCCTCTTGTGGTCGACCACATTCGATGCCGCAATTGCGATCAGCGCCTTGTTTTGGATCGTCTATCGGCGCACGGCATCGGCGCTCGCGCTGCACTGGGAAGTGCGTCTCGGCGATGTGGCGAGAGCGGTGGCCGTCGCGGTACTGGTTAGCGCGGTGAAGCTCTGCGGGCTCATGGCCGCCGGCGCGGGTGTTTTCGGCGCGATGCACCTTGTGTACCTGGATCTGGCGATCGTCGTGCCGTTGATCGGGGCGGCGGTGCTCTACCTGTGGTGGGTCGGACTGCCGGGTCCCGGACGGGTACCGCCGACGTGGCCGGCAATGATGGTGGGCTTTGCCGCCCTGCTCCCGGCGCCGATCGCGGTCTACGCAACGTTCGTCGAGCCGCATGCGCTCCGTGTCGAGCACGTCGCGGTGCCATGCGGAAAGATCGATTCCGGGGCCGAAATGACGATCGCCGTCCTGGCAGATTTTCAGTTCTCACACGTGACGGACTACGAGCGCGGCGCGGTCGCCAGGGCAATGCAGTTGAGGCCGGATCTCATCCTGATGCCGGGCGACATTTTTCAAGGCAACGCCGAGGCCTTCCAGAATGAGCTTCCCCGGATCCGGGGGTTGTTGCAGCCTCTACACGCACCAGCCGGCGTCTACATCGTGCAGGGCAATTGTGACACCCCGGAGCGGCTGTGGCGGGCTACCGCGGGAACGTGCGTCACTTTCCTGCACAATCAGATCGAGCAGACGGAATGGCGCGGCCTGCCTGTGGCGGTCGGCGGCCTCGAGCTGCACGTCGACTCTCGGGAAGCCCAGGAAACGATCGATCAACTCGGGAACCTCCCCCAAGGCGTTCTCACCATTCTGCTCGCGCACTATCCGGACGTGGCGCTCACCTTTCGTCGGGAATCGGGGGTAGACCTAATCGTTTCCGGCCACACGCACGGCGGTCAGGTTCAAATACCCAGGCTCGGCCCGCTGCTGACGCTGAGCCACGTTCCGCGAAGCGTGGCGGCCGGCGGCCTGTCGCACCTCAATGGTCACCTGCTTTACGTGTCGCGGGGAATCGGGCTGGAGCGCGGCCATGCCCCCCGTGTGCGGCTGCTCTGCCCCCCAGAGGTCAGCGACCTTCGACTCATGTCACCGGCCGTCTCGGCCGCGAGCGGAAATGGCACAGACTGAGATTCGGGGCATTTTTTCACAAAATGTACAGCTCTGTGTTGCTTCGGCCCAGACCGATCGCTATACTGCAATAACTCACGTTGGGGCAAATGGTTGGGGCAGGTGAGACCTCGGCGCATCACCTCTTCAGCTAACCAATGATCTGGGTTAAAGACGACGGGTTTTAACGGATTTCCGGCTCAGGAAATCGTCAGCCGTCAGTGCCGACTGTGGCATTCGTGTGCTGCGGATCGACGGCGAAAACGCGAGTGATTGCGCCCAGATTTATGGGTGTCGCCAATAGCGCACGGGCGCCCGTCTGTGGAATCGCGGGACGCAAAGTGCCGAAGCGACCGATAAAGAATTCGCCGGACGTGGACAAACAACAGCGGCGAATAGCCGATGATACAGTGTCGCGGATGTGTGTCTTTCGCGACTCAACCACGCGAGACAGGCAGAGCGATACGGACGTTTCACGGGAGCAGATGACGACGGTCGAAGAGGATTCATGGTGCAAGTGGATTCGGGTCTTCGACCGCGTATAATGAAACGGGGCGGCGAAATCCGTGGGAAAATAACCTCGCTTAACATTTGCGCCGTCTCATAAATTACCAAGCCTTCCACTCGCTGCGGCACCCTTTGACCGCGCCAATACTTTCGGGGTGCCGCACGCCTTTTTTACCCACTGACGATGAGGCGGCCGACGCGGTCGGCACAGGCCGCGCCACAACGATGCGCTTGCCGAACGTAGCAGGACAGACGCGCTGCAGACGGAATCCGCGCGTTCCCGCGCAGATAACACCAACGGCGGAACACGAGGCGAGGTTTCGAGCGAATGTGTGCACACTCGCCCGAATCGGAATCGAGCGCGTTCGGCCGGAACGATGCCGAAAAGGCCGCTCGATCGAAATGGGGCAGAGTGGGGCGGAAACAAGCGCCTGACGCAGCTAATCGCGATGCTGACGGCATTGCGTTCAACCGCCAACATCGCCACTGCTCATCGGGCAGGTTGCTCCCGCCCCACGAGATTGTTGAGCATTACGGTGTTGGCCGCCTTACGCCTGGAACAGGCCGAGCGAAAACACCACTACCAGACCGAGAATGATCCAGATCCACCAACTCGACATGACGTGACTCCCTTCAAGCGAAGTTCTCACCGCCTTCGCCCTGCCGCGCCGACAGGGTAAACGAAGGCCGATGAACCGCGGATAATATTGGGTGGAGCGAACCGTCTGTCAAGAAAAACTTGCGGTGGCGAGCTGGGCGGCACTTCCCCGTGTGGCCCTGCCCAGGGCCGGAATCCGCCGGCCGTTGCAGAAAAAGGCCCGTCATGCGACACTGTGGCACTGCCGTTACGCTCGCCCGTACCCGAGGGGTACGTGACTCCACTGGAAAACAGCAGATGAAAGACCGTGGGCATCTATTGACCGAACTGCGCAACGCCCGCTCAGAGGGAGTGGACCGCATGTCCGTCCCCGAGGCGTTTGACCTGATGAATGCCGAGGACGCAACGATCGCCGCGGCTGTCGCGACGGCCAAGGCCGACATTTGCAAAGCGATCGACATGGTCGTCGGCGCGTTCGCGGCCGGCGGGCGGTTGATTTACGTCGGGGCGGGAACGAGCGGCCGCCTGGGCGTGCTGGACGCGTCGGAATGCCCACCGACGTTCCTGTCGGATCCATCCATGGTCCAGGGGATCATCGCCGGCGGCTGGACGGCGCTGCGACAAGCCGTCGAAGGCGCGGAGGACTTTCCTGAAGACGGCGCCAAGGCGGTCGACGAACGTCAAGTAACCGATCGCGACGTGGTCTTCGGAATCAGCACGGGCGGCACGACGCCGTTCGTGCACGGCGCTCTGCGGCGCGCGAAGGAGCTCGCCGCCGGCACGGTGTTCTTCGGTTGCGTGGAGAACCAGCACGTGCCGGACGAGGCCGACGTTTCCATTCGCGTTCTCGTTGGTCCCGAGATCGTCACGGGCAGCACGCGCCTGAAAGCCGGAACGGCGACGAAGATGGTGCTCAACATGATCACCACCATCAGCATGATCCGGATCGGCAAGGTGTACGAAAACCTGATGGTGGACGTGGACACGACGAAGAACTCGAAGCTGGTCGACCGCGGGACGCGAATGATCCAGACCGTCACCGGCCTCGACCGGGAAACCTCGGCGGAGCTTCTGAAGGAGTCGGGCGGACGCGTCAAGACCGCGCTGGTCATGCACGCGCGAAGCGTGGGCCGGGCCGAGGCCGAACGCCTGCTGGATGATCACGGAGGACACGTCTCGTCGATTCTCGAAAACAAAGGCTGACCGCAGGGAATGCAACACGGCCGACCAGTCGAACCGGCGCCGCGCTTGTGCCGCGTGAGTCGTCTACTGATCGCCGGCGCCGCCGCGGCCTGCCTCATCGGCTGCCAGGCCGAGCGGCGCGAGACAGGTCCGGTTCGCGGCGTGTGGGTGACACGGTTCGACTACAAAACCGGGGCTGACGTGGCCCGCATCATGGGCAATTGCCAGTCGGCGGGCTTCAATACCGTACTTTTTCAGGTCCGCGGCAACGGGACCGTGTCGTACCGATCGACGATCGAGCCCTGGAGCCGGGCGTATGGGTTCCGCGACCCGGGGTTCGATCCGCTGGCCATCGCCGTCCGCGAGGCGCACCGCCGCGGCCTGGCTTTGCACGCCTGGGTGAACGTGATGCCAGGCTGGCAGGGTCCGGGCCCGCCACCAATCCGCAATCAGCTCTATCACGCGCATCCCGAGTGGTTCTGGTACGATGCGCACGGACAGCGGCAGCCGATCACGCACGCCGGCGGCGGCCAGACCCGCGACTGGTACGTGAGCCTGAATCCCTGCTTGCCTGAAGTGCGCGCATATATCGTCCGCGTCCTGCACGAACTGGTCAGCAGGTACGATATCGACGGGCTGCACCTGGACTACATGCGCTTTCCGAACGAACCGGTCGTGCCAGGCGAGCAGGTGCCGGACTATCCGCGCGATCACCGCACGTTGGCGCTCTTCCGGCAGGCGACGGGGCAGACGCCGGAGACGAATCCGGCGGCGTGGAATCGATGGCGGACGGCGCAGGTGACGCGACTGGTGGCGGACCTGCAGACCATGGTGAAGCGAACCCGGCCGGACCTGGTCCTCTCGGCGGCGGTCGGCCCGGACCCCAGTGTCGCCCTGCGGCACTTCCAGGACGGCCGGGCCTGGCTGAAGGCCGGACTGGTGGACGCCGCCTATCCAATGGATTACACGCCGAGCGTGGAGGAGTTTTCGCGGCGTCTCGATCCCTGGCTGCGCGTGTGCGGTCCGCAAGCCGTCGTGCCAGGCATCTCGGTTGAGACCACGAGTCGCGAGCGGCTGGCCGTCGCTCGCCGGCAGATCGACATTGCCCGAGCCCGAACCGGCCAGTACTGCCTGTTCGCATATGCGTCGCTATTTAGTGGATCGCGAGCAATCGACTCGCTCGGGCTTCGGCCCAGCGAGAGAAACGCACGGCCGAGAAGAACGCTTGTCCGCTAGCCCGGATTATTCACCGGGTTCGTCGCGAGTCGGCGTAAGGGTCGGTGGATGCAAGGCGTACGACCAAGGCCCCCGGAGGCGACCTTGAACAGGTCGTCGAGGAGGCCGACGGAGCACAACGCAGCAGGCGCCGGCACTTACGACGACGTAGCAGAAGCTGGTGAATAATGCGGGCTCGTTACGGGCCACGGACGGCTCAGTGACATGCCTACTGCCGGAGGAGGGACTCGAACCCTCACCCTGTTGCCAGGACGGGATTTTGAATCCCGCGCGTCTGCCAGTTCCGCCACTCCGGCTCCTCGATCGCCCTCACGACCGATCGACTGTACATGATACAGCCATGACACCGAACACCTTGCGTCCGGCGCGGCCGATGATTGTACGGCATGCGGCGTGGACTACAACGGGCAGGGTAAGCCCCGCGCGCTTGTCGAGGCCACAATGCCCATGCTCGCGGCCTCCGATTCCGCCTCCGGCGAGGTTCGGGGCCCCGCCGCGCCATCGAAGCTCAGCAGGCGTTCGGGCGGCCTGCGGTTCCGGCGTGCCGAGTGAATGCCCTCGAGGACGCCTCCGCCAACGGCCCGGAGACTAGTCTCGCATGATCGATCGAGTGTGATGGGCCCCAATCTGAACGAGGCGTCGTCCGCATGCGGCTTTGAGCAAATCGGCACTCGACTTGAATCAGAGCGCGCCGGCGAAGCGATTTCGTGAAGCGGCGAGGCAGGTTCCGGTTGGCATAAGTCCAAATTCGGCCTATACTTTCGTACCGTTTCGTCGCTGCAACGTCGACCATTTTCGGGGCCCGATATTTGCCTGTCGCTCACCTTCTTATGCAGGTTACGCGCTTCCCCCTGCTGGACTCGTACATCCAGCGAATGCACCGAGGCTTCGAGGTTCCGTGGCAAGCCGCAATCGAGCTGGCGCTCATCGGCATTGTCGTCTACGCGGCGCTTCGCTTCCTGGAAGGGACTCGCGGGGCACGGTTGATGCTGGCGGTGCTGGCCTTGCTCGTCTCCTTTCTCGTCGTGGCGATCATCGCCCAATTGCTCGAGCTCGACCGAATTGTCTTTCTGTTTCCTTACTTCGTAGCAGGCGTGTTTCTGATCGCCCTGGTCGTGTTTCAACCCGAGCTGCGCCGGGGGCTGATGCGCATCGGCGAAAGAATCGGCTGGCGGTCGCGAACGGCTGAATCCGCCAAGCTGATCGAGCCCATCGTGGAGATGGCGGGCAGCCTGTCGCGCCGGAAGATCGGCGCGCTCGTAGCTGTCGAGCGCACGATCGGCCTGGGTGGAATCATGGAGACGGGCGTCAGCGTGGACGCCGAGCCGACGCGCGAGCTGCTGGAGACCATCTTCTGGCCGGGCTCGGCGTTGCACGATCTGGGTGTAATCATCAGTCACGGCCGAATCGCGGCGGCCGGGTGCGAGTTCCCGCTCGCGGAGGCCGACGCGGCGAACCGGATTATCGGCAGCCGGCACCGGGCGGCGCTGGGTCTGAGCCTCGAGACAGACGCCCTCGTCGTCGTGGTGAGCGAGGAGACGGGCACGATCTCGATCGCTCGCCGCGGCGTTCTGCACCGCCCGCTGACGCCGGATCAGTTGCGCGAGCTGCTGGTGGCCGGGCTGCTGGTCAGGCCGGACGAGGTCGAGCGGATCGAAACAGAACCGTCGAGCACACCAACGGCCGAGGAATCGCCAGAGAGCCCGGAGCGGGAACGATCGGACAGCACGATTCGCCCGGCCCCGACGACCGTCGTAAGCGAGCCGGCCGGCGTAGCCAAGGCAAAAACGGGCACATGAGCGCATCAAGCACGCGACCGCTGCTGCCCAACCGGCCAGTCGGACGCAGGAGTCGAGCATGCAGCAGGCGAAGCTGGTCGTCTTATCAGCCGTGATCGCGCTGCTGGTCTGGCTTGTCGCCGACCATTCGCTCACGGACACCGCCACGCTGCGGGCGCGGGTGAAGCTGGTGTCCGCCGGCGGCAGCGACATGCGCGTCACCGCTCTCTCTCCACAAACCGACCCGTTCGAGATACAGGTCTCCGGTCGAAAGGCGATCGTCGCCCGCCTGAAGGCCCGCGAACCCCTGACCATCCGCGTGCCCGTATCGAGCCGTGAATCAGGCCGGTACAAGCTGCGGCTGCTGGACGAAATCCGGGGGACGGAAGGAGAACTGTCAGAAGTGCTCATCCGCAGCATATCGCCACCGGAGGTGGATATCCTCGTCGATCGCAAAATAACGGTCACGATGCCGGTGGTGGTGCTGTCGGGTTCGCTGAACTACGAGCGGCAGCCGGTTATCGAGCCGAGCGAGGTGAAAGTCACCATTTCCGAGTTGGAGTACAACGCGCTGGATGAATCCGCGCGGTGCGTGCTCGTCGATCCGGATGAATACCTGCGGACAGCGCCGCGCGGCCGGTTGCTGTCGGAGCCGGTACCGCTGCACCCGGTGGTGGGCGGTGTGAGCGTGGAGTTGGACCCCGATTTCGGGACGCTGCGGGCCATGCTGAAGGAGGAGCTTCAGGAAGCCACGATCTCCGCGGTCCCTGTCCGCTTCGAGGCAAGTCTGGACATCTTCAACGACTACAACGTCGAGGTGAAAGACGCGGCGGCAACGCTCACGCGCCCGGTCACAATCAAGGGGCCGGCGGAGGTGATCGAACGAATCCAGGCCGGAGAGATCAAGCTTCGCGGGATCGTGACTCTGAAAGCGGCCGACAAGGCCGAGGCAGGACAGTTTCGGTACCAGACGCCGGCGTTCAATCTGCCGGAAGAGGTGGCGATCATCGGCGAGGTGGATCCGGTTGAGTACCGCCTGGTGGAGAAGGCAGGGACGTCGCCACCGAAACCGTAACAGGCTGACAATGAACGGGTTATATCAATCCTCACCCCCGCTGCGAAGGCTCTTGACACCCGCCCCGACCTCGCTACTATCTCCCTTGCGGTGACCATACGTGTGGGGAAACACCCGTTCCCATCCCGAACACGGCAGTTAAGCCCGCACGGCCGAGGGTAGTCGAAAGGCGAGATTAGGTGATTGCCGCATTATTTTTGAGCCTGCTTCGGCGGGCTCTTTTTTTGCGCGCGTCCCGGGGCCGCGTGCGGGCGGCCACTCCCAATTCGTCAGGGGTCGGACTCGGCATTATCATCCCATAGCAGGCGGTGGGCTGCGCCGCCTCCGGGCCGGTTTCCGTCCATCCGCCAGCGACAGGGAACACCGAGATGATCCACCGACTTCAACTCGGCGAAGTGCCCCCGAAGCCCCATACCGCGTTCTACGATGAGGGCAAGCTTCTGATGGAGCAGTGCATCACGCGGCAGGGCTTCAACGGGCCGTACTCGATTCTCTACTTCCACATACCCCCGACGGATGAAACTGCGGTCGAATCGACCAGCATCGAGGGCTTCTGCCCGTTCGAACTCGTCGGCGACCAGCCGCTGCACCGACGGCACATCCGAACGCAGGACATGAAGCCCGGCGGCGACTTTCTGACCGGTCGACGCACGCTGCTGGTGAACGCCGACGTGCAGGTCGGCGTCTGCAAGCCGACCGAGCCGGCCGGTCGGTTCTTCTCCAACGCGGACGGCGACGAACTGTACTTCATGAACGCCGGCCACGGCTGGGTCGAAAGCCTGTACGGCCGGCTGCCGTTCAAGGAGCAGGACTACGTCCTGATCCCGAAAGGGACGCCCTACCGCATCCACTTCGAAGGCCACAAGGGAACCATGCTGATCTTCGAGGGGAGCGACCACATCGGCATCCCCCGGGAATTCCGAAACGACTCGGGTCAGATCACGATGTACGCGCCGTACACGCATCGCGACTTCCGCGTGCCGGTCGAGCTGATTCACTTCGACAGGAAGCTGCACGGCGACCCGCCCTACCCGCAGATGACCAAGCTGGACAACAAGCTCAGCGTGCACACGTTTGAGCACTGGCCGTACGAGCTGAAAGGCTGGGACGGCTTCGTCTATCCGGTGGCGTTCAACATTCGCGATTACCAGCCGAAGACCGGGCTCATCCATCTGCCGCCGACGATTCACATCACGTTCGCGGGCAACAACTTCGTGGTGTGCTCCTTCGTGCCGCGCGTCGTGGACACGCACGAGAAGGCAATACCGTGCCCGTACGGCCATGCCAGCGTGGACATGGACGAGATCCTGTACTACGTCGAGGGCAACTTCACGTCCCGGAAGGGCATCGAGGCGGAGTCGATCAGCCTGCACCCGAAGGGCGTGCCGCACGGCCCGCACCCGGGAACCTACGAGAAATCAATCGGCACGAAACGAACGAACGAGCTGGCGGTCATGTGCGACACATACAAGCCGCTGATCCTGACGAAGTATGCTGCCGGCATCGAGGACGAGGACTACCACCTGACCTGGGCGAAAGGCTGAAACACACGGATGTATATCGACGTCGACCACAACAGGATGCGGCCGCGAGAACTGTACCAGTTGATCATATCGACGGTGACGCCGCGGCCGATCGCGTTCGTTTCCACCGTATCCGCAGAGGGCGCGCGGAACCTCGCGCCGTTCAGTTTCTTCAACTGCGTCTCGGTGAATCCGCTGATGATGATGTTCTGCCCGGCCCGCAAGCGCGACGCGGCCAGGAAGGACACGCTTGTCAACGTCGAAGCGACAGGCGAGTTCGTAATCAACATCGTGAACAAGGAGATCGCAGTACGGATGCACCAGACCAGTGCACCGTATCCGCCGGAGATTGACGAGTTCGAGATCGTCGGCCTGACGCCCGTCGCCAGTTCGAAGGTGAAGCCGCCCAGGGTGGCCGAGTCGCCCGCAAGTTTCGAGTGTGTTCTGGATCGGATTATCGAGTTCGGCGATCACCCCGGCGCGGGGTGCATGGTGCTGGGGCGTGTTGTGGCGTTCCACGTGGATGACGAATGCCTCACGCCCGAAGGCACATGCGATCCGGCGAAGCTGCAGACGATCGGGCGTATGGGCGGGACGACGTACGCGCGAACGACGGATCGTTTCGATCTGCCGCCCGCCGTACTAGAATGAGAACGGCCGGTACATGGGCCGAGGGCCGACCTGCCGCCGGCAGGTGAGTGTCAAGTCGAACCGAAAGGAGGTCCCGCGATGGCAGCCGGCGCGAGCGGTCTGACCACAACGAAGGCGCCGTTCATCGAGCAAGCGCGAGCGAATGGCGAAGTCTACATCCACCAGCCGTACGAGCTCTACAGCGAAGAAAACCAGGACACCTGGCGACGGTTGTACGCGCGGATACTTCCGAAGTGGAAGAAATACTCGAATCCCAAGTTCCTCCAGGGCGTGCAGAAGCTCGCCCTGCCGGCCGATCGGATTCCCCGCCTTGAGGAGATCAACACGTTCCTTCGTCCGCTGAGCGGGTTCAGCGCCCGGGCGGTCAGCGGCTACGTGCCGGCGTACGTTTTCTTCGACTGCCTTCGCCAGCGGGCATTCCCGACGACCATCACGATCCGCGACGGCGGGAAGCTCGATTACCTGCCCGAGCCGGACATCTTTCACGACGTCGCGGGGCACGTACCCATGCACACCGATCGCACGTTCGCCGACGTGCTCGTGCGATTCGGCGAGGCGGCCCGGACGGCCGCCATGCTGGCGGCGGACATCAAGGACGCCGATCGGCGGACTCACGTCGTCGAAAGCATCATCAAGGCGATGGCCCGCTTCTTCTGGTTCACCGTCGAGTTCGGGCTTATGCGGGCGAACGGCAAGGTGTGCGTTTACGGAAGCGGCCTGCTGAGCTCGGCCGGTGAGCTCGAGCACTGCATCGAGTCGCCGGACGTGCAGCGATACCCATTCCAGCTCGAGTGGGTGATCAACCAGTATTTCGAGATCGATCATTACCAGCCGCTGCTGTTCATTGTCGACTCCTTCGAGCACCTGTTTGACCAGGTTCACGAGCTCGAGCAGTGGATGCGCGACGGCAAGCTGGACAACGTCAGCCCGGGCGAGCCGGAGGTGAACGAAGCGGACCTCAACTCGTTCCTGAACGCCCAGGTAAGCCAGCCGGCCCACCCGGCCCACGTTTGACCTTCTGGATCGACGAGCCTTCTGCGGTTATGCTCGGCCAGTGACTGCTTGCGCCGACTTCTTCCTCTCCGCGCCATGCCACGCTCCTTCCGCGAGACTGGGGAGTCACGCCGCTATAACGAGATTTTCACTGAGCTGAACCGCATGTTCGATTCATTCAAAGGAAAGAGCATTCTCAGGCGGTTTCTCACGGCCTGTCTCGGCGCGGCGCTGGCCGCGTGGAGCGGATGCGCCAGGGACGAGGGCAAGGCGGCTTCGCACGCGCGAGCGGTGCGGCGCAGTAACATCAACCACGTCATCCTTATTACAATCGACACTGTTCGTGCCGATCACCTTGGCTGTTACGGATGCACCAACATCAAAACGCCTCGGCTGGATGCAATTGCCGCGACCGGCGTGCGTTTTGACAATGTCATTGCGGCGGCGCCGACGACGCTGGCGTCGCACACGTCGATCATGACCGGTACCGCGCCCCACTCGCACGGTGTACCACGAAACGGCTTCCGCGTTAACGAGAAGAACGTGATGCTCGCCGAGATTTTGCGCGACGCAGGTTTCAAGACGAGCGCGGTGATCGGAGCATTCGCCCTGGATAGCCGCTTCGGCTTCAACCAGGGCTTCGACCACTATGACGATCGATACAGCCTCTTGGTCGAACAGATGGGTGACGGGCAGGATCAGCGGCGGGCCGACAAAGTCACGGATGCCGCGATCGACTGGATCGACGGCGCGGCCGCCGGACCGTTCTTTTTGTTCGTCCATTACTTCGATGCGCACGCCCCCTACGATCCGCCGCCACCTTATGACACGATGTATCCGCGTGATGCGATCGCCGTGCCCCATTCGCTGGAGGACGGCATCGATCGCGCCGTCGATCTCCAGCAGCAGCGCACCATTGGACGGGCGCTGGGCAAGGTCCCGACGATCATCAACGGTCCGACGCGCCGGCTCATGTTGTCCGTCAGCGGCGAGCCGGCCGGGAACGACCTGGCGCTCGATGCCCTTTATCGGGGCGAGATATCGTACGTGGATCATCATCTGGGTCGCCTGCTGGACCACTTGAATCAGCGTGGATTGCTCGACGATGCCCTCGTGGTTATCACGGCCGACCACGGAGAGACGATGTGGGAGCACGGCGACTTCTGGAATCACGGGCTATGGGTCTATGACACGACGGTGAGCGTGCCACTGATCATTCACTTTCCGGGCGGCAGTCCGTCCGGCGTTGTCGTGAAGAACGTTGTGTCCACTATCGACATCGCGCCGACGATTCTGGATCTCTTGGGCATCGCCGCGCCGGAGAGGATGGAAGGAAGAAGTCTCGTGCCCGCCTGCCGCGGCGAAGAGCTGGCGCCACGGGCGGTCTTCAGCGAAGCGACGCAGCCCTACCGCGCTGTCGATCCGCGCCGGCCGTGGCAGAACGAGCCGAAGGCCAAGTGTGTGCGCAAGGGGCGATGGAAGTACATCTTCGCGCCGTTTCTCGGCCTCGAAGAGCTTTACGACATACACGCGGACGCCGGTGAACGTCACAACCTGATAGACTCGCCCTCGGCCGACGCCAAGCGCCAAGCCGACCGGCTTCGCGCCACGCTGACGGCATGGACGGCTGGCGCCCATCCCCTTCCGTCCGACTTTGTCCGCGAGCAGAGATCGGATACCGCCCAGCGCCTCCGCAGCCTCGGTTACGTTGCGGATGACAAGCCGGACACCACCTCGACCGGCCACTGAAGTTGCCGGAAACGATGGCCGAAACCGCCGCTGCGGCGCTGTCAAACAGCGATTCCGCCGCCCCCCTATGTCGCATCGCGGCGATGAGGTATGCTCAGGCGCCGTCCTTGGAAATCGCCCTCAACGCCGCCGAACGGAATCGCGGGCTCGACCCGTCGCCGTTCTCGCAGCCAGTCAGACAGCCGAAGGCGGATCACCTGCCATGGCCGACGGACACGACAATCCAACTCCATGGAACGCGGAAACCGCTGAGTTGAAGTCCGGCGGCGCGGGCTCGGACAGCTCACCAGCGCCGGCCGAGCCGGCCCCGGGACCCGAACAGATGCCGCGGCAGATCGGGCGCTACCGCATCAAGAGGCTGATCGCCTCGGGTGGCATGGGCGCCGTGTACGAGGGCGTGCAGGATCGCCCGCGTCGGGCCGTCGCGATCAAAGTGATGAGGCAAGGTATCGTCTCGCGCTCCGCGCTTCGCCGTTTCGAATATGAGTCGCAGCTTCTGGCACGCCTTCACCATCCGTGCGTTGCCCAGGTGTACGAAGCCGGCACCTATACCGAACCCGGCGCGGGTGCTCCAGTACCGTTCTTCGCCATGGAGTACATTCCGCGCGCCAAGCCCCTCACGGACTACGCGCGGGAGAAAGGGCTCGCCGCGCGATCGGCTCGCGCTGTTCGAGCGCGTATGCGAAGCGGTGCACCACGGCCACCAGCGCGGCATCATCCACCGCGACCTGAAACCGGCGAACATCCTCGTCGATTCGCATGGCGATCCGAAGATCATCGACTTCGGCGTCGCCCGTGGAACCGATTCGGACACGGCGGTCACGACGCTCCAGACCGACGTGGGGCAATTGCTGGGCACACTCCAATACATGAGCCCGGAGCAGTGCGAAGGCGATCCCCACGACATCGACACGCGCAGCGACGTGTACGCCCTGAGCGTCGTGCTGTACGAGGTTCTCGCGGGCCAACCCCCGTACGACGTCAGCCGCGGGCGGATTTTCGAGAGCACGCGCGTCATCCGCGAGGAATCGCCGAAGCCGCTGAGCACGTTCAGCAGCGCGCTCCGTGGCGATGTCGAGACGATCGTGCGCAAGGCGCTGGAAAAGGATCGCGATCGGCGCTACCAGTCGGCGTTGGAGCTCGGGCAGGACATCGGCCGATATCTCGCCGGCGACGCCATCATGGCCCGGCCCCCGAGCATCGCCTACCAGTTTCGAGTGTTCGCCCGACGCCACTCGACGCTGCTCGCGACGGCGTGCGCCGTGCTCCTCATGCTGGTCGCGGGTCTGGTGGTCAGCGGTGGCCTGTACCTGAGGGCGGAGCGGGCGCGGGCCGAGACGGTCGTGGAGCGCGACCGGGCGATCGGCGCCGAACAGGAGGCGGAGAAGCACCGCGCTGAGGCAGTGGCGGTCATCGATTTTCTCAGCGGCCTGCTCGCCTCCGTGGAGCCGGCCCAGGCGCTCGGGCGCGACGTGACGATCCGCGAGGTCCTGGACAAGGCGGCGGACGATATCGAGGGCAGTTTCGCCGACGAGCCGCGGGTCGAGGCGACGCTTCGGGCGACGATCGGCAACACCTATCGCGCTCTGGGGCTCTACAAGCCGGCGGAGGTGCATTTGCGGCGCGCCCTCCAACTCCGGCGCGACCAGTTCGGCGAAAAATCATGAAGAGGTGGCCCGCAGCGCTTCCGACCTGGCCGCGCTGCTGTATGCGAGCGGTGACCTTGCCGCGGCCGAGCCCCTCGTTCGCGAAGCGCGCCGCATCCGCCGAGGTCTCTACGGCGAGCAGAATCCGAAAGTCGCATCCAGCCTCAGCGACCTGGCCGGCCTGCTGCACGCGAAGGGAGACTACGTCGAGGCCGAGATGTTCGGCAGACAGGCGCTCGCCATACAGCGAAAGCTTCTCGGCAACGACGATCTCGCGATTGCCGCGAGCTTGAGCAACATCGCTGCCTGTGTGCACGCGCAACGCAAGTATGGGGACGCCGAGCCGCTCCTGCGGGAGGCATTGGCCATCCGCCGGGACAAGCTGGAGCCCGAGCACCCCCTGGTCGCGGCCAGCATCAGCAATCTCGCAGCCGTCCTTCACGCTCTTGGTCGCGATGATGAGGCGGAGCCGCTCATGCGTGAGGCCCTCGAGTTGCGGCGCAAGGTCCTGGGGGAGAATCACGCGGAGGTCGCCCTGGCGACCTACAACCTCGCCGCGTTCCTGCACACGCAGGGAAAGCTGGACCAGGCCGCCTCTCTCTACCGCGAAGCCCTGGCCATCTTCCGCCGCCTGCCGGAGGAGCATCCCAATACGGCTCAATGCCTTAACGGGCTGGCACGCCTGATGAAAACGCAGGGGGACGATGCCGGGGCTGAGCCGCTGTTTCGGGAGGCATTGAAAATCCGGCGCGACACGCTGCCGGCGGGTCATCCGGCGATTGCCGACACGCTGGTGTCACTGGGATTGACGCTGCTCCACCTCGACCGGCCTGCGGAGGCTGAACCGCTGCTGCGCGAGGCGATTTCGATATGCCGGCAAGCGCTGCCGGAAGGCCACTGGCTCATTGCCAATGCGGAAAGCGCGCTGGGAAGCGCCATCGCCGCCCAAGGCCGGTTTTCCGAGGGGGAGCCCCTTCTGCTCAATGCCTACGAGCACATGCACGACGACAAGGCGGTTCCTGAGGCGCGGTTGCACGAGGTCGTCGAGCGGATCGTCGATCTGTACGAACGGTGGAATCGCCCGGATGAGGCCGAGCGCTGGCGCGGGCGTCTATGAAGGCCGCCTTCGGCTCAGGAAGCCTTCGATGGTGTCGGGCGAGTCGTCGCCCAGCATGATTCGGGTGTGCAACTCCCGCCTCGCCTCCAGGCTGGCCAGCGGGTCCACGGCCTGCATTTCGGCGAGTAAGTTTTTCGTCTTCGCATACGCTTCTCGCGGATAACCGGCGAGTCGCTCCCCCAACTGAAGCGTCCTCGGCAGGCAGGCGTCGTCCGCGACACATTCGCTCACCAGACCATAGTCAAGGGCGTCCGCCGCCGAGAGAAGTCGCCCGGTCAGAAGAAGATACCTCGCCCGGCGCTCGCCGACGCAGGCAAGCAGGAACGGCATGATGATCGTGGCGACGACACCGTGCTGGATCTCGGGATAGCCGATCTTCGCCGACTTCGCGGCCACGGCGATATCGCAGGCGGTCATCAGACACGCCCCGCCGGCGACGGCGGAGCCGTTCACCGCCGCGAGCATCGGCTTGGGGGCCGCGTAGACAAGTCGATACAGATCGAGCAACGCGGAAGCGGCGGCGTGCATCTGTCCGCCTTCCGTCCCTGCGGCCGTCATGATGTTCAAGTCCATGCCCGCACAGAATGCCGGCCCAGTGCCCGTGAACACGACCGCGCCCACTGCGTCGTCCTCCAGGCAGCGCGCGACGGACGCACGCAACTGATCGATCAGCTCGAGCGACAGGGCGTTGCGCCGGTCCGGCCTGTTCAACGTTAATACGGCGACGGCCCCCTCCTGCTCTTCGATCAGCAAGCTCGATTCCTGCACGTCATGTCACTCCGATCGGTCGGCGCCGGTGCTTTGCAGATACTCCGCCAGCGCTCGCGCCGCAATGGCGTTGCCCTCGGGGGTCCAATGGTGGTCGTAGGTATAGTAGGCCTGCGTGCCGGCGGCAACGGCAGCCCTCAAGGAGCCCGTAAGACTGACGAACTCGACTTTCTGCGCTCGGCACCAATCAGCCACCACCGACTCGCGGGCATCAAGGTTCTCGTACAGCAGATCGCAGAATCGCTCCACCGACGGAAGCTGATCGGTCGCCAGACTCGCCAGCGCGTGGACCTTCTCTTCCGGGAGACTGTCGCGCACGAGCGGCAGAATCACGTGGGCCTTGGTCGGTGCAAACACGAAAATCAGCCGCGCGGATGAAGACCTGCACAGCGCGGCAATCTCCTCCATCGGCTCGCGCGATCGCCGCCAGTACTTGCCCGACTCGAACCCCTGCCGGCTCTCGCTGTGCTCGAGCAGCGCCTTCGGTCCGAAAGCGTAGTACTTGCCACGGGCGCCGTCGGGAATCCGCAGCGGCAGCCACGAGAGCAGTTCCGCATGCGCCGGATCGGCCTCGACTCTCACTTCCCTCGCGAGCATCGCCATCAGTCCGTCGAGCGTTCGCCGGATCGGTGACTCCTCGACGTAGGCGGCCAGACCGCCCGAAGACTGCCGCGCGGCTGCGGCGACCTCCTTGCTGCCGATGCGAAAGTCATTCCCCTCGTAGAGCGTGCAGATCACGACGCGCGGCTTGAGCGCCAAGCCATAGGCGGCCAGCGCGGCGCGATAGTGAAGCGGACTGTAACCCGTCACGCCGAGGTTGTAGACCGACATGCCGCAGCGCTTTTCGAGGAGCACGGGCCAGACCTGCTCGTCGGAGACGTTGCTGCCCTCGGTGAAGGAATCGCCGATTGTCACAATCTCGCTATGCGCCGGGCGTGACCGATTGCGGAACCCTGCCTGATCGGTGGTGAACGTGCTGTCGCACGTCGGATAGCCGCGCGGGGCGTCCGATCGTGTCAGGGCGGCGGCGGGCAGATCGTCGAACCGGAAGGTAAGGCGCCTGTCCGGGAGACGGCGATAGGCGAAGCCGTCGTGGACGTAGTTCGGGGGAACGAAGTACCGGGCGAAAAAGTCCAGGACGATCAGCAGCGGCACGAGCAGCGCCGTCGTCGCGATCGTACCGAACCAGCGGCGCTTGTACTGCTGGAGGGACCGCGCCTGGTCGATGTACAGCCCCACCGCGGAAATGACGGCGATCGCGATGTTCCAACTGAAGTGCTCTCGCGAGTAACGACCGAAGAGCACCATCTTGTCGCGAATGACCAGCTCGGCGACGTTGCTGGGAATGAGCCACACCGCCACGTTGACGACGATGACGATGCAAAGGAATACTTTCTGCCGGAGGTTCATCCGCCTCCTGCCTTCGCCACTGACGCCCGCACCAAGCTGTCGAATGCCCGAATCAGTCGCCCTTTTCGACCACCCGCTGCACGCCCGCGCGTACCGTGACGAGTCGCTTGCCGTCCCACTCCTCGGCGTATGTTCCCATCTTGGCACGCGGCGCTCCGAGTAGCACGGTGATGTTGCGCTCGTCCCAGTAGTCGTTCATGGTCTTCTCGCCGCGGAGGACGGGGAGGATCTCGTTGTTGGCCAAGCCGTCCAGGTTTATGACCGTCAGGCCGGGCGTGTAGTACTGCACGATGCCGCTATGCCAGCAACCGAGCCGTGTGCCGGGCGGGACGTCCTGCACCAGCATCTCCGCGGCGGCGATGGCGTTCACCTGTTCCCCGGATCGGCCGTAGATCGCGTCGCGGGCGAAGATGGCGCCCGATTCGATCACGACCACCCAGGCGAGCAGCGGCGCGAACTTGCGGGCGAGGGCCCACAACCGGTTCGCGGGGATGACCGTCAGCAGGTAATGCACGCCACCCGCGGAGATGAGCGTAAGACCGATCAACGCCGGCACGTAGTACCAGGTCCGTGGCCGGTCGATGAACAGTGCGTAAGCGAGGCCGATGCCGGCCGGGAAGATCCACAGCGTGTGCAGATAGACCGCCCGGCCCAGGCCGCGCCCCGTCCGCCAGACGAAGAGCGCGGGGAAGGTGGACAGCACCCACAGCAGCGCCGGGACCTTGAAAAACGACTTGTACAGGTATTTCGTCCAGACGGCCGCCGCAAACGCCGCCCCGGCGGCGAAGGTATCTCCGCCGGCCTTGGTCTCATGCCATAGCATCTTGATCGCGGCGCTACCCTGGACGATCTGCCCGGTATACCGCCAGGCGTAGTACCACCAGAGGCTGAGGAAGCCCACGCCGATCACGCACGTTGCCCCGACGCCGAGGGCCCGCTGCGTCCAGCGAATCCGCCGCGCCGCGACCAGCATGACTATCGCCACCAGCGGCAGCAGCGTGATCGCGTCCGTCCGGCTCAGCACGACCATGCCGCCAACCACGCCGAGAACGAGCACCTGCCGCCAGAATCTGCCGTGGTCTTCGCTCTGCTCGAGTTCGACGACGAACACCGCCAGCCGCCAGAACAGCAGGGCCAGCGTCAGGCTGTAAACACTGCCCTCCAGGCCGGTTGTGCTGATGAGGTTGGCGTGCGGATTGCTCAGCCAGAGCAGTGCGGCGGCTGCGCCGGCCACGCCGCTCCAGAGGCGTTTGGCCGCCAGGTACAAAAACACCGCCGCGGCAATGAAGCACACGGCGTTCAGGACAATCGATTGCCGGATAAAGCCGTCCAACGACGGATTCGTGAGGGTGTGTGTGCCGGCCAGCAGGAACGCGTAGAGCGGATGAAAGCCGGTCGTGACCGTCACCCCGTCGGCCGTGGGACCCTCGCCCTTCGCCAGATGGCCGGCGACGTTGAAGTAGTAGTACGCGTCATCGGACACGTAGGCCACCAGGCGCTCCCGTCCGCAGAACAGCATGTAGACGGGAAAGGCAACAGCCATGACGCCGGCCAGCACGACCAGCGCCCAAATGGCGGCCCGCAACAGATCACCCTGGCGAAGCCGACTGACGGCCGTCGTGGGCAGCGGTGCAGATAGCGAGTCCGTCTGTGTCACGTCGAGACCTCATCTGTCAGGACACCGAAACCGGGCTCAGAGTTTGTCCGCCGCAGGAACCGCCGTCAAGCGCGCCGAATGGCCGCGCGGTGCATGCGCACGCGTCAGGCCAAGCGAAGGCGTCTCTGCACCAGGAAAAACGAAGGCCGGCGATTGGAGGTTGCCGGCCTTCGAACGGTTGGCGTAAGCGCAAAGCATAATTCGCTTCGCGCTGAATCAGCATGCGCAATCGAGCACGCCAAGGGTCTCGCAGGCGCCCGCCCCTTGTCCGGATGAA
This sequence comes from Phycisphaerae bacterium, assembly GCA_040235375.1. Taxonomy (GTDB): domain Bacteria; phylum Planctomycetota; class Phycisphaerae; order UBA1845; family UBA1845; genus JBECKQ01. Next base: position 17,203 of record JBECKQ010000318.1, on the reverse strand, counting down.
CGTCGATTGCGGCGCGGAATCGCGCGCGGTCGCTTAGGTAGCGGTGTATATGCTGCCTCGCTGACCTTTCAGCTTATTGCGCTTGACCTTTCTCTCGCGTACGAGTTGGCCAAGCATGTTGTATGCGCTGCCGGCCCGACCCTCAGAGTCCCAATGCTTGTCGATGTCGGCGCCGGTCACGCCCTTCGATCCCGACTTCTTGATGAAGTCATACACCGAATTGATACCGCTCACCTCGAAACGCCGGCGTTTCCGTCTCTTTCCACCGGTCATCCTGGGGCGCGCGACCCGCCTGCCCGTGCCATCTCCACCGGCTGGCATACCGAGGTCTCGAAAAGCGGCATCGATCTCCTCGATGGCACTCATGTGAGACTGGCGTTCGGATTTGAGCCGGTTGACCAACGACTGAAGCTCGTTAATGGTTGTCTTCGCCATCTGCAATGTCCTCCTTTAGTATGGCGTCCCGACCACGCGACAAACCCTACGAACAGACAGCATGATATATTGAGTCCGCCTCATTGCAAACAGAGATATCACGATATTCCTGCCTTTTTGCGTCTGAGACAATCAGCAAGGCGCCGCGAAACGATCAGGGCATCCCCGACCGGGTACCCAAAGCCTGCGATCCATCTCGTTTAGATCGTCGTTCACATTGGAACTACGGTGCTCGACAACGCGGGGGCCTTCCGGTTCACGCGTGACGCAGGGGGGTCATGTTGGAAATGCCCATTTTCGCCGCATGCGGCGAAAAAGCCCTCAGATTGCCAACGCGCAGGTACTCTAAGAAGGTTGGCAAACTGCGACGAAGAGTCCGACCCGGCGTGCTGATTGTGACTTGCTCTCTGGAGGAACGTATGAACCACTCTGGCGATTGCCAGTCCGGACTTGTGCTGAAGCGACCGTCAAAATGTCCCGGTAGGGTCTATTCACCCTGAAAACGGCTTTGGAAATAGGGAAAATCCCCGTCGTCCACGTCGAAGTCCAGGTCGAAGTCAAACGTTTGCACGCACGGGTCGAGGAAGTCACAGCCCTGTTTCGGTGAAGCCGATGCCGCGCACTCCTCGAAGACCGCAAAATCGGTCAGTCCGACGCGGCCGTCCCCATCGGCGTCGCCCGTAGCGGGCGGCGGGATGATAAAATCGACCACCACCGGTAAATGATCGAATAGCCCGGTAGCGGCATTCAGAGCGACGTCGCCGGCCTCCAATCCGGCATTCTGGAGCTCCTCCGGAGCCATTTTCGACGTATCCAACACGAATGCGTTCGCGATACGCAGAACGCTGTCTGTGTAGATGACGCGGTCCAGCGGTCCGGGATTGTATTGGCCGGTGTCGTCGCGCCAGGTATAGACCTCCGGCAGGCCGGCGTTATGGTGCGGGAGAGCGTCGGTCATCGCCGTGGAGTCCCAATCCGGGGCGATGTCGGGCCCGTACCGCCGTTCGTCGGCGATATCACCGGTAACGAGCGTCGTGACGTGATGCTGAGGATCAGTATCGTAGGCGTTCATATCGCCCAGAATGACGATCGGCGTCAGGTGGGGCAGATCAATCCGGCCACCAGTCTGACGCGCATCCGCAATCCAGTGCACAATCGCATCCGCTTCCTGCTGCCGGCGAGCGATGTTCTTGGTACCTCCCGCCGCCTTGAAGTGCGTGTCGATCACGTAGAGATCCCGCCGGTGCATCTGATCCGGCAGATCCACGAGCGCCATGGCCAGGCCGCGATTCGTCGGCGGCGCCGTGTCGCCGGCTGGCATCCGCAGCGGGTAAATAGAAGCAATGACATCGTCCGCAGCTTTGTAAATGTACCATTCGCGCCCTGCCGGGGCGGGGACGGCCTGTTCGAGGATGCGGAGCACGTCCCCTGCCGGCCGTCGTTCGCCGATCTCCTGAAGGCAGACAACGTCCGCGTTCACCGCCTTGAGTATGCGGACAAACGCCTCCGAACGATCGTGCTCGCGGAATCGGTGGTTGTGGGGGTCGTTGGCGGGAAAAATCGAGTCCCAGTTTATGTTGTACGTCAGCACCCGAACGTCTTGCGGCGACTTGCGGGCCAGGAAATTCCCGTTGTCAGCGTGAACGATCGGGCCGGTGCCCATGCCCATCAGGAGCCCGAGCAGGATCTGTCTCATCGCATTCTTAGACAATTCTAAGAAACCCCATTCCGGCCGGTGGTGGTCGCTCACGGTCCTGCGGTCCGCCGGATACCTTGCGAGGACTGCCGCATTGCTGACGAGCAGCGATCCCAACTTTTAACACCTGCGTGAGAGAGTGCAACCGGGGTAGCCGCGAGGCTGAAGAAAAGGGGCCCGCCGGGTGAATCCCGCGGGCCCCGCGTTTGGTCGATCGCCGGTCGGCGGCAGCGGATCGCTACCGGAACCGCACGATGAAATCTTCCGGCATCATGGTAATGACGCCTTCCTGCTCGATGAGGTCGAGGCGCATGACGGCCTGCGTGAACGCACGCGCCCGCTGCGGATCCAGCCGGCGGACCGCGTCGAGCAGCGCCTGGGAGAACGGCGAGTCCGGGCCGAGCAGCGACCTGCGGAAGGCGCCCGCCTCGATCTCCTTGGTATCGTGCGGCCCCATACCCTCACGGATGAGGTCGAAGAGCGTCTTCGGGCGCGGCATGACCCGCAGTTCGTACGTCGTGATGCCTGCGAGACCGGCCGCCTTGGCGACGGCGTCGTCGAGTGTGCCGATGCCGTCCACGAGGCCCCGCTTCAGCGCCTGCTGGCCGGTATAAACGCGGCCGCCGGCCACTTCGTCAAGCGGTTGGGCCAGCTTGTCCTTGCGATGATCCCGAATGTGCCCCTTGAAGACGCCGTAGACTTGCTCCATCCAGTTGGTGATTCTCTGGCGATCGTCGTCGGACCACTTGTGGGCGGTGGTCATGATGTCCGAGTTGTCGCCTCGATTGTACTGGAACCAGTTCACGCCGATCGCGTCCCACATTCCGGTCGTCACCAGCTTGCCTCCCAGGACTCCGATCGAAGCGGTGATCGTCATGTCGTCGGCGTAGATGTAGTCCGCGCCGCAGGAGACATAGTACCCGCCGCTGGCGGCGACGTTCCCCATCGACACGACGAGAGGCTTGCCCCTGTCGCGAACGCGCTGCGTCGCGTAGTAGATCACCTCGCTGGCGAGCGCCGAGCCTCCCGGCGAATCGACGCGCAGTACGACGGCCTTCACCGAGTCGTCATTGGCCGCTTTGTCCAGGGCGCGGCGAATGGTCGTGCTCCATGCCCCTGAGCTGCTGCCGAACAGAGACGGCTCCTCCTCGCCGGGAACGATCATGCCTTCCACGTACACGATGGCGATGGACGTCTTCTCCTGCTCCTTCGGACCCGAGGTCAACTGCTCGAGGAGCTGCATGAATCCGACGAGCGGATTGGTGAAGTCGATTTCCGGAATCTCGCTCTTGGCGCCGTAGTCGCGCACGAAGGTGAGGTCCTGGCCGTACTTGCCCTTGAGCTCCTCGGAGAGCTGCTGGATGTGCTCGACCGAGTCGATGAGACCGAGCTTGAGCCCCTCTTCCGCGGTGTAAGGAGCAAGGTTGACGAGGCCGCGTACCTTTTCCACGTCGCCGTTGAAACGGGACTTGGCAATCTGCTCGAGGATCGACCCGTACAGTCCGTCGAGCAACCAGTTCATGTTGGCTTCGGCGTCCTCGCTCGGCCCGGTGCGATAGAGCGTTTCGCCGGCGCTCTTGTAGTCGCCGATGTGCACGAAGTCGGGAGCGACGTGAATCTTGTCGAGCAGGTTGCGAAGATACGGCGCTTCCGCGTGGATGCCGATCACCCAGAGATCGCCGGTCGGCGTCATGTTGATGTGCGACGCCGCCGACGCGAGCAGGTAGAGCCCGGTATCGAGTGAATCCGCATGAACGTAGACCGGCTTGCCCACGTCCTGCATCGCTTTGCGTATCTCCTCGATCTGGGCGGTGCCGATTGCCGCCCGGCCGAATGTGATGAGGACGGCCTTCACGTTGTCATCGTTCTTCGCCTTCTCGAAACGATGAACGATGTCCCTCAGCGTGTCGGGCTCGATGCCGAGGTGGAGCCCCAAATCGCCCTGCGGTTTCTCGATCACCGGACCGTCGAAACGAATCACCGCGACCTCGGGCCCGGCGGCCCAGACTGCAGTCGCACAGAGCCCCATTACGCAAACAAGGGTTGTCACAGAATAACGAGCTGAACTTCTCATCGCCGATCTCCTACTGAAGGGTCGCTTCGTCCGCCTCGACAACTAGCCATTTGCTGCAATGCAGTCTACACCGGCGCCGGTCGCACAGAAGGCCGACAGCCCCGCGTTTGACAACAATACACGCTCACACACGAGCTTGGACGAAAAACGCATCTTGCCGTAACCACGAACCGGCCTGGGGCATCGAGACACAGGATCGTAACCGGCAGCCGCAGGCCGGCGAGTGGTTTTCACAACTGTAATGGCGCGGCGCCCCTCGCGCGCGACCGGACAAATAGTGTCACGTCGTGTCATGCCGTCCCGTATAGCCTGTCGCCGGCGTCGCCAAGACCGGGGATGATGTAGCCCTTCTGGTTCAGACGATCGTCGACGGCGGCGGTGTAGATGCGCACCTCCGGATGGCCGCGGTTGACCGCCGCGATGCCCTCCGGGCTGGCCACCAGGCACAGTATCTTGATGCGCTCGGCGCGGGCCTCCCGGACCGTGGATACGACCTCGCAGATGGACCCGCCCGTGGCCAGCATCGGATCCACGATGATCACGTCCGTCCTCGCGATGTCGGGCGGCAGCTTCTTGTAGTAGACGACGGGCGTGAGAGATTCGATGTCGCGATAGGCCCCGCAGTGACCGACTCTCGCCTCCGGAATGATCTGCAGAACGCCGTCGGCCATGCCCAAGCCGGCGCGGAGAATCGGCACGACGGTGATGCGCTGTGCCAGCCGGACGCCCTGGCAAGGCCCAAGCGGCGTCTCCACCTCCACCGCGATGGTGGGGTAGTCGCGCGTAATCTCGAAGGCCATCAAGGTGGCGATCTGCTCGAGGAGCTTGCGGAATTGGGCGACACCCGTGTGCCGGTCGCGGGCGAGCGTCAGCCGTTCCTGAATCAGAGGGTGCTCGACAACCGTCACGTTGTCCCACTTGGCCATGGATCGCTTCTCCACCGATGGGGGCCGCCGCCCTGCCGATAAGTGATGCCGTCATGCCCGAAAATGGTACCGACCCGAGGAGCATCTGACCGCCGCGTTGGCATTGTAATGCGGCCTGACCGATGTGACAGGGCCGGCACATTTCCCTCCGACGGCCGATTTCCGTTGTTCACGGTGCTGCGCAGCGGTGCCCGGGCCGCCGGAAGGCAACGCGCGGCGAGAAAATCGTTGGACCGATTGACTACCCCTTTCATCGGTGCCTATACACGGATGGAAGCTGTCGTGTCCCCTTTTCAGCGGCCCCGTGTTTCTCGTCAGAGAAACACGGGGTCCCTTATTGCGCGGGCACTTCTTCCCCCCCGTCGGCGGCTACCCGAGCCATTCGCCTCCAATAGTTTCTTGACCTTCCGGCGAAGCCCGGCGACACTTCCGACTGCGGAACAAGTGCGGCAGGCTGTCTGTCGCGATGCGGCGGTCGTTTCTCGGGCGTACCCTCGAGCGGTCATAGGGTGAACGCCCCGAAAGCGGGCACCGGATAAGGGGAGAAGTCCATTGATCACGGATCGGGCGCGCGCTCTTCTCTGCACGACGGCCCTCGTCGTGGCATTGGTCGCGACCGCCGCACCGGCACAAATCGAACGCGAGTCGGACACATTCCTGCAACAACAGCGGGACGTCCGCTTTCGCATCTGGGACGAGATCGACCGCGAAATGCCCGCCACGCAGAAAGTGGACTTCGACTACGGCGGCGCGTACAGCTTCAACCTGTTCATCTTCGACGACGGCGTCAACAGCTCCCGCACGCTCCGCCGGCACGATCTGCGCCTCTGGTCGCGGCTGGCGCTGGACGAGGGCGCCCACGAGTTCTACGTTCGCGGTCTGCTCAGCTACCTCGATTTCAACAGCGGCGATTCATACGACGGCAACGACAATGACTGGGAAGGCATGAACCTCGAACGGGGGTTCTACCGGTTCGACCTTGCCCGCGCCCTCGCCCGGCCAGGCCGGTCGTGGCCCGACTACAACCTGCGCTTCAAGGTCGGCCGTGATCTCGTCGAGTTCGGCACCGGCCTCGCTCTCTGGGACACGCTCGACCACGTATCCGTCGAGGGGCGCTACCGGGACTTCGCGGTCACGGGCCTTGCCGGCCGGACGGTCGGCAGCAGCGTTGACTTCGACTTCACGCGGCCGACCGATCGGACGCGCCGCGCATTCTTCGGCGCCCAGCTTGATTACCTCGGCTTCGAGCAGCACCGCCCGTTCGCGTACGTTCTCTGGCAAAGCGACCTCAACCGCGACACGTATCCGACACCCTTGCAGCGTTTCGACTACGATTCGTTCTACGTGGGCCTCGGCTCGGTCGGCCAGCTTGGGAGCGACCTGCGCTACTCGACCGAATGGGTCTATGAAAGCGGCCACAGCTACGGCGATCGTCGCTTCCTGCGCCGCAACGTCATCCGGGCGTGGGCGTTCGATTTCGAGCTCACTTACCTGCCCGATGTCCGTACGCAGCCGCGTTTCGGCGTGGAGTACATGTTCGCCAGCGGCGATTCCGGCCGATACGCGAGCCCGACCGACACCATCGGCGGCAACGTCGGCGACTTCACCGATCGCAGCTTCATCGGCTTCGGCTACCGCGATACCGGCCTCGCTTTCGCTCCGCGATTGAGCAACATCCACCTGTGGCGGGCCGGCGCCTCTTTCTTCCCGTTCGAGGACAGCGAACGGTTCGATCGGCTCGAGCTCGGCACCAATTGGTTCCTGTCGTGGAAGAACCGCCGGGATGGCGCCGTCTCCGATCCCACGGCCGACCTCGACTCCGGCTACCTCGGCTGGGAAATGGACTACTATGCCAACTGGGCAATCACGACCGACTTGAGTTGGACCGTTCGCTACGGTGCGTTCTTTCCGGGCCAGGCGTTCAGCGATCAGACGACGAGGACTTTTCTGCTGACAGGTGTCACGTGGAGCTTCTAACCGTTATTCGATTCCCTCGTGCACGCGGATCAGGCAAGACGGCCGTCGCCGGGGCGGCGTGCCTGGCGATCGTCGTGCTCTTCGCCGGCTGTTCGCACACGCGGACCTGGCAGCCGGCAGTCAATCCCGACACGCTGGGAGACATCGAGTTCATCCATTACCTGGAAACGGTTCCGGTCGTGTCGTACGGCGAAGCCTGCCGTGCGGTCACGATTCTGCGCGAAGGCGACAGTCACCGCGGCGATCAGGAGGAGCCCATTGCTCGCTTGCAGGAGCAGGGCATCGTTCGCGCAGCTTGGGGGCTGGAACCCGATGACGCGCTCGATCTGGGGACGCTCGCGTACATGCTTGCGGCGACGTGCAACCTGCCGCCCAGCGTGGATTCCACTCTTTTCGGTTCGTGGGGGCTCGGCGATCGGCGATACGCCTTGCGGCGGGCGGTGGATCATGAGATCGTCTACTTCGGTCCACCGTACAAGCTCGTCACGGGCGGCGAGATGGTATTCGCGCTGGGGCGGGCCGACGACTACATGGCGAAGAATGGCATCTATGCGACCGAGCGCCACCTCACCCCGCGACCTGATCGCTAGACGAGGAGCACGCGCCATGAGCACTCGAAACAGTACGCTCGCCTTGCTGATCGTGGCATTGATAAGCATGCCGGCCTTCGCGCAGACCACGCGCCCCGCAACGACGATGCCCACGTCGCAGCCGTCGGCCGAGCGGCGACGAAGCCTCTCCGCTAAGGTGATCGACATCTCGGGCGCCGTCGAATACGCGCCGGCCGGGGCGGACCCGGCCGATCCCAACGTGTGGAAACCGGTGGCGCTGGACACGACGCTCGAGGCGGGAATGCTCATCCGCACCGGGCTGCGCTCTCACTGCGTTCTCATGTTCGGCGCGGAGCCGGACATGACCGTTATCAGCGTGCGGCGGGCGACTCTCGCGAGCGTCTCCGATTTCTACCGCACCCAGAACGAGCAGCGCGTGCGGATCGGGCTCGGATATGGCGCCGTCCGCGGCGGTAGCAGCGAGGGCGTTCTGCGAAGCGACGTCGTGATCGACTCGACGGTCGCGACGCTCGCCAAGCGCGGCACCGAGGGCTATGAGCTCGAAGTCGATCCCATCAACAGTCGCTTCCGTATTTCGCTGGCCGAGTACGGGCTGGTGACGGCCATATCGAAACTGCGCCATGAATCGCGCGAGGTACGTCCGGGTGAATACGTCACCAATGTCACGATCGCAATCCAATGGATCAACCAGGCGTTGTTCGACCGGGCCGTGCGGTTCTACGACGTCGAGATGCTCACCGACCCGGAGCTGCACTTCACGTCGCTGGAGCATACGGGCTATTCCAACCTGGGTCCGGCCGGCTTCGAGCTCTACGATCTCGCCCGACGCGGCGAATTGCCGATCGACTTCAACGCGTTGCAGCAAATCAATCCGGTGATGCTGGCGCAAGTCGAAACGCTGCTGCTCCTGCGCCGGCCCGTCAGTCGGCCGGAGGGCAACTTCGGCTTCGGGTACACCTTCCGTCTTCTCGCCCCGAGAGCGGCAGCGCGCCGCTAGCCGGGCTCGGTCTCGATTCTCCCTTTCGGCTATTCGGCGCGACATGGCTCTTGCGCACGTCGTAGCGGCGCGGTCGCCGCTTCGGCCGGTAACGACTGCGTAAATCCAATCACCTGGCCTGCTCGGAGTCGTCCCGCGCCTGCCGGGAATTCGCTTCGCCCACCGTCTACCGCACAACCGACCAGGATCCGCCCGGACGACGCCAACCGTCGGCGGTGTACAATTCGTCGCCTCTGCTACAATTCGCCCCATGACGAAAGCCGGCCATCAGGCGGCCCTCCTCATCCGAGACAACTCCAGCGGCAGCGCCGTAACGTGGCGCGCGTTCATCCCCCTCGCTCTGGCAGGTCTGGCCGTCCGCATCGTCGCCGCCCCCTGGACCGGCCACGCCTCGGACATGGGCGCATTCACGGGCTGGGCCCAGCACCTCGCGGACGTAGGCCTTCAGCACTTCTGGGACGGAAAGTACTGGTGCGACTACCTGCCTGGCTATCTTTACGTCCTCTGGCCTCTCGGCGCCGTGTACGCGAAGCTGCCCCACGGACTCGTGTACCTGCTGTTCAAGCTGCCCAATATCGCGGCGGACATCGCCACCGCTTTCCTCATCTGGCGCATGGCCCGACCGATGGCGGAGCACCAGCGGCTCTGGGTGCCGGCCATCTACATATTCAACCCCGCGGTCTTCGCGAACTCGACGCTGTGGGGACAGGCGGACAGCTTTCACGCCTTTCTGCTGGTCGCCGCACTTTCGCTGCTCGTATCGCGCCGAGCGCTGCTGTCGGCGCTCGTTCTCGGCCTGGCCGGAGCGGTCAAGCCGCACACGGCCGTCGTCGTACCGCTGGTGCTCATCTACGCGGCGCGAGCCCGTATTCGATGGCACCGCATTGCGGCATCGGCCGGCATCGCCGTCGCCGTCTTCGCCGCCACGTTTCTTCCGTTTAACGGTGGCAGTCTGCGCACGCTTCCGCAGTTCATCGAGCACCGCATCGACGTCACGATGAACCAGTACCAGTACGCCTCGGTCAACGCGATGAACCTCTGGTACATGTTCGATCTGAATTGGAAACCGGACAGCGGCCGGATCATCGGCCCGGTGACGGTGCATCAGGCAGGAACCGCCATCTGCCTGGTCGGCTATCTCTTCGCCGCGGTCTGGCTCTGGCGACGCTGGCGACGCGAAGGCGACACCGCCCTTTGGGAAGCGACGGCGCTCGCCTACCTGATCACGTTTCTATTCGTGACCCGCGCCCACGAGCGTCACCTCTTTCCGTTTTTCGCGCCGTTGGCCATCGTCGCCGCTCGTCACACCGCCGCGCTTGTTCCCTATGTCCTCGCGTCCGCAACGTACTGCGGTAATCTCGTGTTCGCCTTGAGCTTTGTGGGGTCGGAACAGCTTATCCACCGGGCGCTGGCCATGGCCCTGTGTCTGGGCAATCTGCTGGCCCTTCCCCTGACGGCGATCTCCGTCACGCCGACCGGCCAGAAGTGGTTCGATCGACTCGTTTCGAAGCTGAAGATCGGCAAGCATGAACTCGAATCGCTCGTGACGCCCGCGGATCCGCCGTGGCTTCGCCGACGTGCGCCGCTGCTGCTGGCAGTCATCCTGCTTTTCGCCCTGGGTACGCGGCTTTTCCGGCTGAACGCTCCGCCCGAGCGATACTTCGACGAGGTGTATCACGCCTACACCGCCGAGCAATGGGCGGCGGGCAACACCGACCCGTGGCTCTGGTCCACGTCCGCGCCGATCGAGGGCGTGGCTTATGAGTGGACGCATCCGCCACTCGCCAAGCTCTTCATGCAGTGGAGCATTCAGCTCTTCGGGGACAAGCCGTGGGCGTGGCGGCTGCCGGCGACGTTGTTCGGTACGATCGTCGTTCTTCTGATCTACGCGATATCGCTCCGCCTGTTCGACCGCTATAGCATTGCGCTGCTTGCTGCGGCGCTGGCCAGCCTCGACACGCTGCCGCTCGTCCTGTCGCGTATCGGCATGAACGACATTTACTGCGCGGCCTTCCTGCTGGCCGCCGTCCTGGCCGGGTTGTACGACCGCTACGTGCTGGCGGCGTTCGCTGTCGGCGGCGCGCTGGCCTGCAAGTGGACGGCGCTCTTCGCGTTTCCGCTGATGGCCGTCATTCACCTGTACCGCGCCAAACAGGAGGGAAGGTTCTGGCCGAAACGCCCCGCGTTGATGGTCATCTCCTATGCGTTGCTACCCGCCGGCATCTACCTGCTCTCTTACACGCCGTTCTTCCGGGCCGGCTACTCCATCGACCAGTTCAAGGAGCTGCAGGTGCAGATGTGGTCGTACCACACGGGACTGACGCAGCCGCACCCCTACAGCTCCAAAGCGGCGGAGTGGCCGCTCTACAGCAAGATGATGTGGCTGTACGCCGAGAAGACCCCGCCGGCCAAGACGGCCCATGGCGAGACGGCGTCCAACACCCCTCCCCGTTCCAACGTCTATGCAATGGGCAACCCCATCATCTGGCTGGCGGGCCTGGCGGCGATCGGGTTTGCCGCGCTGCAGGTGGCGCTGCGGCGCGAGCAGCGCGCTTTGCCGCTCCTGGCCGGCTATCTGGCGTTCTGGGCGCCGTGGCTGGCGTCACCGCGGATCATGTTCATCTACCACTATCTGCCGTCACTTTCATTCCTCTACATCGCGCTCGCCTGGGTGGTCATTACCGCCAGGCTGAAGCGCGGCGTCACGGAATTGCTGATTGTCGCCGGAATCGCGTTCGCGCTGATCTACCCTTACGTTACTGCTTTGCCAGTGGGCCCGCCGTGGTGGCAGTCGTTGTTGACCATCATGCACTCTGGCACCTAAAATCCGCCGTGATGCTGGGCACCAAACGTCGCACGTGCGCCCGAATTCGCTGCTTCCGCGGGCCGCACCTTCTCCTGGTCTTCCTTGCTGTCGGGTTGACGCTTCCCCCGCCCGTCGAGGCTCAGGATGCGTACGCCGACGGCGAGTCGTCGGCGGAGAGTGCCACCCCCGAATTGCCTCCACTGCTCGAGGCCCGCGAGCTACTCCTCGAGGGCTACTACGAACGCGCCGAAGAGAGCTACAACGCGCTCCTCGACGACGACGCCACGCGCACGCCGGCATCGATCGGACTGGCCGAATGCTGGCTACAGACCGGCCGTTACGCTGAGACACGGAAACTGCTCGAATCGATCGAGGCAACAGGCAAGGAAGCGGCTCGGGTCAAGCTTCTGCTCGCCGAGTCCGCTGCCGCCGTCGGCGGCTATGATCGCGCGATCGACTTGGCGAATGAGGCCATCCGGCTGGATCCGCAACTCTGCCGCGCCCGGCTGCTGCTCGCCAATACGCTCGAGACCGTCGGCCGGCGCGACGCGGCGCTCGAGCACTACGAGTGGTTCAATCGCCTGGCCACGACGCGCCTGCCCGAAGATGCGGAGAGCCTGACCGCCGCGGGCGAGGGCCTGTACCGCTACAGCGTGCTCGCCCGCCATCCCAATCTCGCCCATCGCACTTCGCACGTGCTCAACGAAATGTACCAGGCCGCCTACACGCAGCTCGACCGAAACTACTGGCCGGCGCGGGTCGCCGCCGCCGACCTCCTGCGCGAGAAATTCAATCTCGAAGAGGCGGCCGACGACTACCGCGCCGCGCTACGGGTCAACAGCAACGCCGCCGCCGCCCAGATCGGCCTCGGCTGGCTGGCCCTCGAAGGCTGGGAGTTCGAGGAGGTGCAGCGGCGCGTCGATCTCGCTCTCCAAACCATCCCGAACGACGTCGATGCGCTCAACCTGCTTGCTGCGTGCCGGATCGTCGAGCGCCGTTACGAGGAAGCCCAGCAGGCCTGCGACCGGGCGCTGGCCGTCAACCCCAACAGCATTGAAGTTCTGGCCCGCTGCGCCGCGTCTCTGCTGGCCCGCAACGAGACCGACAAGGCTGCCGGGTACATCGCCCGCGCCCAGCGCGTCAACGATCACAGCTCTGCGCTGAACGCGATCATCGGCGAGGTCCTCTCCGGCATGCGGCGGTTCTCGCAGGCCGAGGGCTACATCAAGAAGGCCATCGAGCTGGATCCCTCCGCGTCCGCGCCGCGCACCGAGCTCGGCTTGATGTACATGCAGTGGGGTTACGAAGCCAAGGCCCGCGACGCCCTGGACGTTTCTTGGAAGCTCGATCCCTACAACGAGAAGACCCGCAACACGCTGAACTTGCTCGACCGTCTCGCCGCGTTCAAAACAATCGAGACCGAACACTTCATTATCCACTACGACGCTCCCGACAAGATCGTTGCTCGCCGGTGCGCGGATTACCTGGAAACCGTCTACGCGCCGGTATGCGCCGATTACAACGCCACGCTCGCGCGCAAGACGACGATCGAGATCTTTCCGAAGCACAGCGAGTTTGCCGTGCGCATCACCGGCCAGCCCTGGATCCACACCGTCGGGGCGTGCACGGGGCCGGTCATCGCCATCGATTCGCCCCGCCGCGGCGCCGATCTGCAAGGCCCTTACAACTATGCGTCCGTGCTGGAGCACGAGTTCACGCACACGGTGACGCTCGCTGCCACTCACAACCAGATCGCTCACTGGTTTACTGAAGGGCTGGCCGTCCTCCAGGAGGATCTGCCCCGCAGCTACGACTGGCGGCAACTGCTGGCCAACGCCGTCCGTCGCAACCAGCTCTTCACGCTCGACTCGCTCGACTGGGGTTTCATGCGGCCGCAGAGCTCGCACGATCGCCAGCTTGCCTATGCGCAGAGCGAATGGATGTGCGAGTATCTCATCACCACTTACGGCTACGATGTGATCACGCGACTGCTGTCCGCCATGGCCGAAGCCAGGCCGCAGGCGGCCGTGTTCGAGGAGGCGATCCACAAATCGCCCGAAGAGCTCGACAGGGAATTCGCCGCGTGGGCGCGACAGCAGGCCGCCACCTGGGGCTTCGACCTGGAACCGCCGGAAGACGTTTCCTGGCTGCGCGCCGCTGTCGCCCTGCATCGCAGCGACGCCGATCTGCATGCCCGCCTCGCCCGGGCCAGGTGGGATGACGACAACGTCGAAGGAGCGGCGGAGTCCGCGCGAGCAGCGCTCGATATCGACAGCAAGAACCGTCTGGCGCTCGAGGTGCTCGTTCGGTGCCTCCATCGCGAAAGCCTCGACGCGGACAGCAAAGCGGCAGTTACTGCGCGCGACGACAGGCTCATCGAGACTGCTCCGCGGCTGCTCGAGGTGGATCCGGACAACCGTTACGCGCTCAAGTACCTGGCGGACGTCTACGTGCGCCGCAAGCGGCTGGGCGACGCCCTGCCGCTGCTCGTCCGCCTGAAACGCGCCTGGCCGTTGGATACGTTCGCCGCCCGTTCGCTCGCCGGCATCTATCTGAAACGCGGCGATGACGACCAAGCGCTGCCGGAGCTGCTCGACGTCGCTCCGAGCGCTGATCACGACGCCGACGTTCCGTTCCAGATCGGCGAAATTCTGGAGCGCCGGGGACGCTTGCAGGACGCGCAGTATTGGTATCGGCGCGTGCTGTTCATCGACCCGATGTCGGAGCCGGCGTACGCGGCCCTCGCACGCATCGCCATGCGGCTGAATGACACGCCGGAAGCCGTCCGGAACTACGTCACGCTCTGCGATCTGGTCCCGACCGATCCGGAGCATTTCGCGGATGCCGCGCTCGCCTACCACAAGCTGGGCGAACTGGACAACGCCCGCAAGTACGCCGCCCGCGCTGTCGAGCTCGACCCTCACTCCCGGGCCGCCGCCCTTCTGCAGGACTGATCCGGCAACGCCACGCGCCTACAACTCTTGGCGCTGTGCGACAAGTAGCGACCGCGAGCCGCTTAGCAGTGCGGCCACCTTCTGTTACACTGGTGAGAGTCAGGCAATGTCACGCATCGCAGGAGTGCACTGATGAACGCCGTGGAGCTCCAGGATGTAACCAAGACCTTCGGCTCGACCGTTGCCGTCGACAGCCTCTCGCTGGCCGTGCCCGGAGGCTGCGTGTACGGTTTCATCGGACCGAACGGTTCGGGAAAAACCACCACGCTCCGCATGATCATGAACATCTACTATCCCGACCGCGGGAGCATCCGCGTGTTCGGCGAGGAGCTGCACGGCGCGTGGACCGACCGCATCGGCTATCTTCCGGAGGAGCGCGGTCTCTACAAGAAGATGAAGCTCGGCGAGCTGCTCAGGTTCTACGGCCGCCTTAAGAACGCCGCGAACGTCAACGCCGAGGTCGACCGCTGGCTGGAACGCTTCGACCTGGCCGACTGGGCGGACAAGAAGGTCGAGGCACTGAGCAAGGGCATGTCTCAAAAAGCGCAGTTCATCGCCGCCGTCGTGGCTCGGCCGCAGATGGTCATCCTCGACGAGCCCTTCAGCGGCCTCGACCCGGTCAATGTCGAGGTCCTCAAGGACGCCGTGCTCGACCTCCAAACCAACGGCACCACGGTGATCTTCAGCACGCACGACATGAACACCGCGGAGAAGATGTGCGATTACATCTTCATGATCTTCAAGGGACGCAAGGTCCTCGACGGCACGCTCAGCAGCATCCAGGACCAGTACGGCGACGACACGATCCGCGTACGCATCGACGGCGATCACAGCGTGCTGCGCGACATTCCCGGCGTGTCCCGCGTCAACGACTACGGCCAGCTCCAGGAGCTCCGAACGAGCAACGGCACGGACACGCAGGAAATCCTCGCCGCCGTCATGGCCCGGGCGCGGGTCCGCCACTTCGAGGTCGCCCGGCCGTCGCTCCATGACATCTTCGTCCGCATCGCCGGGCCGGAGGCCCGGGAGGTTCAACATGCGTAAGGTTTTCGTCATCACGGCTCGCGAATACATCGCCGCGGTTCGCACGAAGGCGTTTATCGTCACTATTGTCCTCATGCCCGTGCTCATGACCGGCGGCGTTCTCGCCCATGCGCTTCTCGAGGGGCAGGTGGACACGACCGACCGCACGATCGCGGTGGTGGACCGCTCCGGCCTCCTGGCCGGCGCGTTGGTCACCGCGGCCGAAAAACGGAACGAGGAAGCGGTCTACGAACCGAAGACCGGAAAGAAGATTCAACCTGCTTATCACATCAAAATCGTCCCACCGAACAACAAGGATCCGCAGGCGCAAAGCCTCGAACTGTCCGACCTCGTTCGCAGGAACCAGATCCACGCGTTTCTCGACATCGGCCCGGACGCCGTCTTTCCGCCGCAGGCCGAAGCCGAAGCCGAAGCCAAAGAAGCCAAGGAAGGCCGCGTTCCCCCCAACGTCAGAATCGCCTATCACGCCGAAGGCGCCGCCCTCGACCCGGTCCGTGGCTGGCTGAGGACGGCGGTCAACGACGCCATACGTGAGCTCCGCCTGAAAAAGGCCGACCTCAACCCGTCCACCGTCGCCTACGTGACGCAGACGGCGCCGGTCGAGCCGATGGGCCTGGTCTCCATCGACGAGGCCACCGGCCAGGTCCGCCAAGCCCAGACCAGCACCGAACTCGACGTGATCATCATGCCGATCATCATCGTCATGCTCATGTTCCTGATGATCACGATCGGCGCGACGCCGCTGATCAACTCCGTGATCGAGGAGAAGATGCAGCGAATCGCGGAAGTGCTGCTGGGCTCGGTCACGCCGTTCCAGCTCATGATGGGCAAGCTGATCGGCAGTGTCGGCGTCGCCTTGACGGTCGTCAGTGTGTACGTGATCGGCGGGCTTATCGCCGTCCAACGGATGGGGTTGGCGGATCGCGTGCCGTACGAGTTGCTGCCGTGGATGGGCGCCTACCTTGTCGCCGCGATCCTCATGTTCGGCTCGATGTTCGTCGCCATCGGCGCGGCGTGCAACGATCTCAAGGAGGCGCAGTCGCTCATGCTGCCCGTGTGGATCGTGGTGTGCCTGCCGCTGTTCGTGTGGATGAACGTGGCCCGCGAGCCGCTCAGCAGCTTTTCCACCGGCATCTCGCTGGTGCCGTTCTTCACGCCCATGCTCATGCTGATCCGGCAATCCATGCCGGAGACCATACCCGCCTGGCAGCCGTGGGCCGGTCTGGCCGGCGTTGTCATCATGACCGTTATTCTGGTCTGGCTTGCCGGCCGCATCTTCCGCATCGGCATTCTCATGCAGGGCAAGCCGCCAAAGCTGGGCGAACTCGCCCGCTGGGCAATCCGCGGCTGAGATTCGCACTTGGGTAGCACGGTCCGGCCCCACATGTGGCACGGGCATCTTGCCCGTGATTCACGGGCTGCCAAGCCCGCGCCACAAGAGCCATGCTGCTCAGCGCGGTCCGCGCACTCTTTCCAATGTGTCGATCAACTGCCGCGTCTCGCGCACGTCGTGGACGCGCACGACCTGCACGCCCGCCTCCATCGCCCGCACGACACATGCCAGAGAGCCACCCAGTCGCGCTTCCACCTCCTCCGCGTTCGGCGTCAGCTTGGCAAGGAACCGCTTGCGCGACGCTCCGACCACGACCGGCAGCCCCAGCCCGACAAACCGCTCGAGATGCTGCATCAACGTCAGGTTGTGTTCGACCGTTTTTCCGAATC
>JBECKQ010000465.1:0-18878 GCA_040235375.1 Phycisphaerae bacterium | reverse complement strand
GCACGGTGGGTTAGAAGATCTTGCTCAGCAGGCCACCCTTCTTGCGCTGACCTTCGGTTGCGGCCTGGGCGGACGACGGATCGAGGAGGCGCTCGGCCATGCTCTTGATCGCCAGGCGAACCTTGCTTTTCGGCGCGTGCGACGCCAGTGGTTCGCCGACGTTGATCGCCCCGTTCACCGTCTCCCACTCGTCCGGGATCTCGGCGAACACGTTCAGTTTCAACGTGCTGGAAACGTCCGCGACGTTCACACCCCCACCGTCGCATCCGACTCGGTTGCAGACCAGCTTCATCCGATCGAGGTTGAAGCCGATCTCCATCATTCCATCTAGCATACGATGCACGCTGCGCACGGTCGGCACGACAAGTTGAAGGACAAGCAGGTTGTAGTCCGATATGTCGAGGATCGCCTTCGTGCCGTAGTCGAACCGCGTGGGACCATCCACCACGACGTAGTCGTTCAGAGTCGTAAGGGCCGATAGCACGCCCACGCAGTGCGCCGCCGTGATGCTGTCCGCCTGCGAAAACTGCAGTGGGCGGCTCAGAACGCGTATTCCACTCGCGTGCCGCACGAGCGCTCGTTCGATTAGTTGCTGTTCGAGCTGCCCAGGGCTGTCGCACAGGTCGGCAATGGTGTACATCGGTTCGATGTCCAGGTGCGTGGCCACCTGCCCGAACCGATAATCAAGATCGACCAGCGTCACCTCTTTGCCGCTCGCGCCCTTCAGCTCGACCGCCAGGTTGACGGCCAGTGTGGTCGCGCCAACGCCGCCCGCTCCACCGATTACGGTCACGAGCGATCCTTGGCGATCCCGGCCTCCCGAGCGCCCCGTCGTCTTCTCGATCGCCTCGCGCAGCACCGCCGTGTCGATCGGCTTGGTAAGGAACTCCCGAACGCCGTGGCGCAGCGCCGCGAGAATGAGTTGTCCGTCCGTCGAGCTGGAAACGGCGAAGATGGGCAGGTCGGGATGCGATTCAGCGAGGCCGCCCAGCATAGGGAGGATCGCCTCCGCCCCCGGATCGAGATGGGCGATAAGAACGTCGCAGGGAAACTGGCGAACGGCCTCGGCGATGATCGACGGTTCGTCAACCTCCGCGACGATCTTCACTCCCCGAAACTCCTGCAGCGTCGAGCGCAGCGGGGCACTGTAGGTCTCGTCCGAGTTGAAGACGACCACGCGAACAACTGCTGGCATACAGGACTCCAGTCTCCCTCCGGTGGCCCGTGGCGCAGAGCGCTGCGGCCACGCGTCGACTGTCGGGCAACGTCGTCATGACGGTACGCCGGCGCAAGACTCCACCCCGTTTGCAGAACGCGAGAGCGACTCGTGCGCCCGAGGAAACTGCGTACCTGCATGAGTATCGACTATTTAGGGCGGGGTATTTGGCATGTGCCGCCTGAACATGCCGCCGCTCCGATCCATTTTCAGCCCAACTTCAGCAATGCCCGTGTATGAGCCTGTTAATCGGGATTGCCTTCGGCCGTCGCCTTTCAGCCGCCCGACAGACCCGATTTTACTGGACGTCCTTGATTGTTCAGGCCGAGACTGCCGACGGGATTTCATCTCGCCGTCCGTACTCGGACTCACAGTGACGGGGCGGCGGGGACTCCCGGCACAGGGCCTCGGGGCGAGGAGGCGGGCCGCCCCAATCCGAAGGCGCTTATCACTTCGGCGGCCGTCGCCTGCCGAATCAGCTCCACGGGACGAATGCCGCCGAGCCGCCTGAAGATTCCCTCCAACTGCGCCCCATGGCTTTCGATCGAGCCTTCGGCTGTCGGTGCCGTAGCCGTGCCGCCTCATGCAGCCCCATGCCGGCCCGGCCATCTGTGCACTGTACACCATGCCGTCGACCGGAAACTCGTCGCCGACTCGGCTGAACGAACCGTCATCGATTCCAACCGGGGATGGATCCCAGACTTCGAACGGACGGATACCCGTCGTCCGATATTTGCGGAACTCGCTGTCGTCGCTGGCTGAGCCCGAAAGGTCCGCGACAATGGCGATGTCACGCCGCACCATCATCGTCGTCGCCTCGGCCGATACGACCGTCGAGTCCATGCCGAACACGCGAGCGAAATACACTTGCAGCGCCCCGTTCGTGGGACCCTGCTGCAGCCGTACTGCTATGTGCACCACGTCCGGGAAGGTCGCCGTCGGCGTGAAACTGCACGTACCCGGGAAGAGAGTACCACTGGTCGGGCTCCGCGCGCCCCCAGGCGCCCGGCGCCGGCTCTGCGTCGCCTCCACCCCGTCAATGCACCGAAGTCCGCGCCGGCAGACGTTCTCTGCGCCGCGCGGACCCGGTATACTGTGCGCGTGGCCGCTCCGGCCACGCGGTCGACGTTGGCAGGTCCGACTCCCCTTTCTACATGTCGTTCCCCGTCGAGTAGCCCCAGGGACCGTGAATCGACAGCTCTTCGGGCTCGCTCTTGAGAGGTGCGACGATCACGGGTGAGTCCGTCTGGTACACCGAAGAGGCCTCCTCCTCGGCGCCTGCCTGAACCTCTCCCTCCAGCAACCCGAGAGCATACAAATCAAAGTCGTTGGGCGTCACGTAATCCTCGCCGGGAACGGGTGGCACCTGCTGCGGATTCATCGGGGCGATAATCTCGGGCGTCACCAGTATCACCAGCTCCGTCTGCCGCCGTTGATACTCGACCGATCGGAACAGCGCTCCCAGCACGGGCACGTCCCCCAGCGCCGGAATGCGGCTCGCCAGCCCGCGAATCTCCTCGCTCAGCAGGCCCGCAACCGCGATAGTCTGGCCATTGCCCACCTCGACCGTCGTCTCGACGCGCCGCTGCGTCAGGCCCGGGACCACGAATCCCTGGATCTGGACCGCCGTCGTGAAGTCCGTCTCCGATACCTCGGGCGCGACCTCCAGTCGGATTCGCTGGTGCGCGAGGACGGCCGGCGTGAAGTTCACACGCACGCCGAATTCCCGGAAGTCGATGGTGATGGCGCCCGTGGCCGCACCCGACTGCGGGACCGGAATCGGAAACTCGCCGCCGGCCAGGAACGACGCCGTCTCCCCGCTCACCGTCACCAGGTTCGGCTCGGCCAGAATCTTCAGCAGCGAGTTCTCCGCCAGGGCGTTGAGGAACAACTGCATCTGCACGCGGGGAAAACCGATCGACAGCGGAACCGACGGCTGCAGCGGTATACCGTCATTGCCGGTCAGGAACGGTATTTTCCCCTGAACGTTGAAGTCCGCGGCCGCTCCGATATTGGCCGGGTTGATCCCGCCGATCTGGTTCACGACGAACGCGTCCTGGAAGTCGTCGCCCGCGAGAAAGCCGTTCACGCCGAGCCGGCGCATGGCGGTGCGGTTCACCTCCGCGACGGTGCAGCGCAGCAGCACTTGCTGTTCGCCGGACACCCGCAGGTGGTTCTGGATCATCGGCGCGTTGGACTCGTCGCGCGGAACGAACAACGCCGCCATCCGCTCGATTTGTTCGGCGGCGTCGGGACCGCTGACCGTGCCGGACAGAATGATGTTGCCCATCAGCGATTTCGCCTCGGCGCTGGACTGCGGGTCGATCTCGCGGATGGCGTCGTTGAGCATCGCCAGGTCGAGTTCGACCTGAACCTCCACCATTTCGCGCTCCCCGCTCTCCGTCCACAGGATCACCTGCGTGATCCCGTACCCGGCGCCGGTGACGATGAACTGCTTCGGCGTGACCTGCCGGATTGAGGCGATCGCCGATTCGATGACCTCCACTCGGCTTATCGGCTCGGTCGTCTCCACGATGGCGCTGCCGCGCAACGGCACGATCACGCGCTGCGTCTGCGCCGAGACGGTCTGGATGTTCACCGCCAAGTTGGTCTTTGCCGGTGCAGGTTGGGCGAGGGCTCCGCCGGCGCAGAGCGTGACCACCGCGCAGGCGGCCACGGCGCCCCGCGTCCCACGCACGCACGCAATCCCATCGCGGAATACCCGCCGAACGACATTCCAAGGGGCTTCCTTCACTTGCTGCGACATTATTCGGTTACCTCGTTAGGCCCAGAAGTTTTTTCGCTGTCCTTATCCCAATCCGAGCTGTTTCCCGTCGGAAGTGCTCGGTTCCGGTACGAATAGTCCTCAAAGACGGGCGGAGTGCTGCGCTGCGACGGCTCGTTGCCCCCCTGCACGTTCACCACCTGCATCGAGTCTTCGTCTTGGAACGTCAGTCGCTTGGCGTCGCTGCCATTGCCGTCCTTCGTGCTGCCGTTGACGACCAGCACCTCGCGCGACCGGTCGACGTACGTCCGCGGCGTGGCCGGTCGTGACGACTTGGACTCCATCGCGGCCTTCAGTAATCCGCCGACCAGTCCGCCGAGGCGCGGCTGGTTGGCGATCGTCGACAAGCTGTGGTCGGCGAAGACCTCGCTTTCCGAAGCTTCCGCCGGCCGAGTGATTTCGGAATCGGCCTGGCCACGCATGGCGAGCGTGATCCGCCCGCGCGTTTGCGCCAGATGCAGCTTCGGCACGTCCTCCTCTTCCACGATCAACGTCACCGTCTTCGCGTAGGAATTCTTCGACTCCTCATTGACGTCGCTGAGATCCTGTCCGACGGCACCCACCTGCACACGCTGCAGAATCACGCGGCTGATAGTCTCCGCGCGGGCCCGTGCCGTCCGCTTGACGTCCATCACTACCAGCACGTCCACCCAATCCCCCGGCTTCACCAGGTAGCCGACGCCCGTCGACTCGTCGATCTTCACCGCGACGGCGCGATAGCCCTCCTTGACGCGCACGATCAGACCTGGCTCGGTTCCTTCCGGCGCGATCATCGAGGGCAGGATCGGAACTCCTTGCGGGATCGACTTCAGCGCCACGCGCCCGACGAGTGTCTTGAGGTCGGTGAACGCGTTCCTGGGGATCAGGGGCGTGTGCGGCGACTTCGTTGCTACTAGCATCTCCGCCGTCAACTCGATTGTGGCGGGAATGTCCTTCCGCGCGACAACCACGTTCATGATGTCGGAGTCGGACGTGTCGCCCCGCGCCTTGCTGAGGTCCAGCGAGTACTTGATGGCGACGACGCCTACCAACAGGCCCACTGCAAGCGGTATGATTGCCCTGCTTTTCATCGTGAAACCTCTTCTCTGGCCCCCCGCGGGAGCAACTTCGAAACACGGTCCGGCCGCTCGCTCGACGATTCACCGGACGACCATTGATCTATCGGAAGGATCGGGGCGGTATAGGACCTTACGCCGGAAAAAGTTGTCGCCAATCTCGTCGCGGCACGAGTTTTCTCCCGTCGGTGGCCCGACGCAGGGGGGAGGCGGGGAATATCGGACGTGCGTCCGGCGGTTCTCCACCCGCCGGGAATTCAGGGACTGATAAATCGCGCAAAAGGCGGTCGCGGCAGGTCGCTCGACCTCCCGCGACCGCAGCGGTCAGACCCCTTCTTTACGCATGGCGCACGTGCCCGATACCGAGTCGGTGATCGGCCCGAGGAACCCGGTGAGCTTCACTTCGTCATACGGAACCGTGAGCGTCACCTTTACCATCGGATCGCCCGCCGTCTCTGCCGTCACGCTGAGCATGCTGGGCGAGTAGTTCACCCCGCCTGCGCGCATGAT
Organism: Phycisphaerae bacterium; assembly: GCA_040235375.1. Lineage (GTDB taxonomy): Bacteria > Planctomycetota > Phycisphaerae > UBA1845 > UBA1845 > JBECKQ01. The sequence continues at coordinate 13,312 of JBECKQ010000465.1, read as the reverse complement.
CTGCTCAACCCGCGTCGCGACCGGCCCCGACGTGTACGGCTTCGCCGTCGACTGGAGCACGGCCAGCCGGGCCCCCTCTCGAGCGGCGTGCAGGCACGTCTGGCGGATTCGGAACAACTGCCCGAACTCGATGATCCCGAACAGGATCAGCAGCAGCACCGGCATCACCACTGCGAATTCCACGATGGCCGCTGCGCGCCTCCGCCGGCCGCGCGCCTTGAGAAATCCTGTCTTACTTGACTTCATCATGGCTATAACACCCACCAAGTGGTGACATGTCCGACCAGAACGATCAAGGAACCTGCCGTCAACGGAACGCCGTACGGCAGTAGCTGCGACGTGTCTCCGAAGCTCTTGGTCGAGCCGAAATCGCCGAACATCGTCTCCGTGGACTGCATCTTCAGCCAGATGATGTTCAGGTTTGCCAGCGCCTGATGGAGCCGGCCGCTCGACACGATCATGATCACGGCGACGCCGCCGCCGATGAGAACACCCAGGGCAAACGAGACCAGCGTCATCCAGGGCCCTAACCACACGCCGATCGCCGCCATCAGTTTCACGTCCCCGGCGCCCATTCCCTGCATCAGCCACGGCACGATCAGTACGCCGAACCCGATCAACATCCCCTGGGCGCCGTCGGCCATCCCGCTTAACCCGTGGAATGCCGCTTGGGCGGCGAAACCGGCGACGATCAACGACGCGTTCAACCAGTTCGGAACGCGCCGCTGCGAATAGTCAACCCACGACGCGTACAGCATCCCGGGTACGAGCACAATCAGTGTTACCAGCCAGAAGGGTTCCATTGTTTCGTTCCTCAGGCGGCCTTGTCGGCCGGCAACCGGACCGGCCGCAAGGCCCGCTTGACCCCATGTCCATGCCCCGCTTCCCCTCCGGCGCACCGACGCGGTCAAATGAAAGGGTGGGCAACCGCCCGTGTCGGGCGGCGCCCCACCCCTCCTTCGTTCGAGAAAGCGTCGCCCGGCCGCCTTTAAGCTGGCCGGGCAGCAGTTCCGGCTAGTCGATCGTTACAGCTCGGCAGCCACTTCGCTGAACTTGGCCGACGCGCCGGTGCCGATCGCCTTCACCGCCGTAATGCACACGACGATGATCAGCGCCAGCATGACCGCGTACTCGGTCGCGGTGGGGCCGTCTTCACTCTTCAGGAACGCCTTGGCACGGTTTGCAATCGCCTTCATCTTACCTCTCCCATTCTGGGACCCGACGACCCTTCGGTCGCCGAAACAGCAGTACGTGCAGGACCTCTCCGTCGGCCGGTGCACACGGATTTCCACCTCGAACCTCCAAGGGTCAAGGCGCGAGCCGGGCAGTCCTTTCCCGGCTTTCGATCGCCTCCACGGCGTCTGTCTATGGCTTTTTTACGCGGCCCGCGGATGGGATGGTCGGGCCGCTTCATCACGATGCCTCCGGCAGACTCGCCGCTCAGCAGCATCGCAGTACACTCAGCATATGAAACAATTTCGCGTAAGGCAAATCCCAAACGCCACTTCTCTCGGAAAGGCCGCGACTGTGACACGCTCAGTAGGCAGCCCCGCCGGCGAATTACAGGAAGTTACGATAGCTGCCGCGATACATCCCGCATGGCCTGAAGCACCGCATGAACCGCCGCAGGCGGGTCGGGGCGTTGCCGATCGCCTAGTGGCGTTATTTATACGGAACGGAAGGCGAACCATCGCCGGAGCGATCGATCGCTCTGGCCGCCGATAACCGGCCCTGCGCCTCATAACAAAATACTCGCCAATCTCCCAAGACTACGATAATCTCAAGTGCTCGAGCCCGGCCCTTCTCTTCCGTATGACGGGGATAACCTCGCCAATCGTCTGGCCGACGGTTCCCCACCAGGCGGCTTCGACTTTACATACGTATTTTCCAACGCGGATGCCTTCACGGTACATTTCGACGAGAGCGGAGGTTTGACCCACGTCAGCGACTCGGCGATCATGAAGAAGCTTCTTGATATGTAGCGCGTCGCTTTCGTCCCGGTGCGCCACCGCTCTCGAACGGTGCAGGTTATTGGGCCATCTCTGACCATGTGGCACAGCTCGGCCGTTCGAGAGCAGGGACAAAACCAGGGCAGTGCCGGGCTATCTGCGTGGGGGTCGTGAGGCGGTGAGATGAGCAGAGCGTTGAGTGTGAGTGAACGGTTCCGGGCGCAAGTGGTGAAGAGCGCCGTGCAATAGCGGTGGTGCATTGGAAGGGGGCGGCCCCGTCAATGGCTACGTTGTCTCGATCGGCACGAGCCGATCGCCCGGCTCGACGTGGCGGCCATTGACGAAATCCTGAAAGGAAATGAGCCGCCCGGCCGCCTCTCGGCCGACCGGGCGGCAGTTCCGGCTGGTCGATCGTTACAGCTCGTTGGCCACCGTCTGGAACTTGGCCGATGCGCCGGTACCGATCGCCTTCACCGCCGTAATGCACACGACGATGATCAGCGCCAGCATGACCGCGTACTCGGTCGCAGTGGGGCCGTCTTCACTCTTCAGGAACGCCCTGGCACGGTTTGCAATCGCCTTCATCTTACCTCTCCCATTCTAGGACCCAACGACCCTTCGGTCGCCGAAACAGTACGTGCAGGACCTCTCCGTCGGTCGGTGCACACGGATTTCCACCTCGAACCTCCAAGGGTCAAGGCGCAAGCCGGGCAGTCCTTTCCCGACTGTCGGTCGCCTCCGCGGCGTCTTGCTTCAGGATATCTTCTCGCGGCCCGCGGATGGGATTATCGGGCCGCTCTCTCCACGGTGCCTGGCGGTCACGCGGCTCATCGGCATCGTGGTAAATTTAACTTAAAAAACGATTTCGGAGGAGGCAAATGCCAAACATAACTTCTCTTTCGAAGCGCGCCCGCCCGTTATCACTCTCCCGACCGCGCCCCGCTCGAGTGCTGGTAGCGGCAGTGCGACGTCGCCGAGGATCGGCGCGCACGTCTCTGGCGAGACACGATGCGGATGCGAACAACCGCGGCTTGTTCGCTCCTGCTCGCGGGTTTTTTCCGGTCTCAAGATCGGGTCATGACCGGTCCGCCCTGCCCCCGCGCCGTCAATAAAACGGCTTTACGACTCATGACAAAATCCTTGCCGATTTCTCGAAGGTTCGATAACTTGGACCGTGTTTTCTTGACGATCAGGTCGCTGCGCTGGTGATGGTGTGTCGCATGATGGTCGAGATCCAACTCATCAGGGGATAAGCCATGAAGGTTCTAGTCGGATTGTTGCTCTTTGCGGGGGCGCTCTTCGCGCTGCTCTACTACACCGGCATGTTCGAGTTCAACCCTGCTCAGCAGGCCGCGGACGCCCGCGCCGCCGTCAAGCCCGGCATGTCGTGGGATAAGGTCATCGGCGCGGTCAGCCCGCCCAAGGAGTACCGCATTTACGTCAAGAAGATCAAGAACATCGCCGGTCAGCAGATGGAAGTACTCGAACCCGGCCCTTCGCTTCCGTTTGATAGAGAGAACCTCGCCAATCGTCTGGCCGATGGCTCGCTGCCGGGCGGCTTCGATTTCACCTACGTCTTCTCCAATTCGGAGGCCTTCACGGTACATTTCGACGAGAACGGAGATGTGGCCCACGTCAGCGACTCAGCCATTATGAAGAAGCTCCTCGATATGTAGCGCGTCGCTTTCGTCCCTGTGTGCCACCGCTCTCGAGCGGGGCAGGTTATTGGGCCGTCTCTGACCGTGTGGCCCAGCCTGGCCGTTCAAGAGCACGGACAAAACCAGGGCGGTGCCGGTTTATCTGCGCGGGGGTTGTGAGGCCGCGAGATAAGCAGAGCGTTGAGTGTCAGTGAACGGTTCCGTGCGCAAGTGGTGAGGAGCGCCGTGCAATAGCGGTGGTGCGTTGGAAGTGGGCGGCCCGTCAATGGGTACGTTGTCTCGATCGGCACGAGCCGATCGCCGGCTCGACGTGGCGGCCATTGACGAAATCCTGAAAGAAAATGAGCCGCCCGGCCGCCTTTAAGCTGGCCGGGCGGCAGTTCCGGCTGGTCGATCGTTACAGCTCGTCGGCCACCGTCTGGAACTTGGCCGCCGCGCCGGTGCCGATCGCCTTCACCGCCGTAATGCACACGACGATGATCAGCGCCAGCATGACCGCGTACTCGGTCGCAGTGGGGCCGTCTTCAGTCTTCAGGAACGCCTTGGCACGGTTCGCAATCGCCTTCATCTTTCCTCTCCCATTCTGGGACCCAACGACCCTTCGGTCGCCGAAACAGTACGTGCAGGACCTCTCCGTCGGTCGGTGCACACGGATTTCCACCTCGAACCTCCAAGGGTCAAGGCGCGAGCCGGGTAGTTCTTTCCCGACTGTCGGTCGCCTCCACGGCATCTTGCTTCTGGATATCTTCTTGCGGCCCGCGGATGGGATAATCGGACCGCTCTCGCCACGGTACCTGGCGGTCACGCGGCTCATCGGGATTGTGATAGATTCAATATAAAAAAGAATTCTGCGGGAGGCAAGTGGCAGGTACAACTTGTCTTTCGAAGCGCACCCACGAGTTATCGCTCCTCCGACGGCGCTGTGCCCGAGTGCTGGTAGCGGCGGTGCCACTTGCCGAGGATCGGCGCGCACGTCTCTGGCGAGACACGATGCGGATGCGAACGGTCGCGTCTCGTTCGCTCCTGCCCGGCTGGATTCTTCCGGTCTCAACGCCGTGTCATGACCGGTCCGGCCTGCCGCCGCGCTGTTGACGCATCCGTCGAGGCATTTCCTCGCCTGCTTCCGCGTCTGCCAGTGCTCTGTGAGCAGCGCGACGAACGACGGTGCGCCGATGCACGTTGAAACCGTCGAGTGGTGGTACGCTGCGCGCGCGGCACGGTCTGATCCGCAGGGGTGGTCGTAGGCTCGTGGCCCCCTGCTGATCACACTGCTCACGGAGGCAGTGGCACACTGGCCGGTCCTCGGCGCTGGTTACGACCAGACACCGGGGATGCGGGTGTGGCAGTGCGGGCACTGGCCGTTCGTGATGCGGTTGCTGAGTATCTTGAAGCCAAGTCGCTGGATGAGGCTGGCGTGACATTTCGGACAGTAGGTATTGGTCCCGTCGTGGAGGGCGATGTTGGCGGTGTACGCGTACTTGAGTCCGACCGAAAGGGCGGTCTGGCGTGCGGCTTCGAGCGTCGTGACCGATGTTCGCGGCAGATTCGTCAGGCGGTACATCGGGACAAAGCGCGAAAAGTGCAGCGGCATTTCGACGCCGACGGTGCGGCGGATCCAGCCGGCCATGAGGCGAATTGTTTTCAGGTCGTCGTTGTACGTGGGCACGATGAGGTTGACGAGCTCCAGCCAGCAGTCGGTCTTGTGACGGATGGTGTCGATGGTCCGCAGGACGGGGTCGAGCGTGGCCTCGCAGACAGTGCCGTAGAAGTCCTCGGTGAAGCCCTTGAGGCCGACGGTGATCGCGTCCAGGTAGCGGGCGAGCGCGAGAAGCGGTTCCGGCTCCACGTAACCGCCGGTGGCGGCGACGACGCGAAGGCCGGCCTTCTTGGCGGCGGCGGCGATGTCGATCGCGTATTCAAGGAAGGCGATCGGCTCCGTGTAGTTGAAGGCGATGATCTTCAGGCCTTTCCTCTGCGCGGCGGCCACGGCGTCTGCGGGGGAAAGGTCGTAGTGCTCCAGCTCGTTGGGGCGATGCTGCGACTGCTCCCAGTTCTGGCAGTACAGGCAGCGGAGGTTGCACCCGCCGGTGGCGATGGTCATGGTCTCGGCGCCGGGCATGAAGTGCGACAGGGGGATCTTCTCGATGGGATCGTCGCGGATGATGCATGGGCGGCCGTAGCCGCGGGCATAGTGCACGCCGCCGACGTTGGTTCGGGATCGGCACAGGCCGGTCTCGCCGTCGCCCAGGACGCAGTGACGCGGGCAGACGCCGCACATAATCCTCCCGTCGCCGATCTGCTCTTGAAAGTCGACGCGGTGGGTGAACTGCGCATCTTCGCCCTCATGCGGCCCCGCCAAGGCGAAGGCGCGGCCGAACGCGCAGACGCCGAGGCCGCATCGGCCGACCGTTGTCAGAAACGTACGGCGATCGACGGCGCTCATGGCGTCTCGTCCGCGGGGTCCGGCGCGACGCGCGTGGCCGGTGATCGAGAATGCGAGGCGAGTGCGTCAGTCGATAGTTGTTCGTACCGGGTCATGAGCACGCGGGCGAAGTCGGCGTTCAGAAGCATTCTTGATGTTCGCCCGGGTAACAGGCGCCGGCGCTGCATTGTCTCAATCTCGGACGTCAATTCCGCTTTGCGGTCCGGCGGCTGAATTTGCTCGGCGAGGTCTTCGCGATTGAGGGCATAGTCCACGTCGGACAGGGCTGCGGCTTTGCGGACGGTTTCCGCCACGAGCTGCTCGCGATCGCGTCGCTGGCAGTCCGTAAGCGGGCCGGTGTGCTTCAACTCGTTGTCGATCATCCGGTCGATCATGCGCGCGACGCGCGCCGGCGGGACTTGCCGGGCGCGGTCGAGCCAGCGGGCCTGCTGCGAGGCGTCGTTGGCCTGGCCGACGCGCACCGGGTTCTTGAGGTCCTTGGGCGGAAGCAGGCACGGTTTGTACGTGTCGAGCACTTCGAGCTGGCCGGGACGAAGCACGGATTCGGCGGCGAGCTCGAGCCGTACAACCGCGGCGTTGTACGCCTGCCGCGGCAGCTTGTCCTTCGGCTTCGCTGACTTCTGCGCGGCGGCGAGTCCTTCGGCCTGCCGCGCAAGGGGCACGAGCTGCTCGATCTGCCGGCGGCTGAAGTGCATGCCGTTGACGAGGTTCCAGTTATTGATTTGCTGGCGCAGCTCGTGGAGGATCCGCTCGTTCTGCTGCTTGACGGCCAGCGGGTATTCACGCGTGCCGGCCTGCCAGGTGCGAACGGCGTCGCGTACGTCTGCCGGCGGCAGCGAGCGGGCGTACGCGTAAAGCCACTCGGCCGCGGCCGGCGTCAGCAGGTGCTCGGCGATGTTGGTCGGCTGTGGATGTGACGTGCGGTTGATGATGTCGAGCTGGCGCCGGGCGACCAGCAGCGTTGCGTCGCCGCCTGGCTGCTGAATGGTGCGGAAGCGCCGCCGCTGAAGTTCGTGGCGCAGACGCGCTTGCCTGTCTTGCGCCGCCTTTCTTCTTTCCTGCCAGGTGGAGAACGCTTCGATGACGGCCCGCCGGTCCGGCGTGTACTGGCCGGCGATGGCCTGCTGCTGCGGATTGAATTGCAGGTAGACGCGCTCGGCAAGCTGGTTGACGGACTCGACGTAGGATTCGCGCGACTCGATGGCGCGACGGTGGGCTTGGGCAGTTGCCTGTTCCCCCTGCGGCGTGAAGCCCTGGTTGAGACGATCCTCGGCGAGGAAGGCGGTGTATGCCGTCACCTCGGCCGGCTGGATTTCGGAGAGGTCGCGATATCGGGCCGCGTAGAGTCGGCAGGCTTCTTCGAAGATCGGCAGGATTGCCTGGGTTTGCGCCGGCGTTATTCCCAGCGCGAGGAGGAAGTCGAGGGAGTTGATCGCTTCGCGGTCGTGCTCGGTGGCTGGCACGGAGCGCAGCAAATTCGGATCTTCAGCGGCGACGGCGGGGCGTTGGCCGGCGGTGCCGAGGAGGATGGCTGTCAGCAAGACTGCCGCGACGGTGATATTGCGCCGAGGGGCGTGTGGATCCATGACCTCGCACCTCCGGTTGGGCGTGGAACTTCCATCATCATCTCGATATCCCGAATGCGCTACAACCCGTTTTATTGCCTGGACGGCCCGGCAGGCCGGCCGGGCCGGGGCTGGCCCGGCGACGCGCAACGCCTGCGGGCACAAGCGTTTATCGTACGGGCACGCCCCCGGATCCGGCCTGCTCAAGCAGACGTTGCCAGTGAGGCCTGATGGGAGAAAGCATAACCGTTTTGTCGGCTGTGGCTGACGCGGACTGTTGACGCGTGCCGGGCGCGGATAGAATGGACTCCTCAATGGCGACCAATATCGGGCTGGTCGCCGGCAGGTCCAACCACGGGTTTTGAAGAAAGGGTGAAATCGTGAAAGCGCGAAAAGTGTTCATGGGCGCGGTGTGCATCGCTGCGGCGTTGGCCATCGGGCAGATCATCGTGCGGGCCCAGGAGGAGCCGCAGAAAGACCAACCGAAGTCGGAAAAGAAGGAAATGGCCGGCGGCCAGCAGGGCGGACAGATGAGCCCGGAAATGGAAGCGTGGATGAAGTACGGCCAGCCGGACGAACACAGCGAGCTTCTAAAGAGGCTCGAGGGCAACTGGAAGGTCGACGGCAAGTGGCGGGCGGATGAAAATTCCCCATGGCAGGAGTTCAAGGGAACGACCGAGAGCACGATTATCTACGATGGTCGCTACCTGAAACAGGAATCCAGCAGTGAGCCTGACTCGAGCGGGATGGCCGGCCAGGAGTACAAGGGCCTCGGATTCTGGGGCTACGACAAGCACAAGAACAAATACGTGAGCGCGTGGATCGACAACATGAGTACCACGATCATGAGCGCGGAGGGAACGGCGGACCCATCCGGCCGCCAGATCACCATGCAGTCGACCTATTTCGACCCGATGGCGAACAAGGAAGTGCAGTCGAAGTACGTCATGCGCATCGTCGGCGAGGACAAACTGGTGGAAGAAGGCTTCACCATCAAGGACGGCAAGGAAATCAAGACGATGGAGATCACGTCTACGCGGCCGTGACTTGGTCGGGCCGGGTGAAAACAAGCGGGCGGCGTCGGGCTCCGCGGCGTGTGGGGTCCGGCGCCTTTCTCTTAGTGCCAGTAATTGGCACTCATCGGATCGTCATCGAAAAACGCGAAAAACAACGCAAAAAAACACGCCGATGGCCCGACTGATCTGCGCAAACTTGAAGCCCCGCGATTGCAGTCCGCGCACGGACGATCGCGAGGCTCCCATTTATGGTCCCGGTCATGTATGCCGGAACAAGGTGCAACGACCTTTAAGACCACCAATGCCTTATTCAGTTTTCGAACACCATAAGTATTGCACATGAAGGCGCGAGAAGCAAGGAAAAAGTGACAACTCCTACGAAGTTCCGGCGCGCAATGCGACGCCTTCAACGACAGGCACTGCACTTGCGCAAGGGGCGGCGGATGTTGGCCACATAAAACGGATGTTATGAATGCGTGCAGACGCGTCACTCGGCGAGTTGTGTCCGGCACAGGTTCTGATACAACGAACAACGGGCGAGCAATTCGTCGTGCGTGCCCGTGTCGATGGCGCGGCCGCCGTCCATGACAATCACGCGCTGGGCGAAGCGGATGGTGCTGAGGCGGTGCGCGATAATAATGGTGGTTCTCCCTACCGCGAAGTCGCGGACGGCGTCTTGGATCCGCTCCTCCGACTCGCTGTCGATCTGGCTGGTGGCCTCGTCGAAGATGAGGATGGGAGCGTCGCGCATGATGGCGCGGGCGATGCATAGCCGCTGCCGTTGTCCGCCCGATAAAGTCGTCCCACGCTCGCCGATCATTTCTTCGTAGCCGCCGGGGCATTTGGAGATGAATTCGTCCGCAAAGGCGCGGCGGGCGGCGTCGGCGACTCTCTGATGGTCGTGGTTGCGGGAGCCATAGGCGATGTTCTCGGCGACGGTCATGCCGAATACCACGGGATCCTGGCTGACCAGGCTGATCTGCCGCCGGAGGCTGCGGAGCGTCGCGCGGCGGATATCGAGGTCGTCAAAGAGGATTGCGCCGGCCTGGGGGTCGTAAAAGCGGACTATCAGGTTCGTCAGCGTGGTTTTTCCGCTGCCGTTCGGGCCGACCAGGGCCACCGCCTCGCCCTTGTGGATCGTAACCGACACGTCGCGGAGAGCGGGCGTCGTCCGCCCGGGGTAGGCGAACGTCACGTGCTTGAGTTCGATGCGATCGGCCAGGGGCGGCAGGTCGATCGCTCCCTCGGAAAGCTCCTCCTCTTCCGGGGCGTCGGCCACGGAGAAGATCCTTCGCGCCCCGGCGGCGGAGCGCATCACGCGCGGATAAACGTCGGAGAACTTACGGAGCGGGTCGAGCAGCATCGCCAGGGCGATGAGAATCGTGCCGAACTCGGCCAGCTTGATCCGCCCGGTGATGACCTGCGACCCGAGCCACACGGTGACGATCGCGACGGCGATCACGCCGAGCACCTCGAGCAGCGGGTTCATGAACGCTTCGATCCAGGCGATCCGCAACTGGTGCTTGAACATGCGCCGGTCGATCCGCCAGAGTCGTTTGCGTTCGACGTTCTCGGCATTGTAAGCCTTGACCACGCCGACGGCCTGCAGCGCAGTGCTCAGCGCGCCGATCATGATGCCGTAGGTCTGCAGAAGTCTCTTGTTGGCCTTGCGGATCTTGCGGCCGGCGGCCCAGAAGATCGTTACCACGATCGGGACGATGATGAGCATCGTCACCGTGAGCTGCGCGTTGAGGATCAGCGCGGCAGCCAGCACGAAACCCGCCTTCACCGGCTCGCGCACCAGTTTGCCGAAGAGGGCCATCAGCCCGCGCTGAATCTCCTGCGTGTCCTGCACGAAGCGAGAGACGATGTCCGATGTGCTTTCGGAGAAGAAGCTCATCGGCAGGCGCAGGACTTTGCGATACAGCGTCCGGCGCAGATCCATGACGCTGCGCAGCACGCCGACGGAGACGAAATACTGGGCGATGAAACGGGCGACGTTGCTGAGGATGACGAGAACGACGACCACGCCCAGCGCGTACATGAGCGTCACCACCCTGTCGCTGCGCTGCTGCTCCTGCGGGATGAGCCGGGCGAGGAAGAAGAACAGCCGGTCCTTGAAGGTGGGTTTGTCCAGCGTGACGGTGAGCGTGCGCCGCGCTGCTTCGGCCTGTCCGGGCGCAGCGAACGCAGCCACTTCGAGCGTCACCGGCTTTTCCGAGCGGGCGAGCTCGCCGAGAACGGCAAACGACTCGACGGGCTGGCCGTCGTATTGCAGCAGTCGCAATGGAGCGGTGGCGGGCAGAAGCGGCGAATGGTGCCCGATGCTGAGCACGTCGACCGATTCGATGCGCGGCCCCGGACCTTCGTGCCGGACGCTGATGGACAGGTGCGCGTCCAGCCGGTCTTCGGCCACGCTGCGGTAGATCCAGCCGTGCAGACCCTCGTCCGAGACCATCACGGTCAGCACGGGGAGCATGCCGATGATGCTGATCGAATTCAGCGCGCCGTAGAACACCGACGCGATCATGCCGAGTATGATGAACCGCCGGTGCGGCCAGGTCAGCGAGACCATGCGCTTGAAGTCCGGCGAGCGCAGACTGGCCTGCGGGGCACGCTGGGAGTCATCGGCGTCGATGAGCATCGGGTCCATCGTGGTGCAGGTATGCCGTCCGTTTGAAACGCGTCAAGGTTGGTCGCCGGCCGGCGCCGAGGTCGTTATCCCCGTCGAGTCCGCGTCGCCTGTGCCTGCTTCCTTGGGAAGCATGGCGGCGCGAACCTGGCGCGGCGCCGTGGCCAGACGCCATCGGCCGTTCTCTTCCACCAGGACGAGAACCACGTTGCGATTCGGATGCGGAACCTCGCTGGGGTTGAGATCCACCTCGCCGCGCACGGCGTAAAAAACCTCGCCTTCCGGCGTTTTCATCTTCCGGATTTCGTGAATGGTGACTTTTTCCACCGCCCGCCAGCCACGCCGGAACTCGGCCTCACTGAGCGGCTCCTGCCTCGCGCTCCACAGGAGACGGAAGGCCGGGTAGTCGCCGGCGATGCAGGTGCGAATGGCGTGGATGACGAAATCGTTGACCGCCGGATCTTCGGCCCGGGCCTCCTGGCGAAAGACGATGGGCTCCGGGCGCGGCGAGGGTGATGGCGTGGCTCCGGCCGTATCGTCACGCCGGCACGCCACGGTCGCAAGAACGGCGGCGGCCGCGACGAACGCGCGCCTGCGCCAGTGATCCAGGGGTCTCGCTCGTTTTTGCCACAACGCCACGGTCATCAGCGTTTTTTCCTCATTCGCCGTGTGACAAAGCTAAGCGGCGGCATTTCACAAAAACGTGCCTGACCCCTTTCCAGCGTCCATCATGGAGTCATCCACGCCAAGCGGCTGCCATGATAGTCCTGTGGAGTGAAACATCAATTAAGTCCGTGGTGCGGTGTCCGCAGACGATGCCGGCAGACGGCGGCGTGGCCGCGTGCCAGCACCGCGGCGGATGCGCGAAGGCTGCGCCGGGTTCGCGCGCCGGCCCGTCGCGTCTTGCAGGTGACCGACCGGGTGGTATGCTGCGCCTTGGCGATGTACCGGGCGCGCCGGCGTACGTCATGCCGGTTGAGCCGATCACACTGCTGCCGGTTGCGGCCCCGCGTGCTGTGTTCCCGCGGGCAAGTGAAGGCACGATGGACAGAGAAACGGTCGTCGAGGCTGATTTTACCTGGGTGAATGGTGCGTTCGAGTCGAACGTCCAGGTGGTGATTTCCGGGCGCGGGGTGATCGAGCAGGTCGGGCTGCTCGACGTTCAGCCGACGGTGCGCCTCCGGAAGCGGGCCCTGCTTCCGGGGATCGTCAACGCCCACAGCCACGCCTTTCAGCGCGGATTGCGGGGATTCGGCGAGAGCTTCCCGCGCGGCGAGCGCTCGCGCACCTGGCGCGAGACGATGTACGACCTGGTCGACTGCCTCGACGAGGAGGAGTTCCGCAACCTCTGCCGCATGGCCTTCGCCGAGATGCTGCACCACGGCATCACCACCGTTGGTGAATTCCATTATCTCCATCACGATCGCAGCGGCGCAGGATACGCGTTTGACGATGTGCTGCTCGAGGTGGCCGACGAGGTGGGCATACGCATCGTCATGCTGTGCAGCTATTACGCGCACGGTGGCGTGGGCAAGCCGCTGGACGTGACCCAGCGCCGCTTTGCCTCCGAGAATGTTGGTGATTTCTGCGATCGGGTGGCGGCGCTGCGCGAGCGCGTGCGCAGCCCGCTGCAGACGATCGGCGTGGCCCCCCACAGCATTCGCGCGGCCACGGCCGAAGAGATCGCCGCGATCGCCGCCTTCGCCCGCGAAAACGACATGGCTCTGCACATCCATGCCGAGGAACGCTCCGAGGAGGTCGAGGAGAGCCGCTCCGGCTACGGTTTTTCGCCGGTCGAGGTGTTGCTGGAGCGGGACCTGCTCGCGCCGAACGTGACGCTGATTCATTGCACGCAGACGCCGGCCGAGAACCTCCGGCGGATCGCCGACGCCGGTGCGACGGTGTGCCTGTGCCCCAGCACCGAGGCGAACCGCGGCGACGGCGTGGCCGACGTGCGTACGCTGGTCGAGGCCGGCGCGAACATCGCCTTCGGCACCGATTCCAACGTGCGCATCAGCATGAACGAGGAGATGCGCTGGCTCGAGTACG
>JBECKQ010000312.1:0-2886 GCA_040235375.1 Phycisphaerae bacterium | reverse complement strand
GCGCCTGGCCGACGGCTCGCCGTGCCTGGACGCCGGCCGCAACTCGTACGTTCCCGCCGGCGTCACGACCGACCTCGACGGCCTGGCGCGCTTCTACGACGACCCGCTCGCGCCGAACGTCGGCCACGGCACGCCGCCGATCGTCGACATGGGGCCGTACGAGCGGCAGCCGGAGCCGTGTCCCGGCGATCTCGACGGCGACAGCGACGTCGACCTGGCCGACCTCAGCGCGCTGCTGACGAACTTCGGCACCGCCATGGGCGCCGCGCCGGAGGACGGCGACATCGACGGCGACGGCGACGTGGACCTGGCCGACCTGTCGGAACTCTTGACCTCGTACGGCGCGTCGTGCTGAGACAATGAGATACTGCGTGATGGTGGATCATCGAGTGATCGCGGCGCGTGTGCGCAGATGGACGCTCCGCCACGCATCCGAGAGCCTGCGACCGCGCGGTTGGGGGTACAGGCATGGCGAGTCCGTACGGACGTACAAGGCTATCTCACAACCGCCACACCAGCATGCGCCACAATACAGTCAACAACTACCAAGGCTGTGAGATAGCCTCGTGACTCTTGGGTTACGGAATTGGCTCCAAGCGAGCTCTCAAGGGGGAACAGCATGTGTCCGTTCAGCAGCTTCTGTTTACAACGAACTCCACACTTCACATGGGGGTGGGTCCGCTCCATCACGGTCGTCTGTGCCGTCCTGATGGTTACGCAGTCCGCGGTATCTGGCCCTCCGCAGGTTCGACCGGCCATACCGCCAGGTGGGAACAACTTCATTCCGCGCGTCGGGACGGCCCGAGCGCTCACCACGCAGGATCTCAACAGCGGGCTGACCCCCGCGAATCTCGTCACGGCACTGCTGGGCCCCGGAGTGGACGTCTCAAACGTCACGTTCAGCGGTGCGACCACAGCCGCTGGAACGTTCGCCGGCGGCACGGCAGTTGTGGGATTCGAGAGCGGCATCATGCTGAGCAGCGGCAGCATCGCTTTCGTAGTCGGGTCGAACTCTCAGGATGATGTCAGCGGAGTCAACGCAGGGATCGGCGATCCCGATTTGGATGGGCTGATTCCGGGTTATACGACGTTCGACAGGTGTACACTGGAATTCGATTTCCAGTGCACCGGCACTCAGGTCATCCAGTTTCAATACGTCTTCACGTCGGAGGAATACAACGAGTGGGTCAATTCGCCATTCAACGACGTGTTCGGATTCTTCCTGAACGGCGTCAACATCGCACTAGTTCCCGGCAGCCCGGGAACGCCGGTCAGCATCAACAACGTGAACTGCGGCAACCCTTACAACCCGCCCGACGGCAGCTACTGCAACCTCTTCGTGAACAACGACTGCAGCGACATTCCGCCGGGCAGTTTCCCGTGCAACGGGGTTCGCGACACCGAAATGGACGGGCTGATCGTGGTTCTGACGGCGACCGGCGTACTCAACCCGGGCGTGAACCACATCAAGCTGGCGATCGCCGATGCGGGCGACCAGGTCCTCGACTCGAATGTGTTCATCCAGGGCCAGAGCTTCGTCTGCGGGAATCCGACTGGCGCCTGCTGCGACACCAGCCTGCTCACGTGCACTGACAACGTCCTGGAAGCCGACTGCCAGGGCCCCGGCCAGGTGTGGACCGTCGGGCTGACGTGCGATCAATTGGATCCGCCCTGCCCTACGGCGACGACGCCCGATGGGACTGATTGCACGAACCCGATTCCGATCACGTCGTTGCCGTTCTTCGACGTGAATACCACGAGCGACAAGAGCAACGAGTACACCAATACCTGTCTTGGCAATTACGACAATGGGAAGGATATTCTCTACGAACTGACAATCACAAGCGCTCAGTGCCTTGACATCACCGTGACCGGTGCGACGTCGCAGGATAATTGGATCGGCATGACGATCGACACCGTCTGCCCGCCGGACGCCGCGTGTTTTGCCCAGGCCACGAGCCAGGGTTCCGTGGCGACGATCAGCAATCTGACTTTGCAGCCCGGCACCTATTATCTCATGATCGACCGGTGGCCGCAGGCGACTGACAGCCTGGATTTCACCCTTAGTATTACGGATTGTTCGGGACTGCCAACCGGCGCCTGCTGCAATACCGCCACTCACATCTGCACCGACAGCGTCGTCGAGGCCAACTGCCAGGGGCCCGACGAGGTCTGGAGCGTCGGCGTGGCCTGCGGCGATCTCGTTCCGCCTTGCGCTCCGGAGCTCGACCCGAACGGACAGGATTGTGAATTCCCACTCTTCATTACGTCGATACCTTTCGACGATGTCAATACAACCTCCGGCAAGAAGGAGGACTACTCCAACACTTGTCTCGGTGTCTACGACGACGGCGATGATATCGTGTACGAGATCAATCTGGCCAGCGCCCATTGCGTCGACGTGAGCGTGGCGGGGGCAACGGCGCTCGATCACTCCATCGGAGTCGTGGTAGACGACGTGTGCCCGCCGGGACCTTCGTGCCTGGCGCACGCTTGGACGACCGGGACCGAGGTGACCATCAGCGATCTGCAGTTGGCCCCCGGCATCTACTACCTGATGATCGATCGCCAGCCTGACGACCAGGGCCTTGCCACTCTGGACTTCCGCCTCACCATCGCGGACTGCGCGGCGCCGTCGGGCGCCTGTTGCTTCCCGGGTGGCCAGTGCGCGGAAGTGACCGAAGCGGACTGCGCCAGCGCCAATGGCCTGACCTGGACCCTGGGCGCTTCGTGCTCGCCTAACCCATGCGCGGCCGGCGTCGGCGACCTCGACGGCGACGGCGACGTGGACCTGGCCGACCTGTCGCGGCTCCTGACCGCGTTCGGAGCGTGCGCCGGCGATCCCGGCTACGACGCCGCGGCCGATATTGACGGCAGCGGCTGCGT
>JBECKQ010000419.1:0-7213 GCA_040235375.1 Phycisphaerae bacterium | reverse complement strand
AGGCTGACCGCCAGGTCGTGCTCGCCGATGAGGCGCTCCAGCTCCGCCCGGTTGTCAACGAGCAGTGCGAGCGCCTGCCCGTTCGGATGACCGCTGATCAGCTTCTCCGCCTTGCTGACGGTGCGGGATGCGACGGTGACATGGAATCCGTTGTCGAGCAGGTATCGCACGAGGGGTCGAGTTACAAGGCCGGCACCTAGAACGAGCACCTTCTTCATCTGCATGTCTCCAGGTCTGGGGAAGCTGATCTGGTGTGAAATCCGAAAAACAACTGCGTTCGCGCATCCTCTCCGCGCCTGTATTCCATTCTAGACGAACGCCCGGATTCGGCCGGAATGATTCCTGCGCCCGCCCTGACCGTCCGCGCGTTCCACGGGCAGGACGCCCGTCACTCGCTACGCCGCCGCGCTTGTGCAGCGTCGACGACAGACTCGGCCCCGGACTTGCGTCCGGGGTCCTGATACGCCACGCCGCCTCCAAGCCGCATCGGCATCTGAACCCCCCACGCCAGTGGGGGGCGCGAACGTCAACGAGCCGCCCGGCGACCGGCTGGTGACGCGACTCGCTTCATCCTTTAGACTAACGGCTCTGTCCACCAATCTTCAACGAGGAGCAGTCATGAGCCGTAACGAATCCGCGCAGGAGGGCATCCGGGAACTGGAGCCGAAAGCGGTCTGGCGGTTTTTCGCCGGCATCGCCGGCGTTCCGCGACCCAGCAAGAACGAGGAGATGATTCGGGCGCACATCAAGAAAGTCGCCGGTGAGGCCGGCCTCACGGCCCGGCAGGACGCGACCGGCAACATCGTCATCTCCGCGCCCGCTTCGCCCGGCCGGGAGTCTGCACCCATCACTGTGCTCCAGGGACACCTCGACATGGTGCCGGAGAAGAACACCGGAACCCAGCACGACTTTGACCGCGATCCGATCCGCCTCGTCCTCGACAAGGAGGACAGCGAGCAGATCGTCCGCGCCGAGGGCACGACGCTCGGCGCCGACAACGGCATCGGCGTGGCGATGGGCCTGGCGGCGGCGACCTTACCGGACGTCAAACACGGCCCGCTGGAACTGCTCTTCACGACGGACGAGGAGGCGGGAATGACCGGGGCGAAGGCGCTGACCACGGATTTCGTGAAGGGCCGCCGTATGCTCAACCTCGATTCGGAGGAAGATGACGTCATCTACATCGGCTGCGCCGGCGGCACCGACTCGACGCTTGTCTGGGAGTTGGACGCCACGCCGGCCGCCGGCGGCGCCGAAATCTGCAGCGTCAAGGTGTCGGGGCTCCGCGGCGGGCATTCCGGCAGCGACATCCACAAAAACTATGCCTCGGCAAACCGCGTGCTGTTGCGAACGCTGCTACGGGTCGATCCGGCGGCCCAGCTTCGCGTCGGTTCGCTGGCCGGCGGAAGCAAGCGCAATGCGATCGCGCGGGAGGCATCCGCCGTCGTAACCGGCTCGGGCAGTCTCATGGAGGCGTTGATCCCGGCCGCTGAAGCGATGACGGAGGCGGTCAGGGATGAATCCGGCGAGCAGAATCCATCCATCGTGGTCGAACCGGTTGCTCCGGGCATGGCGGCCGCGTTCCTGTCGCCGGACAACAGCCAGCGACTGCTTCGGGCGGCCATGGCCCTGCCGCACGGCGTGATGGGCATGCACTCGCGGGTGCCGACACTGGTCGAGACGTCCAACAACGTCGGCATCCTCACGACGGACATGACGAACAAGGCGAAAGCAAGGCTGCGCTTCACGATCATGGCCCTGACGCGCAGCTCGTGCGACTCGCGCATGGCCGAGGCGCTGCGGCAGATCGCGGCCGTCGCCGCGCTCGCCGGGGCCCAGATCGTGCAGGGTAACGAATACCCCGGCTGGTCGCCGAATCTCGATTCGAAGCTGCTGGCGACGGGCCGGCAGGTGTACGAGAAGCTGTTTGGCGGGCAGCCGCGGGTCGAGGCCATCCACGCCGGTCTCGAGTGCGGCATCATCGGCAAGCGTCTCGGGCGGATGGATACGATCTCGATCGGTCCGCGGATCGAAGGCGCTCACAGCCCGGACGAGCGCGTGTATGTAGCTTCCGTGCAGAAGTCGTGGAAGTACCTGACCGCGCTGCTCGATGAACTGTCGAGCTGACAACGTGCTCTTGTAGGAACAGCCGTTCGGCGGGCATATGTAATGCGCGATTCGAAACATCGCTTGCTTTTGTAACGCTTAAACGGCCAACTATGTCTTGACCGGTCAGCGCGCCGTACTTATTCTCGACTCTCGGGATAGCGACACAGCATCAGCCGGCGGCGTCGGGCCAACGTCTCGGCGGTTATCGAAACACAAAGGAGCATTGCCATGGGACTGCTCGATAAACTACGCGGCGAGCTCGTCGATATCGTCGAATGGATCGACCATACCCGCGACACGCTCGTGTGGCGATTCCCGCGGTATCACAACCAGATCAAGAACGGCGCGCAGCTCATCGTTCGCCCCGGCCAGCTCGCCATCTTCGTCCATCGCGGCAAGCTGGCCGACGTGTTCGAGCCCGGCCACTACGAGCTGATCACGGCGAACCTGCCCATCCTGAGCACGCTGCAAGGCTGGAAGTACGGCTTCGACAGCCCGTTCAAGGCCGAAGTCTACTTCGTCAGCACGCGGCAGGTAACCGACCTGAAGTGGGGAACGCCCAACCCCATCATGCTGCGCGATCCGGAGTTCGGGCCGATTCGCCTACGCGCGTTCGGAACGTACACGCTCAAGGCCGTCGATCCGCAGGCGCTGCTGCGCGAGCTCGTCGGCACCGACGCGGTGTTCGAGGCGGACGAGATCACCGAGCTGATGCGCTCGATCGTGAATTCCACGCTGGCCGATCTGCTCGGCGAGGCGGAAATCCCGGCGCTCGACCTGGCGTCGAAGTATGGCGAGCTGTCGGCGAAGCTTCGCGCCGCGGTCGTCGAGCGCGTCGATGATGAGTACGGCCTCGACGTGCCGCAGCTCTACATCGTGAACATCTCCCTGCCGGAGGAGGTCGAGAAGGCCCTCGACACGCGAACGAGCATGGGCGTCATCGGCGACATGGGCCGGTTCCAGCAGTACCAGATGGGCCAGGCCATGACCGCCGCCGCCGAGAACCCATCAGGCGGAGGCGCCTCGGAAGGCATGGGCCTGGGCATGGGCTTCGCCATGGCCAACCAGATGATGCGCGGCGCGGCACCCGCCGGTGCCGCAGCACCGGGAATGACTCCCCCACCGCCGCCCGGCGCAGCCGCGTGGCACGTGGCTGTAGACGGTCAGGCGCAGGGCCCGTTCACCGCCGCCCAGGTGGCCGACGCGATCACGCGCGGGCAGGTGACTGCGGCCACGCTGGTGTGGACGGCCGGCATGAACGCGTGGATGCCTGCGGGCCAGGTGCCCCAGTTGGCGGGCTACTTCAGTCCGGCGGCGCCGCCCCCGCCGCCAGCGCCGTAACGCCGCGACGCAGGAGGAGTCATGGACTGCGTCAAATGCGGAGCGCCCCTACCGCCACGAACGGATATCTGTGCCTACTGCGGCGCGGTGAACGACACCGATCTGCGCACGATTCAAGCAGCTTTCGCGAAGGGGCCGGCCAGCGACCGCCTCTGCCCGCGGTGCAACGAAGTCATGGGAACCATCGATCTACGCGTCGGCGGGAAACTCCTCGTCGAACGCTGCGACCGCTGCCTGGGGATTTTCTTCGATCCGAAAGAGCTGGAGTCGCTGCTCGACGTATCGGTGAAGAAGACCCTGATCGAAGTCGATCGCGAGCGGATGAATCAGCTCATCGAGGAGCACGGCCGGCTCGGCGCCGCCCCGATCAACTACATCAAGTGCCCGGTGTGTCAGGAACTCATGAACCGCCACAACTTCGGGGCCCGCTCCGGTGTCGTCGTGGACGTGTGCAAGGCGCACGGCATCTGGCTGGACGGCGGCGAACTCGGCCGCCTGGTCAAGTGGGCCCGCGCCGGCGGCCTGAACTATGCCGACGAGCGGCGCAAGGATGAAGCGCGCAAGGAGGAGCTCGAGAAGAAGCGAGAAAAGGCCCTCAGGCAGGCCATCGAGCAACGCCGCGCCAACCCGCACGTTCCTTACGGGGGCTACAGCCAGGCGGACCCGCTTCTCCAGGTGCTGCGCGGCGTGGCCAGCCTCTTCTTCTGAGAAACCCCCGACCCGGATCGTGCCGATGACTGACACTCGACCACCTGCCTTCGACGATCAAGCGCCGGCCGGCCCGGCCACGGCGAATGATGAGCGCCGGCGCGATAACGTCCGGCGGTTCCCGTGCGAACAGTGCGGGGCCGAGCTCGAGTTCGACATTCACGCCCAGAGCCTCAAGTGCCCCTATTGCGGCTTCGCCAAAGAGCTGACCACCGATCCCGACGCGTTCGTCGGCGAGCAGGATTTCGCCGGCATGATCGACCGCCTGCGCGCGCGGCACGCCGAGAAGCGGGAGCAGCCAAAGGGGCTGCGCGAGCTGCGCTGCACGGCGTGCGGCGCAGTCGTCAGCTTCGCGGGCACGCTCGCCAGCACCGAGTGCGCCTACTGCGGAGCGAGCCTTCAGCTCGACGGCGTCTACGACGCTCCGGACCGCGTGCCGGTTGACGGCGTTCTGCCGTTCATCGTCGAGCGCAAGCGGGCCCGGGGCAATCTCGCCGCGTGGGTCCGCTCGCGCTGGTTCGCGCCGAACGACTTTCGCCGGCGCGGCGTGGAGGGCCGTTTCAATGGCGTGTTCGCCCCCTACTGGACATTCGACTCCGCGACAGCCACGCACTACACCGGCCGGCGCGGCGACCACTATTGGGTCACCACCGGAACGGGCAAGAACAAACGCCGCGAACGCCGCACGCGATGGCGTTCCGTCTCCGGCGCCTTCCGCCGGTTTTTCGACGACATACTGATCGTCGCCTCCGGCGGCCTGCCGCAGAAGCGCGTGAACGCGCTCGAGCCGTGGCCGCTGGCGCGGTGCCGGCCTTTCAACCAGGAAATGCTGGCCGGCTTTCTGGCCCGCACGTACGACGTCGAGCTGGACGCCGGCTTCACCCTCGCCCGGGCACAAATGGACGACGCCATCGCGGCGGAAGTCCGCCAGCGCATCGGCGGCGACGTGCAGGTCGTCAACTCGATCAACACGCGCTACGACGCGGTGACCTACAAGTACCTGCTGCTGCCCATCTGGATGCTCGCCTACCGTTACGGTGAGAAATCGTACCAGGTGGTCGTCAACGCCGCGACGGGCGAGGTGCAGGGCGACCGCCCCTACAGTTGGGTCAAGATTCTGCTCGCGATCGTCTTCGGCCTCGCCGCCGTCGCGGTGATCGCTTTCATCGCCAGCCACAGATAATCAACGACCGCTGCTCACGGAACGAAATACAGCAAGTCTGGGGTCAGATCATCGCGCACGGACTGCCGCGTGAGCCGATTCATGGCCGTGCGCGCGATGATCGTTCCGCTCGGGTACCAGCGGGCGGGATGGCGCGACGCCGGTTCGCTGATCCACTCGACGTGCCCGTCGAAATGGAGCGCGTTCAGACCCATCGTGTCGTTGTGAACGTGGCGGTAAGAGTTTGCCGCCAGCTCTTCCGGCCCCAGGAAGTAAGACCGCAGGGCATCTTCGCGAATCGTCGGACCGCCATCTGCGAACGCCCCGCCATAACCCGCAAACAAATCATAATTCCAGTTGATCATGCCGGATTCGTCCGTGTAGCGCGAGCCATCGGCGACGAAGACCTTCCCGGCGGGAGAGCCGATGTAGCTCATGTGCGGTCGATAGCCCGCCGGCAGCAGAATCGGCAGTACTCCCTGCCAGACGGCATACCGCTCGAGCGCCGGGTCGAGCGGCGCCGTTTCCTCGAAGTAGTTGAACATTCGCATCGAGTCGTAGCTCAGCATGCGCATGGCATGCCAGTTTCCGGAGGGGCCCGGATAAGGCGGAACAACCAAGCCGTTCGCCGGGCACCAGTACGGGCCGTGCGTTAGCTGCTCGCTCCGCAGCGCGCGGTTCGCGTCGAGAGAGACCCCAAGGTATCCGGCCAGCGGCGCCGCCCAGTCCCAGATTTGTGTCGGCGGCTCGGGGATATTCTCCGCATCGGCCGACGCGTACTTGTGCTCGTACACGAGCACCGCGCCCGACGTCCCCGGCGAGCCGGGCAGCCAGCCGGACTCCTCGATCGTGTATTGCAGCATCGCCGAGCCCACTTGGGACAGGTGGTACGCGCACATCCGCTCGCGGTTGGGCCGACCGGGAATGCTCACGGCGGCCCCCATGACCGCAACCAGGCAGGCGGCACATCCCAGCACGACCACCAGTTCAACGAGCGTCAATCCTCTTGTGCTATGCACGGAATACGACCGTCTAAGTTCAAGCGCAATCGCGTTCATTAGTCTACCTCCACTGGGGGTTGTGGCGGCTGGCAACTGTAGTTGCGATAGAAGAACGTCTGGAAGAGGGCGAAGTCGGCAAGGTCGACGCTTTCGTTCGCGTCGAGATCGAACAGCACCCGGCAGTCGTGCGTCAGATCGTCCATCTCCAGACACGCATTGAAGATTTCGTAATCGGCCAGGTTCACTTCGCGATCTTCGTCGCCGTCGGCCGGTGGCCCGGCGCGAAGGACGATCTCGAATTCGTCCCCCGCGCCGAGCGCGGAAAGGTCCACCAGCCAGGGCGCAAAGCCCGCCGACCGCAGCGATGCACCGGACTCGACATCTCCAAGGTACACGTTCTCGAGCGCCTCGATCCCCAGGGGAAAATAGACGGACACCGCGGACGGACTCAAGGCCACCGCCGTGCCGTTGGTGACGACGTCACCGATTGAATGAAAGATTGCCGGTTCCCCATCAGGCGCGCGAACGCTCACCTGCAGATGGCAAGGCTCGTAATCCAGGACGAAAGCCAGGGAGAGGTCGACCAGATCGCTGTCGTCGGCGTCGCGCCGCCAGGTCATGCTCAACGGCTGCCCGTCGGCCAGCAGAACGTCCGCATCGATCGCGCTGTGCACCGACGGCAAGAGCGTCACCACGCGCACCAGGTGGTCGGCGTCTCCGCCGGCCGTCTGCACCTGCACGTGGTTGCTGTCGACAACTTTGGCATTGGTCTCCAGCAGGGTCAGCGCAGAGCTCGATTCGCACAACACAAGGAACAAGGATAGGGGAAGTAAAATCAGAACAAGGCGACGGCATCGGAACGGCATAACTAGACTCCTTCCGTTCTCTATAC
>JBECKQ010000390.1:0-3010 GCA_040235375.1 Phycisphaerae bacterium | reverse complement strand
GACGACTGTGGCGACGACCAGGCGTGCGTGAACGACTGCACCACGTGCACGAGTGCCGTTGTCAACTTCGTCTATTCCCACTAAATAACTGTGCGCAAGTACGCGCCGCCGTCCGCGCTGACACCGTGAGGCAGCGGGCGTTGGAGCTACTGCCACGGGGCCCGAATGCGTGGCCTGATTTCGTGTCGGCAGCGCCCGGCTCAAGAGTCCCTCCGCCGAACGCCGTGAGTGTCCGGCGAATCGAATCAGATCCTGATGAGGGGACGGCTGAAACGAGGCGTCCCCGAGTGGTAGGCGATTCCCGTGCCCTCGACCGACATCATAGATACGAGCGCTACGACCATCTGCGAGCATGGCTTCTGCGGCTTCAAGGATTCTTCGACCGCAGGCCACAAACGAAAGAGCGCCTGGTTGAAAAAGCGCTTTGCCGAGGGGCTTAAGTTCAAGGTGCTGCGCGTGGATGGTGTCGATGCCGGCATGAGCGAATACATGCCGGGCGAGCACACCTGGCGCCCCGTAAGTGCCGCCGGCTACATGGTCATCCACTGCCTCATGATCGACAAGAAGAAGTTCAAGGGTAAAGGCTACGGCTCGTTGCTGGTCGAAGACTGCCTCGCGGACGCCGAGCGCGCCGGCATGTCCGGCGTTGCAGTCGTCGCCAGCGGCGGGACCTGGATGGCCGGCCCCGCCATCTTTCGCCGGCATGGCTTCGAATGTGTAGACACCGCGCCCCCGGCGTTCGAGCTGCTTGCAAAGAAGCTGCGCGACGCTCCGCCGCCGAAGTTCCGCACCGGCTGGGACCGCGCGCTGCGCGAGTACGGCTCGGGACTTACGATCATCACGTCCGACCAGTGTCCCTGCACCGCCAAGGCGGCCGACGACATCCTGAGCGCGTGCAAGGCGCTCGGCATCCGCCCCAAGGTCGTCGAGCTGAAAACCGGCCGCCAGGCCCGCACCGCGCCATCCGCCTACGGCGTGTTCAACGTGATCTACAACACGCGGCTCGTCGCCGAGCACCCCATCAGCGGCACCCGCTTCCGCAGCATCATGCGAAAGCTCGCGAAGTAGCCGCAGGCCGGATTGCTTTCTCTTGCCTTGCCTCTCGCGTACCGCTCGGCTTGGGCTCTAAACAGCGCGCGCAATTGAGCGCCGCGAGAGTATCGCAGACGTCCGCTCCCCTGACGGTCGCGGTTCTGACACACCGGCGCGTGTCTTGCGCACGGTTAATGAGTCAAGGTTGCCGCGGACCCGTGAGCGCGTTCACGATCGCCTCGGCGTCCTCGGGACCAATCGTCTCATCGCCGGCCATGTTGCCGGCCTCGCAATCAACGGCCAACGGATCGGCGTAGCACTCCTGGAAACGCCCGAAGTCGCAAAGGTCCACATCGCCATCGTCGTCAAAGTCTCCCGTCCCGTACGGCCACACGGCGCTGACCGTGATGTCGTCCACCGCGCCTTCGATCAGGTTGTAGTCGTAGTCCCGCCCGTCAGCAGCGCCGAAGCGCAGGCGCATGGTCGGCGTAAAGTTCATGAGCCCGTCCAGTGAGAAGCCGCACGTGGACCAGTAGTTTGCGTTGTCATTCGAGCCGAGGTACTCGACCGTCGTCCACGTTGCTCCGTCGTCGTTGCTAATCTCGACGGAAAAGAAGTCCTCCGGGTCAAGTCCCACGTCGCGATTGAAGAACCATCGCGCATACGTGAGCGTTACGTCGGACTGCCCGGTCAGATCGAAGGCGGGAGACAGCATGTATGTAACTCCCCCGTCAACGTCCCCGCCGCCGGCATGACCCCCCGCGTTCTGCCCGGTGAATGCGCAGCCCGCGCCTTCGTAGGGATCCTCCGGTTGGCTGGGAACCTGAAAGGCATCATCCGTAATGGTGCCGACCGGGTCACCAATCTCCCACATGCCGTCTGACGCATTGCTTCCAGGACTATGAAGCACCCAGCCTTGCGTATTGGCGTGCTCAAAGTCCTCGCGAAAAAGAACCGTGTCGGATCGCGACAGGGCCAATCTTGGACCGTCGGCACGTGCCGGCACGCACTCGCCTCTTGCCGGTTCGACGGCCGCCAGACAGACGATGCACGTGGCCAGCGCGGCAGGCACACAGGCGAGGCATTGAATGCTCCTACCGCGGGACTTCGGGAAGCACGTGGTTGCGGGCTCTTCCAGATGCGTGGGATACATGAGCACCTACCCTCCTGCTCGCGCGTCGCGAGCGCTGATGGAAAGAGACTTGAAAAATCATCACTAGAGATTGAACGCAGCACGTTCGCGAGGAGGGGACGCCGATCTCTTAAGAGATCGTTGACCGCGCCGCGTACCCGCCGCCGCGCGCTCGCGCCGACATTCTATGCCCGACCTGTGGCCTCCCTTGTAGCCATGTAAGCGGTTTGGTCAACAAAAAAAAGCGAGCCAGTACTGGCGAGATCGACAACGATCCCGTGGCAACGGTGCCTGTGCCAGTGATTCCGGCAAGCCTGGGAAAATGCGCCATGGTCTGGAAGGGGCGCGGCGCGAAGAGAGAGAAGAACGACGCCTGCGGTTGTGACACTCGGGTACATCGTTCATAATGTTCGGCCATGAGCATGGCGACGAATCGTGATGCGCAGCCGTCGCCCGCCGAGCTTTCCGAGCGGGCGCGGGAGATCCTCAGCTCCGGTCGGGAGATCCTCAATCGCGAACGTGAGGCGATCGAGTGCGCGCAGACCGCGCTCGGCGAGTCGTTCGTGCAGGCCGTCGAGATGATCCTGAAGTGCCGCGGGCGGGTGGCAGTCACCGGCATGGGCAAGGCCGGCCTTGTCGGCCGGAAGATCCAGGCGACGTTGGCGAGCACGGCCACGCCCTCGTATTCGCTCCATCCGGCCGAGGCCATCCACGGCGACCTGGGCATGCTCTGCCGGGACGACCTGATTCTGGCGCTGTCCAACAGCGGCGAGACGCAGGAGCTCGTCAAGCTGCTGCCGGTGTTCCGCAAGCTGGGCTGCTCGATCATTCTGCTGACCGCCCGGC
>JBECKQ010000326.1:0-3574 GCA_040235375.1 Phycisphaerae bacterium | reverse complement strand
TGTGGTTCCCGGCTTGCCGGGAAGCGCACCTACCCTGGGTCAGAGGTTCGCAATCCCATCCAACCCCAACGGGGTTGTGCCTCACGCGCAGATGTAGCGTTCGTCGAATTCGATTTGATGCCGGCCAAGCACAACACGCGCGATTCGACGAGTTACCTCTTGGCGCACGCGCATCCGGCCAACCGGAGGGCGCATGGTCTGCAGCTTCGGCTTCGCACAGATTGGCGGAAGAAGTTCGAGGGCAGCGTGGCGATCGAAGAAAAGACGCAACCCCTTTGGGGTTGTGGGGAATACACGCTCGTCTTCCCAGGGTAGTCGCTGCGCGACAACCCTGGGCTGGAGGCCGTTGCCCCTTTGGGGCATGGGGCGACGCGGCCGGGGAACAGCCTTGCGGCGGTGAACGGTAACGCCAACCGAGCACCGCAGGCGCAACGTCCCGGGGGCTTGCGCCCTCCGGCTCCGATCCGGCGAGCGTTGCCTGATCGGCGACGTGGCATCAGAGCACCGCCGCGCAAGCCCGGTACCAAGTCGCCCGCTGTCAATATTGCATGGCCCAGAAGAACGAGCAGCTCCGGCAACGTGAAGGCGGAGCGAGGATGACAGGTCAATGGCCCACGGTAGATAAACGAGAGGATCATGGGACGACCGGGCCTCCCTGGCCCCGCTCCGTCTGGCGGCCTTTCGCCGCAGCCCATCAGAGCGGAGCAAGCGCGATCCAGCCGGACAATCCCTGGCCCTTGTGTGTCGAGAAAGTGGCGATTTATCGACACATTGCGCCAAGCGTCGATGCCGGCGACACAGGTGCGGCAATGTGTCGAATTCAATCGATTTTATCGACACGTTCTTCCCTTGTGTCGATAACCTCGACAGGTCGTCTCCGGAGCAGGTCGAGGAACTCTTCGTTGATGTAAACCATTTCCCGACCGATCTTTGCGCTTTTCAGGAAGCCTTCGGCAGCCAATGCCTGCAGGTATTCGGACGCGGTCTGCCGCTGCGCAATCTCGGCGTCCACCAGGAAGGCGATCTTGCAGTACGGCCTGTCAAAGAGCTGCTCAATCAGCTCCTTCGAGTACACCTTGGGCAGGGCCTTGCGCACCCGTTGCCGAAAATCCTCCATCAGTTCCCTGATCGCCATCACCTGCGCCAGGGTCTGCCTGGCCGTAGTCTCCAATGCGGCCAGCATGTAGAGCACCCAGGCCTGCCAGTTGCCGCCCTCGGTGACGTCCCGCAACAGGCGGTAGTAGTCACTCCTGTGCTCGATGATGAACCGGCTCAGGTACAGAACGGGCAGCTCCAGCAGGCCGGACTGGAGCAGGTACAGGATGTTGACGATCCTTCCCGTGCGCCCGTTGCCGTCCTCGAAGGGATGAATCGCTTCGAACTGGTAATGCACGACCGCGAGTTTGATCAACGGATCGACGCCTGCGCGCACTTTCATGAATTCGTTCAGGTTGTCCAACTTGCTGCGGAGCAGGTCTTCGCCGAGCGGCGGCGTGTAGACGACCTCTCCGCGCGCCCGATCGTCGACATGCACACCAGTCGTTCGAACGCCTCGTTCATCGTCCTTGATGATCCGGACGATCTCCTCGTAAAGCTCCGTCGAAAGGAGACGTCCGCGTTTCAGTTCTTCGTGGCCGTGCCAAAGTGCTTTGCTGTATCGCAATGCCTCCTTGGCGTGCGGGTCGTGAGCCACATCGCTGGTTTCGCTCAAAGCCCTGAAGAGCTTATCGCTTGTGGTGACCACCCCTTCAATCTCTGAGCTTGCTTGCGCCTCCTGCAACGAAACGGAGTGCACCAGTATCGATTGGTTAGGGATCAGCTCCCCCACGCCCTTCAATTCCGCAACCGCCCTGTTTGCGCGTATCGCGGCGCGCAGGATTGGCTTGGTTTCGAGCTCGACCGCCGGTGGCAGGTCCGGCAGGTTGTTGTAAGGCTGCTGCGGGTGAAAGGTCATTCATTCGCCTCCACGAGGACTGATCGAGAACCACGATATTACCGACTTCAGATGTAACGTCACGGGATTCGAAGTCGGCCCACGGTTTTTCGCAACCGAACCATGAGATCTTGCGTCAGTTCGTCGCAGTTGTGGGCGCTGCTCCGCCGGTATAGTCCGAGATGAGGGTGCTGTGCGTGCTGCCGACTCGGTCGATCACGCCAGAACCGGCGGGGGGCCGGCCAGGGTCTCATAGTCTTCCATGACTGACTTGTCGCCGCTGGCGACCAGGTCCATGTCGCAGCGGATGACCGGCAGACGGGTCTCGATGAATCGGCGGGCGATCTGACGCTTGCGCTGCGCCATGTTCTTGTGGAAGTCGCTGTTGGCGGCGGATTCGTTATCCACGTCGGCGGCCTGGCGGAGGAACAGGTGGCCGATCACCACCGCCGACGCCGCGTCCACCAGCTTGCGGCCGTACAGGTCCATGTAGTTGCCGGCCTCGGACTTGACCTTGGCCACGCCGGCCAGCACCAGCTTGTTCGCCTCGGCCAGCTTGACCTTCAGCCCGTGCAGCAGGCCGTCGGTGTACTCGCGCTCCTCGAATTCGGCGACCAGCTTCGAATACGCCTCGGAGCACACGCCGCGGACGGCCGCCACGACCTGCAACTGGCTCGTGCCCTCATAAATGCTGGTGATGCGGGCGTCGCGCACATACCGCTCCACCGGGTAATCGGTCATGTAGCCCGACCCGCCGAGCACCTGCAACGCGTCGTAGGCCACGCGGTTCGCCATCTCCGAGCAGCAGTACTTGCTCATCGGCGTGAGCATGCCGTTGAGCCGCTTGTACCAGCGGGCGAGCGTCTTGCGCTTCTTCAGCTCGTCCTTGTCGGACGGCGGGTCGACCTCGAGCACGCGAAGGTTGTTGTTCTCCAGATCGCAGACGCGGCAGGTTTCATACAGCAACGCCCGGACCGCCTCGATCTCGATGCGCATGTTGGTGACCATTTCGGCGACGGCCGGCAGCTTCTCGATCGCCACGCCGAACTGCTTGCGCTTGTGGGCGTAGTCGCGGGCGACGCGGAACGCCGCCTCGGCGATGCCGATGGCCTGGGCCGCGACGCCGACGCGGGCGCCGTTCATCAGCGCCATGACGTAGCGGATTAGTCCCAACTGCCGCTCGCCGATGAGCTTGGCCGGAGCATCGTCGTAAACCAGCTCGCACGTCGGCGAGCCGTGGATGCCCAGCTTGGTCTCGAGATGGCGCACGCGCACCCGCGGGCCGCGCTCGCACAGGAACAGGCTGAGGCCGCGGCCGTCCTTGATGTCCGGCTCGCTGCGGGCCAGCGTCAGCAGAATGTCGCCGCAGCCGTTGGTGATGAAGCGCTTCACGCCGTTGAGCCGCCACTGCCCGTCGTCGTCCTGCCACGCCCGCAGGCTGACGGCCTGCAAGTCGCTGCCGGCGTCCGGCTCGGTCAGCACCATCGCCCCCGTAACCTCGCCGCGCGAGAACTTGGGCAGGTACTCGTCCTTGATCTCCTGGCTGGCGAACGCGTTGATTGTCTCGGCGATGCCTTGAAGGCCGAACAGGTTCATCAGCGAACCGTCGGCCCGGCTGACCATCTCGACCGCCATGTTGTA
>JBECKQ010000303.1:0-8278 GCA_040235375.1 Phycisphaerae bacterium | reverse complement strand
GGGGGTGCTTGGCCTGCTTACCGCTCTGCGAGCGAGGGTCCAGAATGTTGGGCAGTTCTCATTTCCGCCTCGACGACGGTTCGCGTTCAGGATTCAGAGGCGATGATCCGCTGGTTTACTGGTGCGGTGCACCTCTTCGCTGAAGCGGGTGCGGCGCGCCGCGATGTCCGCATGCGGTTCCTCAAGGCCCACGTCGACATACTCCGCCGCAAGCTCGGTGGCAACCGCGTCGTTCCAAGGCCGGACGACCGTGCACGCTTGCCGGCAATCGGGCGGGCGCTCGACCATGACGTGGCCGACGTCATCGGCATCGTCACGCCGAAGACGTATCGACGCTGGGTGACGGAGCTTTGCGAAGGGCGGCGGCCGAAGCGGGTAGGGCGGTCGAGGATGCCCACCTCCGCGCCTGGTTTTGTCGGTGTTTGCTCTTCGAGGTCCAACATCACGAGGCGAACGTCGCCACTTCCGGTTTGTCCCGGATCTTCTTGAACGGTTCGCAGCATTCCGCGGGCGTGGGCTGATCCGGATATGCTTGCTTCCACCTGTTCGGGCCTTGATCGTCACGTGGCTGGCGATGGCCTACAGCTTAGCGCCACGATCCCGCCGAGAAGCAGTAATACCGCCGTTCCCGGTTCCGGAATCGTGACGATGTTGAACATGTCGGTATTGTCGAGGACGCCCGTGACAAGTTCGGCATTAGCCCCCCAAGCGTAGACCGGCACGTTTACTCCGGTATGGCCGGACGTCGTCCAGGCCACCGTCGGGTAGGCCCCCGGTCCATTGTCCTGCAGGACGCTGAGCCCGCCCGTCTCATGGTCCGCAGTGACCAGAATCAGCGTATCACTGCGGCCCACGGCCCAATCAACGGCTACCTGCACGGCGTTCGCAAACTCGATCGTCTCATGAATATCGCGTTGAATGTCGTGCGCGTGCGCAGCATGATCAATCCTGCCGCCCTCAACCATCAAGAAGAAGCCTTCCTGATCGTTGTCCAGGATATCGAGGGCGGTGGAAGCCATCTCGGAGAGGTGCGGCAACGTGCCTACTCCATCATACTCGTAGGGGAGGTGCGTGCTGCCGAACTGACCGGAGACCATCATCTCGGTGGACGTGTCCAGGCCCAGCATGTCGGAGGCGGTGGTCACGACAGTGTAGCCCGCGGCAACCGCCGATGGGACAGTCATCCCGTAAGCGCCGCCGCCGAACAACACGTTGGGACGGGTCTGGCTCAGGTAGTCTCCCGCGATCTGGGCAGTGTTGTTGCGGCTCGGCTCGTGGGCCCCGAAACATGCCGGAGTGGCGTGAGTCATGGTGGTCGTCGTGACCAGGCCCGTGGCCTTGCCTCGGTTCTGCGAGTACTCCACCAAGGTCTGCAGTTCGCTCCCGTCGCCTGGGATTGCCGTGCTGACGACGCCGTTGCTCACCTTGTATCCGGTGGCGAGAGCCGTACCTGCGGCAGCCGAGTCCGTCACCGCGCTGTCGGCAGAGAATGTCGTCACCGCGCCCTGATAGGGGAAGGTCTGAAACGACAACGTGCCTCCGGTGTAGTAACCAGCAGCGGTAACGTGCTCAAACCCCATACCGTCGCCGATGAAGAAAATCACGTTCTTGGGTGACGGCGCGCCAGCTGCAGATTGCGCCACAACGATCCAGAACAACAGTGCTGCAGGCAATTTCCGATTTTGCATTTCTCTCTCTCCCTCTCGTTTTGACTTGGCAACCGACGGGCGAGCGAGCGGATGCAGAGATGCCAGCGCATCTCGACCACGGCGTGCGCGCTGCAGGCCAAGCGTCGCGACTACGCGGTTACTGCCCGAATGATTCGCCCGTGGAACATGCCTCTCTCCCTCGCGTGGCGTCCCTCATGTTACCATTTCGACCTCGCCGCTTCCAGCAAAAACCACGAAACGGCATCGCCTTCACAACACGTCCGGGTTATGAGCGCAATGCGGGGTTTCCCGCAGGTTTAGGAGCCCTCGGCAACCATCTGTAGAACAGTGACTTACGATTCCGATGTCGGTGAAGAGCTGTGCAATGAGCACCTGCCGCAGGCGGTCGGCCTGGACTGCTGATGCAGTGGAGAGTCGGCCATGACGCTGCCGAAAACGCAAATTCTCCGCGTCCCCTCGGATACGCGGTCGATGACCCTTCCGCGCAGTAAAGAGCGTGGAGGCGATTACCACGGCCGTGTTCCGGTCGCCACGTGAGAAGCGCTGCTTTAAGGCACGCGCGTTTCGTTTTTCGCAAGGGCGCCGCTGGACAATGAACCGCGTGGAGTGGACTGGTGTGGGCATCCTGGTGATTACCTGAGCCATGGGCGGAAGAACCCGCCGCCGTTGTGGTGCAATGTGCTGCCAGTCGTGTACGGCCGTCGCGGGGATCACCCAGGAGACAGAGGATTTCATAGGGCAAACCGGTAACCCAATCCGTACTCCATGAGGTGGACAGAACGGTCGAAATGTGCTATACCGTTGTCACCGGCGGTGATCGTGAATCACGGCGTTACCGCTCACGTGCCGAGCCGGCAGAGGACGCCGCGATGGATGAAGTATCACAAACTCACAGTATCCGCTGCCGGCAGATTCTCGGTGGGCTGCTGCGCTACCAATGCCGGCATGCAGCCTGAAATCTAATCGTTGCACGCAGTGCAGATTCTCCTGTAACCACGTAGGATGTCGCCATGCGTTCAAAGCGCTGCGCGAGTTCGTCACCGGTCCGTGCGTTGGCGCGCCATTGCAAACTCTTCCAGACCTCCTCATGCGAACGGCTCAGCGAACTCCCGACATTCTGGGACAGCGCTCGTGGATCAGCGCGCGCTCGACAATGCATCACTGAAGAGGATGCGATGTAGCCTGGCGAGATCGGCCGCAGGGATCTTGGCGACCTTGCGATCGTACGTCAGCAGCCCATTGATCTCGCCTTCGACATCGGTCGTCTGGGTGTAGACGCCGCCGGCGATACCTCGCTGACGCAGGTCATTGAGCATGTTGAGCGACTTGACGTAGCGCGCCTGGTATTCATCGCTGGTCTGCGGCAAACCGCCGTAGCCCCAATTCGCGCTGTCGGCGTTCCACAGGTGGCCCGCGACGGGGTAGCCGTGCCCGCCCAATTCGCCGACCACCTTGATGAAGTTGTCGAAGCGGCCGCCGGCGCCGAGCTCGAACGGGAACGACGGTTGCGGGTAGGAGTGGGCATCGACCACGTCGCCGACCGACCAGAAATTGCCGCCGCTGGCGATGTTGACGAGGCGCGAGGGATCGCGCTGGGCCACCCACTTGCCGACGGCGATGGTGCTGTGCTGTCCCCACGCCTCGTTGAACGGCACCCAGACGACGATGGAGGGGTGATTCTCCAGTGCGTAGATCATCCGCTCCAGCTCAACCATGTACTGCTCGTGCGCGGCTTTGGGCCAGGTGGCGTCGCGCGGGTCGGGTCGCAACTGCGTCCACGGGGCGCCTTGGCCGCCGCTGACCTGGTCCTGCCACACGAGCAGTCCGAGCCGGTCACAGTGATAGTAGAAGCGGCGCGGTTCGACCTTGATGTGCTTGCGCACCATGTTGAAGCCGGCGGCCTTCAGGAACTCGACGTCATACCGCAGGGCTTCATCGGAGGGCGGCGTGAGCAGACCGTCCGGCCACCAGCCCTGATCGAGCGTGCCCCAATGGAAGATCGGCTCGCCGTTGAGCGTGAAGCGCCAATGGCCCGCTGCGTCGCGTGCCTTGCCGACGTCGCGCAGGCCGGTGTAAGAGCGGACCGTGTCGAGCTGCGTGCCATCCGCGGCCAGCAGCGTGACTTCGAGATCGTACAGGTGCGGCGAATCGGGCGACCAGAGCTTCGCCTGCGGCACCCGGAGGCGGATGCCGCTGCTGGGGCCGGTCGTCTCGGCGACGGCGCGTCCGCCGTCCTTGATGGTGACCTTGACCTCGTCGGACTGCGCCGCGCCCGCGACAAGCGTCTTGACCGAAACTGCTCCGTTGGCGGCATCGGTGCTGATCTTTAGATCCTGGATATAGGTCTGCGGCACCTGCTCGAGCCAGACGGTCTGCCAGATGCCGGAGACGCGCGTGTACCAGATGCGCCCCGGCTCCAACACCTGCTTGCCGCGGAGCTGCCAGCCGCCAGTCTCGTCCTCGACTCGCACGACAAGCTCATTCGTCCCAGGCCGCAGGGCGCTGGTGATATCGGCGGTAAACGGCGTGAAGCCGCCCTGGTGCTCGGCGACTTGTTGGCCGTTGACGAAGACGTGGCAGCGATAGTCGACGGCCTCGAAGTTCAACAAAGTGCGCTGGCCCGCGGCCTCTGGCGCATCGAACGATCGCCGATACCAGAGGGCTTCGCTCGGCAGCAGTAGACGCTGGACGCCGCCCAGCTTCGACTCGAGGCAAAAGGGCACAAGGATTTCGCCGTCCCACTCGCGCGGCGGCGTGTCCACATCGTCGGCGGTGACGGCGTAGTCCCATTGCCCGTTGAGATTCCGCCAGTTGTTGCGCCGCATCTGCGGGCGCGGGTACTCCGTCCAGGCGTTTTCCGGCGTCACGTGTTCTCCCCAGGTGGTGATCAGGTCCGTGCTAACCGGTTTCGTATTGGGCGGCGGTTCGGGCAACGCGGGCACATCGTCGGCATCGACCACATGCACGTCAATGAACTGACCGCCGCCTGCGTTTCGGCAATGCACCGCCAGGAGGTTCTCGCCGACTTGCAATGCCGCCGGAGCGTGGGCATCCAGCGGAACGACCTGATACTCGGTGACGTAGTCGGGGAACTGGGCGATGGGTATGCCGTTGATGTGTACGATGGCGTCCTGATCGTAGTGAATCAGCAGGGCGGGCTTGGCCGGCATTCGGCGGAGGGTGAAGGTCTTCCGCAACCAGATCGCGTCGCTGTCCCATACCGTTCCGACGCGCGCGCCGGGAGTGCCGCGCGTTCCGAACCCCCCGGGGCCCTCCGGCCACGAACTGTCGTCGAAGTCGGGCGCCGTCCAGTTCGGATTCGGCTGCCTGGTCGTGTAGCGCCACTGGTCGAAAACCTCACCGGCTTCAACGAGCACCGCGACCTGAGCGATGAAGTAGATGGCCATGACGTTCAGATACTGCGTGCGCGTGTTCATCGCGAGGCGCCTCTTCGAACCTATCTGTTCCTGCATTGCTCGAATCCACTCAAACCGTTACGCATGGCGGCACAGCGCGTTCGCGTGGCGCATGGACTGAGCGGAATGTCAGCGACACGCTAGCGTGAAACGCGGTGACGCTCAAGCAACGCGCGGTCGGTGTTGGTAGCGCGTTATCGAGTCTGGCCGCTGCGGAACAGGGTCGGCGTGACGCGCATGGTCTTTCAAAACACGCGGCAGAAACAGTGCCCGTATCGGAACTCGCCGCAATTTCCTTGGGCGTGGCGTTGTATTCGCGCAGCCTGAACTCGGCGCGTTCGATGCGCACGCGGGTGGTGCTGGATTGATGGCGTGGATCGGCGGCCGCGATCAGCAGCCCCGAACGCACACGAAGTACGCACTCCGAGCGGTAGTCAAGTCACCTGAGCCGTCAACAACGAGATCGGCGACGTTTTCCGGATGATGGAGCTGGACAAATCGCTCGTCGGCCGGAAGCCACTGACGCTCCCAGCGCTCGCGCGCCTGCTCCCCGTCGCGGGCAACACCGCGTTCAAGGCGGCGCTGCCGTGGACAGCGCACCCAGACCTTGAAGTCGTAGCAGGCGGCGAGTTCCTGCCGCAGCACGCCGACGCCCTCCACGATGACCGATCCGCCGACGGGGACCGCATGCCATTCCTGCAGAGTGCGCGTCGGCCAGTCGAAGCGTTGATAGCGGGCATCATGCCCGACCTTGAGCGGCGCGATGACCTGCTCCCGGAGACGCTGCCAGTCCATTTCGCCGTCGACGAAGCCGTGTGAAACGGGTTGTTGCGCCTTTTCGTGGGGACGGAAGAAGTCATCCATGGGTACGACAGTGGCCAACGCCCCCGCCGCGGTGAGCGCTGCGCAGAGGGACGCCGCGAATGTGCTTTTGCCCGCGCCTCCGCCACCATCGACGGCGATCAGCAGGGTGGAGTGCACTCGCGTGCGCTGCAGCAGACGCGTTGCCAGCGCGTCAAATGTCAGCTTGTCCCACATCGTACCTGAACACTCCCCGATGAATAGCCAGACGCACACGTGCCATTTTACCGCAGAATGACAGCATTCCCCACTTCGTCGAATGCAAGACCGAGTTTCGCAATCCGCAGGCACTGGTCGCGGCGCTCATCGACTGCGGCTTCGCCGCCGAGCAGATCGAAGTCCACGCCGAGGCCGTGCCATTGTTCGGCTATCAGGGCGACGTACGTCCGCAGAAGGCCAGCATCATCATCCGCCGCCAGCACGTCGGCACGGCCGCCGACGATGTCGAGTGGGAACGGCAGCCGGACGGCTCATACCGGGCTCGGATCAGCGAGTACGACGTCCGCCACCGATTCCAACCGGCGCTGCAGAACCGGATCAGGCAGCAGTACGCGTATCAGGTGATCGCCCACCAGCAGAGAGCACGGAGCCGGACTGTGACGCGCGAGCGACTGCCCAGCGGGGAGATTGAGGTGACGATCGAAGGGTACCGCTGAGCAGCCCCACTTTCAGAGCGTGTACGCGGTCAGAAGGCGCTCAACCAGCATAGTGCAGCTGCTCCCCGTTTGAAGAAGGTCGTGCCGTCGCCGATCAGGGGCCGGAATGTTGTCAGCGGCATACTCATGGCAGGTTGCCACGCCGATCCAGCGCACCATTCCGAGCGCTGCAGCCGCCATCGCGCCTGTTGACGCCGCTGGATGATTTTTCGCGTGAGTGCCTTGCGATCGACGTCGGCAGGATTACGATTCGCTTGATGTGCCCGAGCGATTGTCACGGCTGTTTGCTACGCGCGGTGTTCCCGAACACCTCCGCAGCGACAAGGGCCCGGAGTTCACCGCCGCGGTGTTTACGCACGGCAGTCAATGCGGATAAAGGACACAGGTATACCCTATGGCACAGACGATTTCGTTCACACTCAATGACAAACCGGTCAGCGTGAGCACCGATGGGCAGCGACCGCTCCTGTGGGTTCTGCGGACCGACCTCGGCCTGACGGGCACCAAGTTCGGATGCGGCCAGGCCCATTGCGGGGCTTGTACCGTCCTGATCGATAACAAGGCCGTCCGCTCGTGCGTCTATCCAGTGCGGAACGCCAACGGCCGGGAGGTCCGCACCATCGAGGGGCTCTCCAGCAACGGCGAGCTCCACTCCCTGCAAAAGGCGTTCGCGGAGAATGATGCCCTGCAGTGCGGGTTCTGCACGCCCGGCATGATCCTTGCCGCGTACAGCCTCCTGCGGGACAACCCGCGGCCCACGCGGGAAGAGATCATCGAAGGGTTGGACCACAACCTGTGCCGGTGCGGGGCGCACACCCGGATCATCGACGCCATTCAGTCCGCTGCCAAGGCCATGGGGAAAGGGAACGGGTCATGAACGAGCACGAAGCCCTCAATCTGGACTTCACGGATATCGTCTTTGATCCCCAGCTGTCTCGCCGCGAGGTCCTCAAGATGCTGGGGGGTGGGATCATCGTCTTCTTCTGCTGGGGCGACAGCTCGGTGTTCGCCGCCGAGCCGCGCCGCCGTTGGCATCCGCTCCCCGAGGATTTCAACGCGTTTCTGCGGATCGGCGCGGATGGTCGCGTCACCTGCTACACCGGCAAGATTGAGCAGGGCCAGGGCGTGATCACCTCGCTGGCCCAGATGCTGGCCGATGAGCTCGATGTCGCCTTCGAGTCGGTCGACATGGTCATGGGCGACACCGCGCTGTGCCCCTGGGACATGGGGACTTTCGGCTCGATGACCACGCGCTTCTTCGGCCCCCCGCTGCGCGCCGCCGGCGCGGAAGCCCGGAGCGTCCTGCTGGAGCTGGCCGCCGAACAGCTCAATGTGCCTCGGGAGAGGCTGGTCGTGGACAACGGCGTGATCTATGACGCGCAGCAGAAGGGCACGCGCATCACGTACGGCGAACTCGCGAAGGGCAAGACGATCGTCCGGCGGGCGAAGGAGAAACCCGCCCTGAAGAAGCCTTCGGAATTCAAGGTGATAAACAAACCCTTCCACCACCGCGACGCGATCGAGAAGGTGACCGGCAAGGCTCAGTATGCCGGCGACATTCGGCTGCCGGGCATGCTGTACGCCAGGCTCCTCCGCCCGCCGGCTCACGGCGCCAAGCTCAAGAAGGTGGACACTTCCGCGGCCGCGAAGCTGGAAGGTGTTACGGTCGTGCACG
>JBECKQ010000305.1:0-11530 GCA_040235375.1 Phycisphaerae bacterium | reverse complement strand
CCTCTGCCGGTGATTCTGCGCGACAGAAACAGCAGCAGCCCTGCAAACTGGGGCGGCTTGGCCATGATGTACCGCAGGCCGGCCCAGGCGGCCAGCTTCCAGTTCGGCGTTTGCCGTCGTTCGCGCAAACAATAGCGCGCGTACTGGGCGCAAACAAACAGAATCCAGGCGACGATCGGCCAGGAGGTCCACCAGACGATCGAGGCCGCCACAGCAACGGCCAGCAGTACGAACCACGCGAGGATCCGCCAGTTGGGCCGGACCCAGAAACCGCGGCCGCTTCCCGCATGTCGCAGGGCGACCTCGGCAAAGGCGTGGCCGCTGCGCACGCCGCGGCGCCAGTACTGCCGGAAGCGGAAGTCGCCGATGTCGTGAACGGTCATCGGCACGTCGAGCGACGCGGTCGTCCACCGGCCGGTGCGCAGGAGGCGAAAGCACAGATCGGGCTCCTCGCCGGCGATAAGCGATTCGTCGTAGCCGTTCATCTCGCGCAGGGCTTCGCGGCGAAAGAGCACGTCGCCGCCGCAGGGCTGATCGGCGCCTGGCGGAATGCGCCAGTCCAGGTGTGTCCAGTAGCGCAGGATCGTGCCGGTCGGATCGGCCTCCTCGCGACGGCCGAACACGCAGGCGACGCCGTCCGGGCGAATGGCCGATGCCGCGGTGCGCAGCCACGCCGAATTCATCAGCGTGTCGCCGTCGAGGAATTGAACCAGATCGTAGCGAGCGATCGGCCAACCTGCGTTGCGGGCGGCCGCGGCGCACGGCCGATCGGGATCGATGCGCAGCACGCGATCGGCGTGCGGGGCCGCGCGTTCGGGGCTTCCGTCGGTCGAAGCCGTGTCGACGTAGATCAGCTCGATGCGGTCCTGGGGATAGTCGGCCGCGCGGACCGACTGGAGGCACTGCACCAAACGCTCGCCCTCGTTGCGACCGATGACGACCACGCTGATGGGCGGTGCCTCTGCATCCGAAAGGGTCGGCTTTTGCTGCGCGGCATCCGTCACTTGATGTGCGCCTCCTGGATGGCCTCGTAGCGTCGCTCGAGCGCCGCACGCTTCACCCCGAGAATGCTCCAGAACTTGCGCGCCGCGAGAAGGTAGAAGCCGAAACGTCGGCAGCGGAACCTCGCTCTGCCCCACCGATTGTGCAGCACGAGCAGCGCGCGCCTGGCCGGCCCGGCCGTCGCCGACGAGAACAGGCGGCTGTAGCCGAGCTCTTCAAGCTCCGGGCCGGCGGCGAGTTCGGCGAGACGCAGTTGTCGGGCCGGCAGCCGGCGCCAGCGATCAACATTGGCGGGATCGGGTCGCGAGTACGTCGTGTCCCGATCGTACGACAGCATTTCGCTGCTGTAGGGGATGCCCAAGTGGTCGCAGATCGCCGCAAGGGTGGCACCGGAATCCTTCAGCAGGTCTTCGTAGCGGACCTGGAGCCAGCGTTCCGGCGGAACTCGGCGTTGGATCGCACGGACCTGGCGGATCGCGTCGCGCCATTGAAGCGCCCCGCAGTACAGGTTGCCGGCCCAGCCCATCTGGACGATCGACGACGCCACCGGGCGGCCGTCGCGCAGCAGGTGGATGTACTTCGCATCGGGGAAGAGCTCCGGCAGGCCGGCGAAGTTGTGGTGGAACGTCGCGCCGATGATCTGCTTGCCTGTCGATTGGGCGCGCTCGCGGAAGAACGACTGGATGGCATCCTCATAGCACGTCGTGTCGGCCGGAATGGGGATTCCGCAATGCTTGTAGTGCCAATCACTGTTAATGCGGCCGAGCAATTCGGCGGCCGGGCGGCCGCGGCAGTCGGCATAGTGACGAGTCAGGAAGTCGCACTCGTACATGCACGATAGCTGCGGGTGATGATCGAGCATGAGGCGAAGCATCGTCGAGCCGCTTCTCTCGCTGCCGACGAGCAGGAAGTGCGGCAAGAGCGTCGCACGCCGCCCGTCGGCGCAGCGGGTGTCGACTTCGCGGGAACCTGCGGCGCCGGCTGCTTCTTGATGATGCTGGGTGCGAGTGCTCATTCGATGTAACCCAGCGCGCGGAGCCTCTCGGCAACGGCCTCGTCAACGTCCTCCTTCGGGCCGGCTTCGTCCACAAAGGGCCGATCCGAGCGATGCGCCTCCAGCCTGGCGATCAGGGTATCGAGCACATCAGGATAGTTTTGATGCACGTCGGTTCGCTCCGCAGGGTCGTTTTGCAGGTCGTAAAGGGCGATTTCGCCGTTGTCGTACTGCACGCAGCGCCAGTCAGCCGTTCGCACGGCCCACATGTCATGATCCCAGCGGCCGGGATTGAAGGCCGGGTTTCGCTCGCGCATGAACTGGATCGTTCTGGACTGGCGGGGGAACTCGCTGAAGACGGCGTCCCGCGCCTGCCAGTCGGGATCCGCGGCCTGGGTGAGACAGTAGGGGTGGCTGTCGATGCGGGGGCGGCCGTCGGCGGCGAGACTCATGGCGAGGTCGTGGATGTCATGCAATTGCACGAGGCCGGGGAAGCGTGTCGCTGCGGGCCAGTATCGCGGGCAACGGATGATGAGCGGTACGCGGGTGAGACAATCGTTCAGGCAAAAGCCGTGGCCCCACGTGCCCTGCTCGCCGAAGGCCTCGCCGTGGTCGGCGGTGACGATCAGCACGGTATTGTCGAGCCGGTTCTGCGCCCGTAGCTGCTCGACAAGCGTGCGGATGCAGTCATCGGCGTGTCGCGTTTCGGCATCGTAGAGGTCGCGGACCACCGCAAGCTCGGCCGCGGTGAGGCGGCGACCATCGGCCATCATCTCCGCCCACATGGTCCGTTTGTTGTAGCGGCGGAAGAAACGCCGCACGTCCGCTGCGCTAGCCGCATATCGCGTGCGCCGCCGATCGTATGGCGTATGCGGGTCCATCAGAATGACGAAACCGAAGAACGGCGCGCGCGATGCGTTGATGAGCGCCGCGGTATTGCGCATCGACTCGTGGGAGTCGCCCTTCACGAAACAGTTCATGCGGTTGGAGGAGAGCCGCCTGGCCCAGTCATCGCCGAAATGCCTGCGCACGCGGCGCAGGACGCGCTCGTGCTGGCGGACGTACCAGGTGGGCTCGCGCATGTCCAGAAGATCGTCGAAGCCGCGGCCGGTGTTCATCGCCCGCGTGACAAAGGCGTTGTTTGAAATACAGAACGTGTAGTAACCGCATTCCTTCAGGCGCTCGGGAAGCCTCGGCCAGCCGTCCGGCCAAACGCGCACCGTATCACCGTTCACGCCGTGCTGATGCGGATACAGATTGCTGAAGATGGACGCGTACGATGCGGGGCTGAACGGGGCCGCGGTGATCGCGCTGGCGAACAGGCAACCCTGCGAAGCGAGCCGGTCGATGGTCGGCGTGGTGTCGCGGTCGTAGCCGTAACAGCCGACGCGATCGGCGCGCAGGGAATCGACGACAATAACGAGGATGTTCGGTTGGTCGGCCATCATTACGTATATCGGCGTTGATGCAGCCCGGCGAGACTGGGCCGCCGCCCGCGCGTCAGGTGGAAGCAGGCGGGGCGCTGCGCACGAGGTGCCGCAGGGCCTGCGATGCTCGCTGGGCCTTGAGCCGGCTCTCCGGCGAGGATCTCCAACGGTGGCGCATCCACAGCGCCGCGTAAAGTCCCATATCGACGGCTTCCGACAGGGCGACGCCGGCAAGCCCGTAATAGCGACGCATGAAGCGCCGGCGGCTGGCGATCCAGTAGACCGGATGATTCCCGAAGAACGGCGCCTGCATGCGGTCGATCCCGACGCTGCCGCCGCCGTAGTGCACAACCTCGGCGGAAGGAACGTACCAACCTTCCCAGCCGGCGGCGTGCATCCGTTTGCACCAGTCGGTTTCCTCGAAGTACATGAAGAAGCCGTCATCGAGGGGGCCGACCCGGCGCATCGCGTCGGCTCGAACGACGAGGCACGCGCCGGTCAGCCAGTCGGCGCGGAATCGCTCGGCATCACCGTGCTGAGCGTGCAGGTCGAGGGCATGCCTGCTGACGGGGTACTTCCGGCTGAAGCTCAACATGGCAAAGCCGCCGCTGAAAACGGTCGGAAACCGCTTCGCCGACGGCTGGTGGGTCCCGTCCGGGTTCAGCAGGCGCGGCCCGCAATAGCCCGCCTTCGGCGTGTCATCCATGAACCGGACAAGCTCGCCCAGCGCCCCCGGCCGGACGACCGTGTCGGAGTTGAGCAGGACCACGTGCCGTCCTGCCGCCCTCTCGAGGGCGAGGTTGTTGGCCGCGGCGAACCCGGCGTTGCGATCGTTGCGGATCAAAGTGACGCGGGGGAAGTCGTGTTCGACCATGTCGGCGGAGTCGTCGCGGCTGGCGTTGTCCACGACGAAGGTTTCGGTCCGCATCTCCTCGCAGCCGGCTTCGAGCGAGTCAAGGCAGCGGTGCAACAGCTCGCGGGTGTTGTAGCTGACGACGACGATGGACAGATCGGTCAACGTGTATACCCCGGTTGCGGGGCGAGGGACGGCTCAACCCACACGGGAAACTCGTACGCCCGCTGCAAAGCGCGGCGCTCGTAGTTCGCGCGCAGGAACATCCCGACGGCAGCGCCGCTCATGAGCGTTAGAACGGGGCTCAGAAACGCATTGAACAGGAAGTTCACCGCTTGAAGAGCGATGGCAATGAGAATGGGCATGATGACAGGCTCGTCCTCCACGGCGCCGGCAAGGCTGTAGCTCATAAGCAGCGGCCAATACCACCACAGGTAAAACGTGATCAGGCCGAAGAGGCCGAACGATCCGACGAGGATGATCCAAAGTCCGTCAGTGACCGTCAGGTCCTTACCCCACTCGTCGTAGACGCGATTTCTGCCCCAGGTACCCCAGCCGAAGACGGGACGCTTCCTGGCGTGATTGATGAGCAAATCTTCCGCGTTGATCCGCCCCTCCATGGAATCCGCGCGATCGGGGGAAACCTTCGCGACCGTGGAGGAGAGCCATTCGCCGTTGGTCCAGCCGCTGTAGCGCCCCCCTACCCATAGAACGGCGCACGCGGCCGGCAGCCAGATGAGCAGCCGCCAATGGAGCCGCTTGCGGAGTAGGAGGAGGGCGGCGCCGAAAGCAAAAAGTCCCCACGGCCCGAACGACATGGATACCGCCAGCCCGATCACGGGGAGGATCATGAAGATGATGCCGGGAGCACCGAGCAGGCCGTGGAGCCGGCCGCTGCGCCACATCGAGATCGCCAGCAACGAGGTCCAGACAAAGAAGGTGCCCAGGGCCAGGGCGTGCCGGAAGCAGACAATCGGCCGGTAGAATCCCCAGCGCATGTGCTGAGCAAACGAGTGCTGGAAGAAGCCGTACAGGGTACGGTGAATCTGCGGGCTCATCCGCCATTCCCACACCGCGAGGACGGCGTACACCGAAGCGCCGATCACGATGATCCGCGCCGCCTGATGCAGGTCCTTACGATTGCGGATGAACGCGCGGCCGAACCAGAAAGGAATGGCGTACCGGAAAAGCTGTTGGGCCGTGCCGGAGAGGCCGTCGTACAGCCCGAGGTTGTTCTCGAGCGAGGTAATACAGGTGCCGAGGGCGAAAACGACAAGCAGAATGTCGATCGCTCCGAACTTGAAGCCACGGAACTGATTCGAAGCGAACAGGGCGGCGCCCAGCCCGACGCCGATGTTCGTCGCGAGCGTCTTGTCGATATTCCAGAAGCCGCTGACCTGGACTTCGGCGATGGGCAGCGCAAGCCAGCCGATCAGATACG
The DNA here is from genome assembly GCA_040235375.1 of Phycisphaerae bacterium. Lineage (GTDB taxonomy): Bacteria > Planctomycetota > Phycisphaerae > UBA1845 > UBA1845 > JBECKQ01. The sequence goes on along the minus strand of JBECKQ010000305.1, from coordinate 5,813 downwards.
CCAGCGTGATCGCCCGCACCGGCGAAAAAAGAAAGAAAAGCACCGAGCAGAGCGGTATCCACGCGAGCAAGGCCAGGACTGCTGGAAGGCTGTTCGGATGCATCGATTACCCGAGGACCTCGTGCGGCCTGGCGGTCACTCTGCGCTGCGTCCGCGGTTCGTCTGCGCGACCGGCGAAAATCTCATGGCTGCGAAAGAAGCAGGCGAGAAACTCGCCTTCCCAGACGTCCGATAGCGTAGGCCAGTTCCGCTCACCATTGAATCGGCTCATCTGGGTGGCGTGTTTGTCCAGCGCCGCCCGCTTTTCGGCCGCAACGTCGGTGATGTCGACGCGGTAGCGACAATCCCTGAGCAGGCGCCGGGCAGCGCCGATCCCCCGGCGCAGGGCCCGCACAGCGGTTTCGGGAAGGTGCCTGCCGGCCGTCCAGGGCCAGTGCCGCCAGTACCAGACAGGATACTCCAGCAGTGTCACCGGGGAAGCGTAGCGCTGCAACGCACGCGTCACAATACCGTGCGTGGCGACGTGATCGGACTTCTGGTCGCACCGGTGAGGAACGAACACCTGCTGCGGCCGGTGCATTTGAAGCAGATCGGCGGCGCGGCGCACGCCGTCCGCGTCGTCGGCCCGAAGGCGCCCGTCCGGCAAGTCGAGCAGGACGACGCGATCATCGGGCACGCCGAGCGCGGCCGCTGCGGCGAGCCCTTCACGGCGACGCACCGAAGACAACTCCTCGCGCGGCATGAAGCTGCTGTGCGAATCGCCGCCGTCGGTCATGAACACGAGGCGGACGTCTGCGCCGGCGCGGACTTTCTTGAGAGTCGTCCCGCCGCAGCCGAGCGTCTCGTCGTCGAAATGCGGGGCGAAGACCATCGCGGAGCTCGCCAACTCGCCATCGGTGAACGGGGTGCATCGCGACAGGAGCAGCCGCCAGTAAAGCTGCTGCGAACGCGTCCGCAATGATCGTGCGAGGGATGCCATGAATACCGTTTCGTCGCCCGCGCTCAGGCGGCAGAGCCGTCGAGTTGCGGGCCGCGATTGGCCGAGTCGCGCAGATGCAGAAGCCAGCGGCCGACGCGAACGCGCGTCCCGCGGCGCATGACAGAGAGGCTCTGCGTCGAGCGCGGCTGCGCTCCAAAGAGTTCGGTCTTGTATTCCTCCCCGCCGAGCAGGAAGTCGAAGTAACTGTAGCCCGCCTCGATCGCGTCCCGAATGGTCCATCCAACGATGACTTTGCCCGGACCGAGGGAGGCGTACTCGCGATTGAAGCCGCCAATGTAATAGGAAAACGTCCGTCTCACGGGATCCTTGAACGCGACCAGCGATGCGACCGGCGTCGCCGCGTCCCATATCGTCCGCAGCCAGAGGTGACCGCAATCGGCGGTCGAGACAAGCAGACGGCGATAGACCGCCAGGTCCTCAAGGGATCGCTGCCCCCAGCGGCCCTGCCACAAGGACAGCAGCGCCTCGGTGTGCTCCGGAAGGTTGGCGGAATCGGCGATCGACGCGCGGAAGCCCGGCAGTTTTTCGATCTCGCGCAGTCCGTGGCGGACTCTGTATCGCCCTTTCGAGGACATGAAGGACTGAAGGTAGCCGTCCCACGTCGCCGGCAGAGTGATGAACGGGCACTGGGTGCCTTTCTCGTGGCGAATGGTCGTGTGATCGCCGTAGAGCCCGGCAAGGAAATCATCCAGGCGCTCGTCCAGCACGTCCCGCAGTCGCAGTCGGTCCCAGCGCAGACGGTCGCGAACGAAGCGGCCGAACGCCGCCGCCGCCTCGACCTGATACTCGGGCAGGATGACGAAACCGCTGTAATCGCCGAGGGGTTTCGTGCCGAAGTAGAGCTCGTGCAGCAGCGGAACAGGCCCCCAACGACTATACGTCGCGCCGAACACGGCAAATCCCACGGCAGCCCCCGCCTCTCCGCGCCGTGCCACCAGCACCGTCCACTTGTACGGCGTCGACTCGATCCAGGAGCGCACCCACCACCACGAGCTGAACATGTGCGCCTGGGGGTCAGCGGCGTACGTCGCGTCCCAGTCTTCCTTGAGGCGCTCCATATCCGTCACAGTGCTCACCGGCACGACGGAAAGCGGGCAGGCGGGCGCTTCGTAGGATGCGGCGCGGTGTGTCAGCGACATGGAAGGCGATCTCACACACTGGCGCAGATGCTGCGCAGTTCATCGGCGATTCTGTCCCAGGAGAATAGGTGCTTGGCGCGATTCCGGCCGGCAAGCCCCATGGCCCGCCGGCGGCCCTCATCGGCGAGCACATCGAGGATGGCCTTCGCGAGGGCCTCGGCGTCGTCGGGCTCGACAAGCCGCCCCGTCTGGCCGTCGTCCACGATCTCGGGCATGCCGCCGACGCGCGTGGCGACGACGGGGACGCCGGCGGCCATCGCCTCGGCCAGGCTCATGCCGAATGCCTCGCTGAGCGAAGGATTGATGAGCACGTGGGCGGCGTGGTAGTGCTCGGCGGACTCGGCGTGCGGCACGAAGCCGGAGAAGATCACGTGGTCGCCGATGCCGGCGGCTTCGATGCGGTCCTGAAGATGGCCGAAGTAACCGCGCTCGTCGTAGAAACGGGCAAGCTCTCGAACGGTGGGCTCGTCGCTCAGATCGACGAGGATATCCCGCGGGCACACGGCGTGGGCGCCGACGATATCGAGCTGCGCGTCGGGGTGACGATCCAGTAGGCGCACGAAGGCGTCAATCAGCACGTGAACGCCCTTCTCGGGGGAAATGCGCCCGACGAACAGGAGTCGTTTGCGGCCGTCGGGAGCCGGGCGGTGGCCATCGCCGGAGAAATGCTGAATGTCCACGCCGTTGAACAACGCCCGGCACGGTCCTTGAAAATCCGGAAAGCGCTCTCGAATCTTCCGGGCAATGTAGTCGCTGCAGCCCACGATGGCGTCGACGTTGCGCAGGCGACGCCGGATGACCGTCGGATCAAACTGCGACAGCCATTCACACTGCATGTTGAGGATTACGCCGGTCCGGGGGCTGATTCGCTTGATCACCGGCGCAAACTGCGAGTAGTTGAACACGAGGGCGCGGTCGCACTTCTGCGCGCGCAGGTCGAGCGCCACCTGCATGGCGTAGCCCAGGCCGTACGTGCGCGCCGTCGCCACGGGGAGCGTGGGTGAAGGACTCGCAAACCGATCGAGCAAGGGCATCAACCGCCGGTCCACGTTGGGAGAAGCGTGGAAATATCGCACGCCGTCGCGCAGCTCCACCTTCTCGCCCGGTCCGTTCTTCTTGCCGTAAACGGTGACGTCGTGGTCGGACGCCAGGCGGCGTGCAACCTGATACGACCAGATGGACAGCGAAGTCTGGGTCGGCGGGAGCGAACCGTCCAGCGGCTGGTTGACGAGGGCGACCTTCATTGGGCAAGCGTCTCCGCGGTCTCTTCCGCGGTGGGCTCAAGGCCGGCAGGCGTGGGTAGTTTCTCAGGCTCGGTTGCATGACGCCGACCGGGAAGGTAGCTCTTGACGGAAGCGCGGTCCTCCTCGGTGAGCAGGGCGAACCAGATCACGACGAGAACTGCGACGGTGTATGCCAGTCCCCAGACGCCCATGCGGGCCACAAGCGCCATGCGTCGACCGTGGATGCCGAAGTCCAGCGTGAAAGTCGTGGCGAGCCCGGCGATGATCGCGATGACCGGGCCGAGGATGACCAACGGCCGCACGAGCGTGGCCCGGAGCCATGCCCAGGCGTTCAACGACTCGGAGCGGGCGAAGGCGAAAAAGAACCAGAACGCGCCGGCGATTCCGGCAATGACTTCCGCCATGATCATGCCCTGATAGTGGCCGAAGTAATAACCCGGCGGATAAAGGGCAATGAGCACGGCGATGCCGACAAGCGCGTAGCTCATCTCCAGCCGGATGCTGCCACGGCCCCGGAGGGACGCCGTTCCCATGCCGGTCAGCATGCTCAGGAACGCGACCGGGGCCATGACCTGTACGGTCCAGATCGACAGCGGGAAGTCGTGCCCGGTCCAGAGCGGCACCAGTCGATTGGCAAAGATGGCCAGGAACGCAAACGTGGGTAGCGAGACGATGGCGGAGATTCTCGATCCGTGCTCGTAGAGGTTCTGCGCCCGGTCGCGGCTTCCGCTCGCGTGGAAGTTGGAGAACGCAGGCAGCAGCGGCGCGATGACCGTTCCGCCGACGGCCATTCCCAGCGACATGAGCTTGTTGGCGATCTCGGCGATGGCCAGCATCTCGACGCCCAGCAGCGCGGAGATGACCAGCTTCGTGCCGTGCTGGATGAGCATCTGCATGAACGAGAGCAACTGGAACCGGCCGCCGAGGGAGAACATCTGGCGCAGGCCGTCCCAGCTGAAGTTGAAGGGGGAAATCTTCAGTTGGGGCGCCAGTCGGTGGCAGAACCACCAGGCGAGAATGATGGTCAGGACCTGGCCGGTCACGTGCCCGGTGGCGAGGCCGACCAGTCCCCAGCCGCGATACAGCAGGATGATCGCCACGACGAACTCGGTGGCGGAGGCAAGGATGGCGAGCTTGTGACGCAGATCCAGGCGCTGGAGCCCGGTGAGAATCTGGAACACGCATCCCACGCTCATTCGCATGAAGACGGCGGACGAGACGAGGAGCAGCGCCTTGGCGGCGTCGTCCATCAGCGGTTCGGTGACGTTCAGCGCGTGGAGTATCTCGCGGCGCAGCATCCACAAGGCGGCGATGGCCACCGCTCCGATCGAGCCGATGAGAACCATTCCGGACCCGATGATCGTCGCCAGGCGCTCGTAATCGCGCTTGGCGTCGTATTCGGCCGTGAACTTGGTGTAAGCGACGCCGAAATTGGTGTCGATGACGTTGACGTAGGCGCAGATGGAGAACATCAGCGTCCACGTGCCGTACCCCTCCACACCGACTGCCAGAAGGATGATCGGCGTGAGGATGAAACGTGACCCGATGCGCCACATCTGGGCCGCGAAGGCGAAGACCGAGTTGCGCGCCAGGACTCTTCCTGTAACTTCCGCCATATACCGCTCGTCGAACGATTCAGGAGGCCGCCAGCAAAGCGGCCTTCCGGATTGCGTCCCTCAAACCCGCTTCAAAGCGTGAAGCGGCATCCGCCCACGAATATTGCGTGGCCGTCTGGTATGCGATCGTGGACATCGCCCGCCAGTCATCATCGGGCATTTGCACCAGTCGAGTGATTGCATCGGCCACCTTCCGCGCATCAGCAGCGTCGAGGATGATACCGCCCCCGTCGGACAAAAGCTCGAAGGCGGCGCCGGCCGGCGTCGCGATCACGGGCGTCCGGCATGCCATCGCTTCGAGAATCGGCAGGCCGAAGCCCTCCAGGCGACTCGAAAAGATCCATGCATCACACCGGCCGTAAATGCTTTTCAGCATTTCGTCGGGAGCCAATAGTGCGTAGTCACAGGCCTGAGGTAAGGGAAGCCCCGGTGACGGAGGCGACGCGCCGTAGGCAACGACGTGAAGCTGCGGGATGGACCGGCGTGCTTGCGCGATCGCATCCAGCGCGATGTCCACACCCTTCTGCGGCCGAGTCGAGTACATGAACCCCACCGTGGGCACGGGCTGCCTGCCGCGCGGGGCGGCATAAAAGCGGCCGGTATCGACGGCGTTGGGCACGTAAGTTACGTCCGTGTCACCGCTGTGCTCGGCGATGAGGCCAAGCAGCCATTGCGAGATCGTGATCTTGTGCAGCGGAAGGTCCCACGTGGGAACGACCTTGTCCAACGGTTGCCCCTCGTTCGCCCCGTAGTCCTGCACGAAGTACGCCTTGGCCCCCTTGCGCGGGGACAAATCCGCCACCCACGGCGCGGT
>JBECKQ010000291.1:0-13925 GCA_040235375.1 Phycisphaerae bacterium | reverse complement strand
GGCGGGCGACCGGCGAGTTCATCCCGATCTCGGCACAGGCCGGCATCACGCTCTATCACGGCAACAGTGCGGACGCGACCGGCGTGTACGAACCCGCGGAAGGTGTAATCTCGCAGAAGGCCGGCCTCGGCTTCTACACGCGGAAAGTCTTCGAGAAGGAGAAGGGCCGGCCCGGCAGTTGGAGCGAGATCGACGCGTTCTACCTACGCAAATCGATCGACGCCTGGTTTGACGACCCGGTCCACACCGTCGTGCTGTTCGCGCGGAAATTCTACTGGTTCCTCACTGGTGTGAACTACGGAGATGTTTATCTGTCGACGTTGGAGGTTGAAGACGGCTACCTTGGCCGCTTACGCCTGACCCCGCTGCACACGGCCTGGCTGCTCCCAACCGCACTCGTCGGCCTCGCATGGCTGGTCCGGCGTTCGCGCCGGCACTTTCCTGAGGTCGTGTTGTTCGCGCTTCCGCTCATCGTGGTCATGATATTCTGGTACTCGCCGCGCTACCGGATGCCCGTTGTCCCCGTGGTCGCGGTGGCGGCGGCCGTTGCGCTGTGCGGAGCGGTCGGTCGCCGAACCGCGCTTGGCTGGCGCCTGGCAGTGGCTGGAGCGCTCCTTACGACGGTCGGACTTGTCGCCGCCAACCGCTGGACCGGCTTCGACAATCCGCGGTCGTACCGCTCGATGTACGAGTTCGGCTGTGGGCGAGCCTGGGCGGACCAGGGCGATTACCAGCAGGCGATCGAGTGCATGAGAAGAGCGTTGCAAGCGCGACCCAACTTCGTCGCTGCGTGGGTCGATCTCGCCGATGCGTATCATGCGACCGGCCGACCCGAACTTGCCAAGGCGTGCCTGACACGCGTCGTCGAGAACTGGCCGGACTCGGCTGAGGCTCATGACGCGCTGGGCATCCAACTGGCCGAGCAGGGGCAATATGCAGAAGCCGCCGCGGAGTTTCGGAAAGCGATCGAGCTTGACCCCATCCCGGCCGAAGCCTACGCGAATCTCGGTAACGCGCTTGCCCGGCAGGGCCTTTTCGAGCAGGCAATCGAGCAGTACGAGAATGCGCTGTCGATCAATCCCGACTCCGCGGACACGTGGTACAATCTCGCCTGCGCCCTCGCAGAATTCGGCCACGTCGAGCGGTCGCAGCAAGCGTTTCAAAAGACGATTGCGATCAGACCCAGCTATGGGCCGGCGTATCAACGGCTCGCCAATCTTCTCAGCCAATCGAAACGATTCGCCGAGGCGGCAGCGGTGCTTCGACGGGGAATCGATGAGGTGGAGGAAACGACCGAGCACACCTTGATCGTCAACGACCTTGCCTGGTTGCTGGCGACTTGTCCGGACCCGAGGGTCCGCAACGGTGCAGCGGCGATTCGTTTGGCAAATGATGCGATCAACGCCGGTGGAAAGGAAGACGGAAATCTTCTGGACACACTCGCGGCGGCTTATGCCGAGGCCGGCGAGTTCGACCGGGCGGTCCGCACCGCATCACGCGCCAAGGCAGTCGCGGCAGCCAAGGGCGAGCAGGCGCTTGTCGAGCAGATCGAAAGCCGGCTGACACTGTATCAATCCAAGCAGGCGTATCACGAAGGTAACTGAATGTCGGTGGACGTCATCCGCCGTTCGTGACTGGCGGCGGCAGCGGCGGCACGATAGATTCAGCGCGTGACGACCGTGGAACCGAGTTTGAGTGATACGCGTGCGAACGGCGCCGCGGTGGGTTCGCAGTCCCCGGACGAAGGTCGCGGGCGCTGGTTCTGGCCGGCGGTGGGCCTGTTGTGCCTCGCTGCCGCGGTCTCCCGCCTTTGGATGGTCCACGACTACATCGAGCACAATCCGTTTTCCAGCCTTCTGCGGCTTGACGCCCGCACGTACTGGACCTGGGCGGAGGGGCTTGCTCACGGGCAATGGTCCCAGGATAGGCCCTTCCTGTCGGCGCCACTTTATCCCTACCTTTTGGCATTGGTCAGGCTCTCCGGCGGCGGGCTGACCATGGTCTATGTTCTTCAGGTCGGCGCCAATGTCGCCGCCGCTGCGCTGATCGCGGTGATCGGCCGGAAGCGCTTCGGTCCCGTCGTCGGCATAATTGCGGCACTCGTTTTCCTCCTGACGCTGGGGCCGACGGCGCGATCGACGCGTATCCTGGTTTCCTCGGTGCAGCTTCTTCTCGTCTGCCTCCTGTGGCTGGCGCTGGTTCGATTCGAAGAGCGACGAAATGCAGGCAGGGCCGGTGTGGCGGGCGCTTTGCTCGGCGTGAACTGTCTTGCAACGCCCGCCATGATGCTGGTCGTGCCCGTGCTCGCCTGCTGGGCCGGGTGGATTGGCCGCCAGCAGCACGCGGCGCTAAAGCTCGGCGCCGCTCTGTTGTGTAGTGCGGTCGCCGTCATTCTGCCGGCGACGCTTCACAACCTGTACACCGCGCACGCGATCATCCCGGTCTCTGCCAACGCGGGAATCAACCTCTACCTCGGCAGCGCCCCAGGTGCGCAAGGCGTCTATACGGAGATAACGGGCATCAGCCTCGATCGAGATCAGATGTTCGACGATGCCGCTCGCGTATACGAGCGAGAGACCGGCCGTCGTGGCAGTTGGGCGGATGTCGATCGATACTTCGCCCGGAAGGCGATGAAACGCTGGGCCGGGCATCCTCTCGAAACGATTGCCCTGGCCGGTCGCAAGGCCTACTGGTTCCTCACGTCGCAAAACTACGGCGACATCTACCGGCCCGCACTGGAACGGGCGGCCGGCCTGGCGGAATCGCTGCGCCTCGCGCCGCTTCGCGTCGCTTGGCTGCTGCCGCCGGCGCTCGTGGCCGTTGCGTTCTGGGTTAGAAGACCGGGCCGTTGCATACCCGAGTTGGTCCTGTTCGCGTTCTCGTGGGTCGTGGTGATGGTCTTCTGGTATTCACCACGATACCGGCTTCCCGTGGTTCCTGTCGCTTCGCTGGCGGCCGGCTGGTCGCTGTATTCGCTCGCCGATTGGCGCCGCCGTCCGAAAACGGCAGTCATCGTTCTGACCTCGCTCGCGCTTGCAGCCGGTCTTACATGGCTGAACGAACGGATCGGTTTCGACACAAGGGCATCCTATCGCCCCGCTTTCGAGTATGAGATGGGCGTTACGTACGGCCTGAAGGGAGATTTCGCCAAAGCGGCTCCGCACTACCGGCGGGCGATCGAACTGAATCCCGAACATGCTGAGGCGATGGCCGGTCTTGCCGAGGCACTTCGCGAGACCGGGCGTGTTCGGGAGGCGCTCCCGTATGCCCGGCGCGCGGTAGAGCTCAAGCCCCAGTCATGGCAGGCACATAACGGTCTGGGAATTTGCCTGGCGAGAAACGCCGAACCGGCGGCGGCGATCGAACACTTTCGCAAGGCGTTGGAGCTCAACGCGGGCTATGCACCGGCGTACAACAACCTCGGCAGCGCCCTGCTCGCGCTCGGGAACCCGCAGGCGGCGATCGATGCGTACAAGAAGTCGATCGAGCTCAACCCAGGTGACATAAGTGGGTATTTCAATCTCGCCGGAGCCCTAACCCAACTGAATCGGCTGGATGAGGCAGTGAGTGCGTTTCGCGCGGGGCTGGAGATCAATCCGCGCGTCCCGCGCGCTCATCACGAGCTCGCCGTACTGCTCAACCGGATGGGACAGCCCGTCAGGGCGTTGCAATGCCTTCGCCAAGGACTTCAGGATTGCCCGAAGGACATCATGCTCGTCAACGATCTTGCCTGGCTGCTGGCGACTTGCCCGGACGCGGCGGTGCGCGATGGCCGCGAAGCGGCCCGCCTGGCCAAGGGCGCCTGCGAGGCGACGGCTTATCGCCACGTGAACCTGCTGGACACGCTCGCCGCGGCCAACGCGGAAGTCGGCAAGTTCAGCCGTGCGGTTGACTTGGCGTCGCGGGCGCGCGCTGCTGCCTTGGCCGGCGGCCGCGCCGATCTCGCGGCGGCTATCGGCAAGCGGCTAGAGCTCTACCAGTCCGGCCGGCCGTACCACGACGAATCGGCTCCGACGAATAACTGACTATCGTTGGCTCGCGGCCCAGTGAAACGGCTGATTGCTGCGGTAGAGCTGCAGCCGGTGCTGGAGCACGGGCAGGATGTGCGAAGGACCATCTCGCCTGACGCGGGCAATCGCATCGTCCACTAGCTTGGCGGCCTTGTCGTATTGTCCCGCCTCTGCATAGGCGGCGGCCAGCACGTCGAGGTAGTGTGCGTTCGCCCAGTTGGACAGGTTACAGGCCCGCTCGGCGAGGCGGACGGCCTCGGCGGCGTTCCGCACCGCCGGATCCGGATGAGTGGCATACAGCCACGCGAGGGATGTCAGCAGCTCGGTATCGTCGGGTGACGAACGCAGACCTTCCTGCAACACGGCTTTGCCCGCCTCGACATCGTTCTTGCGCACGTACGTTTCGAACAGCCGGACTCGCGCCGGCGTGTAGTCGGCCGCGGAATTGAGAATGGTCTTATACTCGGCGATTGCGTCGTCCGGGCGGCCGAGTTGTTCGTAGAGCGTACCGAGGTTCAGGCGGGCTTCACAGTCGCGAGGGTCCTTCGCCAGCGCTGCCTGCCATTGCGCGATCGCCTTGGCCGGCTCGTTGCGGCTCAGATGAATCCGGGCCAGATCGGTGCGCACCCCGGGAAGCGTGGGGTCGAGATCCAGCGCCGCGCTGAATTCGTGTATGGCCTCATCGAATCGCCCGCTGCCCATGAGCGCCTTGGCGAGGTTGGCGTGCGACTTCGCGTCGCCCGGGTTGACGGCGATCGCCGCGCGAAACCGCTCGATGGCTTCGTCCGGGCGGCCGGTATCGAAATTGAGCTTGCCGAGTCGGGTTAGTGCATCCTTGTCCGACGGATTAACCGTCAGCGCTCGCGTATAGTGCTCACGCGCCTGCTCAAACATACCCGTTTCCTCGTAGCGAATCCCGGCGCTGACTTCGAACACCGGCGCCATGGTCATCACCGAATCGAACCCTCGTGCCTGATTGATCGGGCCGGTGGCGATCGCGGCTGCCAAGGCGACGGCGGTGACGATGGAGAAGATCGGATTCTCCCGCCAGCGAGCGGCCCTCACGAAGGACCACGCGGCGACGCCGACAATGACCGGAATCGCGGGCAGCCGATATCGCGGCGAGTACCAGAAGACGATCACGATTGCGAGCGGGATCGCGAACATCAGCAGTTCGGGCATGTGTCGGACCGGCCGCCGCAGGAGTACGATCAACCCCACAACGGCGGGGCCGATTAGCCACGTGGTGCGAATCGGCGTCAGTCGCAGGCGATCGGCAAAGCCGCTCGCCATCTCCATGAAAGGCGAGTAAATATCGCCATAGACGCGGCCGGTCAGGAACCAATACAGCTTCCTCGCCGCGAGCTTGGCGGTTCCCGCCGCGGACTCGCTCCAGAAGTCTACGACCTTGCGCAAGTTGAAGTCGTCGATCTCCTTCCACGTCCCCGTCTGGCCCGTGGCCAGCCGGTATTCCCTCGCGGCGTCCTCGAAGAGGCCCTCGCGATCCACCGTCGTGTTCGGGATTGGCGTGTAGACGCCGGTGGCGCCGGGGGCGTTGCCCTGCCTTAGGTTCACCGCCGTCACCGACTGGATGAAGAAGAGATCCCCGCTGGCGAGCCAGTTATGGATCGTGGCCGGCGCAATCAGCAGACAGGCCAGGCCGGCGGGAACCAACGCTCGGCCGGCGGCGGTCAGCCCCCGGTCAGACTGCCAGTACAGCCACACCACGACCGCGGGAACGAGCAGCATGGCCGGCGGATACGAAAGGCAGAGCAGCCCGATCGCCGCACCACCGGCCAGGAGTCGGCCGAGGTTCTGTCGTTGCTGCACTGCCACCAGCCGATCCCAGGCGAAGACCAACAGGAAGAGTTGGAGGCTGCACGTCAGGACTCGTAGCGAGAACGAGGCAGGTTCGAGCATCAGCAGGTATAGCGCCGGCGCCAGCATACCGGCAGCGTCGCCGAAACGGCGCCGGCAGACGCGGGCGAGCAGCAACGCCGTGGCGATATCGAGCATGGCCTGCACGATGTAGACCGTGGTCAGGCCGCCGCCGAGCGCGCGGAGCAGGCCTAGCAGATACGGATAAAGAGGCGCGGAAAAAAACGGTACGTCCTGTATCAGTTTTCCGTCGGCGATGCGCTGCGCCCAGGCCCAGTACACTTTTGCATCGACACGCGGCCCGAGGGCGAACGGGTTTTGAGACACGTACTCGGCGATGATCGACGCACGGATGATCCCCCCGACGATGCATATGCCGATCACGACGGGCCAGAACCAGCGCGACCGGTCGGTCGCCTGCTCATGACCGAGGGCCGGTTCTTCGAGTTGCGATTGTGCTGTCTGAGCGACGTTCATTTTGCGATCAGGGAGCCGGCCTGCTGACATCCGATGCCGTGGACGGCGCCGTTTCAACGTCGACGATGTAACCGAGAGCCTCGAGTTGGGCGACGCGCTCCGCGTCGGGTCCCTCGCCGCCCGTCAGTGATTCGTGCGATCTCTGCCAGTCGCTGGTGTCATGTGATGGCACTGTGGTTGTTTCGTGCGCGGCGCGGAATCCGGGGGCGATCAGTGCGTAGGCGACACGGCCGTCCATGTCCTCGCCCACCGGGATGCCCATCAAGGTGAGCACGGTGGGCGTTACATCGAGCACTGTGGCCTCCCTCGTAAGCTGCTCGCGACTCAGATCGCTCAGCGGGCCCGGCATCCGCGTTCGAGCGATGCCGGGACCGGCGGCGATGATGACGCCGGGCGGCGCGTTCAGGTGATGGGCCGAGTTGACGTCGTTCGGCGGATCGTCGGGATCGAAGCTTGCCCGCAGGTTGATCGGCTGCATTCCGTGGTCGGAGATGACGATGACGCGGCAGTTAGGACCGGCCTCGTCAAGGAGCTGACCGAGAGCGCGGTCCATGTAAACGTAGTAGTCCTCAACGATGTCGTGGAAATTCGCGATCGCCTCCGGCGAAGGCTGATGCTCGTAGATGTTGGGCCGCATGTATCGCCAGAAACGGTGGCCGACCACGTCGGGCCCACCAAAGTACACGGCCGCGAAATCAAAATGCTGCGGGTCGGAGAGCAACTGCTTTGTCACCGCGAGATACGTGGCGTCAGCTCGAAACGACCAGGCGCAGTTGCTCCATAGCCGCTTGCCCAGCGGCGAAAGGGGATACCGGAATTGCCCGAAGATCTCGTCCGTCAGAGAAGGCAGTGCCTTATCCACCTGCGTCAGCGTCGCGATAATGTCGTTCTGGCGCTGCGGCGGGTAGACCTGACCGGACAGACCTTTGACGAGTTGACCTTTCCAGACCTGCTTTCCGCCCGCGACGTCGGCCTGTGTCGTGGTGTTCGTCTGGGCGACCATCACGCCGTTGACCGGCTCGGCCGGATAGGTCATCCACCAGCCGATGATCGCCACGCGCTTGTCGTAGTCGGAAAGGATGTTCCAGATGGCCTTGGTCTTGCGATCGCAGTTGGTGAAGAGCTGCAATCGCCCCGCGGCGTCGCGCTCGGGCTTCACGAAATCCGTAATGCCATGCCGGGCTGGACTCTTGCCGGTGGCGATGGACGTCCAGACGACTGGGGAAAGCGTCGGTTGGAACGTTCGGAGCAGGCCGAATGTGCCGCGCCGCATCAGCGAGGCGGTGACAGGCATCTTTCCCTCGCGCAGCAGCGGGAGCAGCACGTCCCATTCGAAGCCGTCCATACCGACCAGCAGGACGGGCGCAGACGTAACGGGATCGACGTTCGCCTGTCGCGGCTGAGCGCGCTCGCAACCGGCGAATACGAGCGGCAGTAGTGCAAGAATGATCGTGAGGAGCCGCATGCCGCGAAACGGTTGATTCGAACCGTGGGCGCCGGGGAGGTCTGCGCTGAACGTCACCTGTGCCACTGTAGTTGGGGCCTGTGGGACGGTCAAGCAATGGAAGCAGCCACGTGCTTGCTTGACCCGCCCTGTTACGCGGAATCTAATAGACCGACCGGCCACCTGAGCCGGTGACACCGTTATCTCAAATGACAGACCATCTCCCCCAATCCGTAAGCCCGACGATCCCGTCACGACTGACTTATCTCTGGGTGCTCGCCGGTCTTGTGTTGGTTGCGGCGCTCGTGCGCCTGCCTGATATCGCCGGCAGGGACGTGTGGGTCGACGAGGCGAACACGATCATCATTGCCCGGCAACCGCTGCCCCAGCTCATCGACCGGCTGCAGCTCGATTCGAGCCCGCCCCTGTATTACCTGATTCTGCACTATTGGATGCGGCTTTTCGGCGACGGCATCTTGGCGGTCAGGAGCCTCTCCGCCCTGTTCGGCCTCATGCTCGTCGGCTGTACGTTTCACGTCGGACGGAAGCTGTTTTCCACGCAAGCCGGACTCTTTGCGGCCTTGCTCGTGAGCTTCGCCCCGATCCAGGTCATCTATTCGCAGCAAGTCCGCATGTACTCGCTGCTGCCGCTTGCGGCGTTGCTCTCGGCGTATTACCTCTGGCGTGCCATCGAGCGCCCGACGACGGGCAACTTTGTTGGCTACGTGCTCGCCACACTGGCAAGCCTGTATACGCACAATTACGCGTTTTATCTGCTGCCGGCTCATTTGGTGGTGTTGATCTGGTCCGGGGCGCTCGTGGCTCGTCCGGCGCGGTGGCTGGCGAGCGCCGGCCTTATCGTGGTCGGCTATCTGCCCTGGCTTCCGAGCTTTCTCATGCAGCTCGAAAACCGCGGCCAATACCGATGGTTCGAGCCATTCTGGGAGGCGTGGGGACCTTTCGGCTCGCTCTGGCGGACGTTCGATTCGTTTGCGGCCGGCCGTTTCTCGGTGTCGTACATCTGGTACGGCAGCAGTGAGATTGTGCCGCCCGTGCGGTTGGCGCTCTTCGGGCTGACGATACTGGCGGCGGTTTATGGGATGTTCGCGCGGAGAAGTGAAGGCAAACGCGTCAACGGCCCGGTCGCCATGCTGTTGACCTTTGTGGGTGTGCCCCTGGCAACGGCCCTCCTCGTCTCCAGCGTCGCAGCGCCCAACCACATTCCGGGCCGATGCGATCAACTCGTCTACGCCGGGTTCGGACTGCTGGCGGCGGTGGGATTGACGATGATCCGGCCCCTGTTATTGCGGATCGCCGCGCTGATCCTGCTGATCGCTTTCTCCGTGAGTAATCTGCCGATAATGGGAGTTGCCGCGCGCCCACCCGAGGACAAGGCAATCGCACAGGCGATCGCCGCCGTGGCAAAGCCCGGCGATGCCATTGTGTGTACATCCCTGACGCGCGCTTCGCTGGAGTATTATCTGGATCAGGCCAAAGCGCCGGTCACGTTCGTCTCCTACCCATCCGGTACCGCCGAGCACTTGGGCAATCAGGACGACGACACCCTGCTGCAGGATCCTGGCTCATTGTGGAAGGAAGCCGCCGAGGTGGAGCAGCAACTGCGAGACTGCATTGGGCCCGCGGGCCGTTTCTTTCTTGTGCTTGCTCATGATCGGGAGCCGGTGGTGGATCAGCGCCACCGGTTGCACCTGAAGATCAAGCCGGTGAATCGCCCGCTGGTTCAATACCTGCTGAATCCACGGCGCAGCGAGTTCATCCGCCGGCTCGGTGTGTTCCACCAGTCCGTCATTCAGCTCCCCGTAACCGTGACACTGCATCGGCTTCGTGCCGACCAATAGCCAGATCCAGCGTCCGCACACGATTCATTCGCCGGCGCCATCGGTGGAGGCGTCCTGCGTGGTAGCAGGAGCCGTGTCATCTTCAACGTAGCCCAGTACCTGAAGCTTCTCCTGAACGTGAGGCGGGATTTCCGATGCTTTGGAATGGGCGCCGACAAACGCGTCGTAGTCGCTCAGCCACTTGCGGCCTTCCTCCGCGTCCTTTTGGGCGGCAGCGGCAATCGTGGCGTCGTCGGGGCCGACAGGCATTTGCTCACCCGGGTCCTTGCCCAGATCGAAGATCTGCGTCTCGTCGCGATTGAGATCGTAAATCAGCTTGTGATCGGGCCGGCGGAACGCGCGAAGCCGGTGCTGGATCTCGAATCGCGGGTCCTTCGGCGCCCAGTGGCCGTCCACCGTCAGCGTTCCGGCGTCGGTCATGAGCTCGGCCACGACAAGGTTGTCGTGCGGCAGCGTTCCGGTGTCGACGAGCGGAAGCAGGGATTGCCCCATGATTTTCTGCGGCGCTTCGAGGCCGGCCAGTTCCAGCACCGTTGGGAGAACGTCGACGATCCTGACCTGTGGCTCGAGGCGGGCGCCCGTCGGCAGGCGCTGGGGCCACCGGATGATCAACGGTATGTGGATGACCTCGTCATACAGCGTCTCGCGGTGGCCTTTCAAACCGTGCTCGAAGAACTCGGTTCCGTGGTCCGACAACAGGACGACAACCGTGGAATCTGTAAGACCCAGGTCGCTGAGCTCCGACATGATTTTCCCGATGTGCTCGTCCGTCCAGGCGATTTCACCGTCGTACAGGGCGATGAGGTGCTCGAGGTCGCGCCGCGGCATGTTCTTGTTGATCGCGGGGTTGTTCAGGAAATCCCGGGAGGTGATTGTTCCATCGTAGTCGGGGTCGAACATGCGGTTGTACGGAGGTGGCGGCATGAAGTCGTAGTGGACGTCCCACAAGTGGATGAACAGGAAAAACGGCGTGCGTTCATTGCTGCGCAGCCAGTGTCGAACGGCCTTGTACACGCGGGGACTGGTGATGTCGTTGTGCGAGGCCGTCCAGATCTTCATGCCATCTACGGTGCCGTTCTCTTTGGCGTATCGGGCGCTCAGCTTGGGATACGACGTGCAGTCTTCGTAGACGTCAAACCCCTGGCCGAGACCGAAGACCGGATGGAGGTAGGGGCCGGAGAAGAACCCGGCGGTGGCATAGCCCGCGGCCCGGAATCGCTCGGCCATCGTGACCAGCCGTTCATCAAGGCGCATGTTGGTGTCCGTACAGCCGTGCACGCTGTCTGCCAGCCCGGTAAACAGCGCCGCGTGGGCCGGCAGCGTCCATGACGTGCTGCTGAACGCGTTCTCAAACAGAACTCCATTCGCGGCCAGGCGATCAATGTTGGGACTTGTCTCGCGTGCGTAGCCGTAGCAACCCAGGTGATCCGGACGAAGCATGTCCACGGAGATCACGACCACATTGAGAGATTGAGCCGATGGTCGCGTTGTGCTGGGAGCTGCGTCAGATGTGCTCCGGGCGTGATCCGTTTCGTAAGTCGCCGATGACGACGTTCGCGCCGCGCCCGGCGCCGTTGGCTGGTTATCGTCGCCGTTGCGGCAATCGCACGCCAGCAAGGGCACGACGAGCAGGAGGCGGCTGACTGCGAGACACCGACGCCGGGACAACGGCAAAAACTCCCTTCCCTGCGTAAGATGCGGCCGAAGGTCCCCACAAGCGGGACGATTTGCTGCATTCTATCCTTCGCGACGTGGTGCTCCAAACGTGAAGACCACCAGGCAGAGGACCGGCGCAGCGCGGCTCCACTGACGAGCGACAGCCGAGAATTCGTTGACCCCGCGTAACGACTTCGTAAAATCCTCTTTATGCATAAGGTATACACCGCATTCGTTTTGTTGGTCGCACTTGCCGCGTCAATTTCGGCCGGATGCAAGCGATCCGAGCAAGAAACGGCAAAAACGGAAGCGCCGTCCGCCCCGCTGGCGGGCAAGAGCGTGCTCTTAGTCACGCTCGAGTCGGCACGTCCGGACCGCCTCCATCTCGGAGGCGGCGCGGGGAAATCCGCCATCAACGCGCTGGCCGCGAACGGCGTTCGCTTCGACCAGGCCTTCGCCCAGGTTCCCATAACGCTGCCGTCGGCCGCAACGCTCATGACGGGCGCCTACCCGCCGGAAAACACGATTCGCGTCAACGGCCAGGGGGCGTTGCCGGCCGCTCTGTCAACGCTGGCCGAGGTGTTTCACGACAACGGGTATCGGACAGCCGCATTCATCGGATCGGACAAGCTGCAATCGCGGTTCGGCCTCGATCGCGGGTTCGAGGTCTACCAGCAGGCCGTCGCCGACCAGCAGCCCACCCCTGTGGCGGCATCAGCTACGGCCGCGGCCGGCCTGGCCTGGCTTGAGAAATCGCGCAGCGAGAGGTTCCTCGCATGGCTTCATTTGCCCGTGAGCGCGACGGCTTCTGCGACCGCATCGCAGCGCGCCAGCGCCGATTACGATGCGGCGCTGGCCGCCACGGATGCCGCCGTTGGGCAGGTAGTCGATTGGCTGAATAAGGCCGGCATGCGCGAGCGCGTGCTGGTTGTGTTTGTGGGTCTGCATGGCACGTCGCTCGGCGAGCACGGTTATTGGGGCAACGGGTTGCTTCTGTACGAGCCCAGCCTGCACGTGCCATTGGTATTCTCGCTGCCGGGCGCGCTGCCGGAGGGCGAGGTGCGAGACGGCATCGTCCAAGTCGTTGACGTTATGCCAACGGTTCTCGAGCTGATGGGCTGGGTCGTGCCTGAGGATGTCAGCGGTGACAGCCTCGCTGGTGCCATAAACGGCGCTTCAGTGCCCGGGCGCATCGCCTACAGCGAAACGCAGTACCCGCTCGAGCGATTCGGCTGGGCTGCATTGCGCAGCGCGACGTCCCGGCGATGGCAGTACGTATTTGGCGCGGAGGTGGAACTGTACGATCGTTCGAGCGATCCGCAGGAGGAGCACAACGTCGCGGAGGCCAACGCGAAAGTGGCCGATCAGCTTGAAGCGAAGTTGATCTCGATCGAGGAAGCGATGGTTCTGCGGGAGTCGCGTTCGGAGGCGCTGGCGGAAGAAACGCTGCAAGGGCTGCGAAGCCTTGGGTACGTGGGCAGCGCCACGCAGGACGAAACAGCCGAAGTGAAGAGCCCGCGCAGTATGCTGGCAGTCTACGACGATTACAGGCAGGCCGAGACCCTCCTTGCCCACGGCCGGGCGGAGCCGGCGATTGAGCTTCTCAACAAGGCGCTGAAGGCGAGCCCGCAGGCGCCGGCCATCCTGTCGCTGCTCGGCCAGGCTTACGCCGCGATGGGGCAGTTCGAGCGCGCTGAGCAGCGACTGATGGACGCCATCGCCCAGTCGCCGGGTTCGGCTGGCGCATACGTCGAGCTTGCCCGTGTCTTCCAACGCGAAGGGAAAAAGGATCAAGCCATGCGGACCCTTCGCGACGCGCTGAAACGTGATCCCTCGTATCCCGAAGCGAAACAGCTGATGCGGGAACTTGGCGGCGGCGAAGAGGCCGGCCACTGACCGCCATCACTGCCGGGGCCAGGACTGCCTGGGGGCGGGCACACGGACGGGTCGCTCCATGCGAAATCGGTGGTTCACACCGCCCGAGTCGATCATGTCCTTCATCAGCGGTACGTCGCGTTGCCACTGCCAGACGATGGCCGTCAGTACGAATGCCAACAGGACGACGCGCCGAACGGAGCCGCGGCATCCCCACAGCGATCGCAGCCGATGCCTGGCATCGACGAGGAATCCGCTGGCGGTCATCGCCAGCAGCGGGTGCAAAGGCAGCAGATACCGCGACAGCGAATACGTCAGCCCGAACAGCAACGCGGAGTGAACCAGCAGCAGGATAACCAGGCCGCGCAGGGGCGTTGGAGGCTCGGCGGCGATTCCGGTCAGGCCGGCGATGACGAGGATGGCGAAGTACCCCACGGATACGATGGTCAGCGCAGCAATCGCGCCGCGCGACATGTGATCGCCATACCACCCGTTTCGCAGGTGCCGCAGCAGGAACGAGTCCAGCGTCCACAAGTGCTGCGCTTCCCAAATCGACTTGTGCACAAAGCGGGCCGGCGCGGCGCGGATGTCCGCCATCGCTTTCTCCACTGCGGCATGTTGCGCCTGCGAAACATCGCGAGCGAGCCTCGCCCGGTAGGGCACGCCGTTAATCGCGCCGTACCGCATGCTCCAGAAATCGTCCTTGTCGACGAAGGCGGCGGCCGG
>JBECKQ010000231.1:0-3610 GCA_040235375.1 Phycisphaerae bacterium | reverse complement strand
ATGTCCTCGTACATGCACGGGCGGAAACGCTCGTCGAACGGGCCCGCTGCGGCGCCGGACCTGTCGGCCGCAGAGGTCAGAGTATTCAGTCGCCCCCGTTGTACGGACAGGTTGAGATTCCACGCGTGCCGGAAACCATAGCGCCGCCCACCCTCCATCTGCCCGTAGAAGAAGATCATCCGCGACGCCGCGATCAACTCATTGAATACCGTCGGCCGGGCGAACCGCATCCACGGCGAACAGCCCAGCACGATCTCTTCACCCGACCGCTGCGCGGCCAGATGCTCACGGACGAGCGTCGGGGCCGGCTCCACGTCGTCGTTGACGAACAGCAGCACGTCACCGCGGCTGACCGCCACTGCCGCATTCTTCGCCGCGGAGATGCCCACTTGCGGCAGGGCCAGCACTTCAAGATCGAACGGCGGCCGGACCGGGATTGCCTCCGACGCTTCGTCGCCGCCGTCGAGGGCCACGACGACTTCGAATCGCTGGCCGTCGGACAACTCCTGCGCGGATAGACATTCCAGCAACCGCCGCAGCCGCTCCGGCCGCCCGCGTGTGGGGACAACAACGCTCAGGTCCACGGACATCAACCGACTCTCCTGTCAATCACGCCGACGGCGCGACGCCGCTACCGGCCACTCGCCTCCCTGCGTTATCGGAACTTGGGCAGCTTCGCGTTGAGGCGACTGCCCGCGAAGGCAGCGCGACGGTGGAAATCGCTGGGCGCAGAGCAAACCAGGGAACATCGCCTGCCCACCACAGACGGTCGATGCAACGATCGTGAAGGACTCTCGAACCGGTCGCAAGTTGGCTTATCCTCCGCCGGATTCGACGTGCCCGCCCTCGGTGGACCTGTTCGAACCGTTGGCCTGCTCGGGCCGCCAGCGCTGGCGCAGCTCGTCCACGTGCTTGCTGTGCGTGAGGATGATCACACGATCCCCATGGCGCAAGCCACTACCGGGATCGGCGAGGAAGAACTCGCCATCGCGGTAGTAGCAGATCACGCGGGCTTCCTCCGGCAGGTCGATATCCTCGATGCGCCCTTCGTCCTTTTTTGTGGCTTCAAAGGAGAAGAACCGCGCTTCGCCGGTGATCATGGTGGACAACTCGAGAATGTCCCGCCCGCGCGTCAGGTCGGCGAGATACCGGCTGATCGTCCGGTTGGGCACAATCGTGTCCTTCAGTCCGAGCTGCCGGCAGACGCCGTCGTACGAGGGATCCTCGATCCTCGTCACGACGCGCTTGTAGCCGAGCGATGTGCCGATCACGCCGGCAACGATGTTGACCAGGTCGTTGCCGGTCAGGCAGAAGAGAATGTCCGTCTGCTCCGGTGCGGCCTCCTCGAGGATGTTCGGCTTGCTGCCGTCTCCATGAAGGAACCCGCACGGAAGGTCGTTGGACAATTCGTCGATCCTCTCGCGCTCGGATTCGACCATGACCACCTCCACGCCGCGCTCGACGAGCACGCGAGCGGTCATGACACCAACGTCGCCGGCGCCGATAATGACGATTCTCATGATGCGCTCACTCGCTTTCCCAGCCAGGTTCTCGGATAAAACAACACGAGCACGGCCACGACCTCGAGTCGCCCGAGCATCATGTCCACGCACAAAACGCCCTTGAGCAGAGCCGGCAGCGACGGACCTGTCACTCCGGTGGACAGCCCGACCGTGCACGTCGCCGAAACGACGTCGTACAACGCGTCGAGCGGCTGATAGCCGTAAACAAGAAACAACGTCCACGACAGGAAGATTGTGGCGATAAACAGGCCGATCAGCAGCAATGCGTCCACGGCGACGCTGTCCGGCAGATCCTGACCGGCCAGCCGCCGCGGCAGCACCGTGTGCGCGGTGACGCTCGACCGCGCCAGCAGGTGCTGGAGGATGCGCAAGGCGACGAGGAAACGGAAGATCTTGATTCCGCCCGCCGTCGAGCCGACATCGCCGCCGATGAACATCGAGAGGATCTGCACGGCCTTGGCCGCAGGCGGCAGCCGGCTCACGTCCATCGTCGAGAACCCCGTCGTGGTCTGCCCGGAGACGCCCAGCGACAGGCCCTGGCGGATGGCCTCGCCCCAACCGGCGCTGCCTTCGAAGCGCAGGCACAGCGTCAGAGCAATCGCGGCAAGAATCGTGATGATCACCAGGCCCAGCACGTTCACGTCGCGCCACGGCGCGCGCCGCGGTCTGCCACGAAACCACTGGTAGTACATCGAGAATGACACTGCTCCGAGCAGGGAGAACAGCAGCACCAAACCTCTTACCGTCCACCCATTGACGCCGGCAAGGCTGGCATCATCGATCGCGAAGCCGCCGGTCGAAACCGCGCTGAGCGAATACGTTACAGCCGCCAGCGATCGCAGACCGACCAGGAGCAGCGTCGCGATGGCGGCGCCGGTGAGCACCAGGTACACGACCAGCACGCGGCGGGCATGGGCCCGCGTGTCCACCGCCAGGTCTGCTGCCGTGCCTTCGCCAGCCGCCAGGCGGCGCGCTGCGCCGCCGGGCTGCAAGACCAGCGCCACCGACAGCACGACAATCCCGAATCCTCCGTACCACTGCAGCCAGGCCCGCGTGAACAGGAAGCCGGCGGGTTTGCCGGCCATCGTCGCGGTGGTCGTCAATCCGGTTGTGGTCACGCCGGATATGGACTCGAACAACGCGTCCATGAATGCCAGACCAGCGTGCATGAGCGGCACGCTGATCACCAGCGCGGCCGTCACAAACGCGGCGGCCGCGACCGCCAGCGCTTCGTTCGTTTGCAGCCCGCGGCCCGGGCTCAGGCGATGCAGCACACCGCCGGCCGCGCCGAGGATCGCGACGGAAATGGCGTACCACA
Organism: Phycisphaerae bacterium; assembly: GCA_040235375.1. Classification (GTDB taxonomy): domain Bacteria; phylum Planctomycetota; class Phycisphaerae; order UBA1845; family UBA1845; genus JBECKQ01. Next base: position 769 of record JBECKQ010000231.1, on the reverse strand, counting down.
AGCCGGAAACCCAGCCATCGACAATCAGCGCGACGGTCATCGGCACCGCATTGAGCGCCGCAAGGATGAGCAGGAGGTCGCCGTAGTGCCTCGCTACCGTCCTGGGTCGCACCGCATAGCTCAGTTGCCGATCTGGTCCGCCCCAGCGCATGTGCCAATCCCGACTCTGACCGGACGCTTACCCCGTCCCTGCCCGGAGCCGGAGGCATCGCTCGGCGTTGGGCGGCGGCAATTTCGCAGACGCAAGTACTTCATTCGAACAGAGTTATCATAACAGGCGGCCGCACGTTGTCCGGGGGAGATTGAAGAAACCGTTATGCGGGCGGCGATGGGCGAGGATATGAGGAATATGCGATCCCTCAAGAGACCCCGCTGTACCGGGGAAGACGAGACGTGCCGCGATCGTCGGCGCATGACGTCAGAACGGGGAGATTGGGAGTACGATTATGATCATGATTAGGAGTGGCGCGGAGCGAGCAACGAACTGAGGTAGCGGCGTCGAGACGGTTGAACCCCCATCCGGCCTCCCCTTCAAGGAGGAGGGGTCAGACTTCCAGCGGCTTGCAGTCGGGGGCGACGACGAAGGTGCCTTCGGTGATCTTGCGCAGATCGTCCGCGGACATGTCCGGCACAATCTCCTTCAGGATCATCTGCCCGTTCTGGAAATCGAAGACCGCGTGCTCGGTGATCAGGCGGTCGACGCAGCGCTTGCCGGTCAGCGGCAGCTTGCACTCGCGCAGGATCTTCGGCGCGCCGCTCTTGTCGCAGT
>JBECKQ010000103.1:0-7854 GCA_040235375.1 Phycisphaerae bacterium | reverse complement strand
AGTATGTCGTCCATAATTTGGATGTCAAGGTCCAAATATCCACAAAGGCAGAGAAATGATCTCACAAACCGCCGAGTATGCCCTCCGAGCTATTGTTGCCCTCGCTCAGAATCCCGATGCCCCGATGGTCACGCCGGACATCGCCGAGACCACCAAAGTGCCCCTCGGCTACCTGGCCAAAGTACTGCAAGTGCTTGGAAGGAATGGACTTGTGCGCTCACAACGAGGACTCGGAGGGGGATTCACCCTCGCCCGTGAGCCCGGGGACATCACCATTCTCGAAGTCGTACAGGCCGTCGATCCCGTCAAACGTATCGAAAAGTGCCCGCTGGGCCTGTCGTCACACGGAGGCCGCCTGTGCCCGCTGCACGCGAGACTGGATCATGCCGCCGGCCTGGTTGAGCAGTCTTTCGCTGAAACCACCGTTGCAGACCTCCTGCACGAGCCCGGTCGCAGCGCTCCGTTGTGCAACGCGGAAGCGAATTCCACGTAATCGCCGCGGTTCGGGCTACCGGGCCGGCGAAGGAGAGAATGATTTATGCCTGCCGACAGTTGGACCGTAAACGCCTCCAGCATGCTCCCGGACGTTCTGACCGCCTATCCGCAGCTTCGGTCCGTGTTTGACCGGTATGGCCTTCGCGGCTGCGGCGGGCCACTGGGACCGGCGGAGAGCATCGAGTACTTCGCCAGGGCGCACGGCGTTCCGTTGGAACAGTTGCTGCGGGAATTGCGCGATGAACTTGCGGCGCCGTCGCAACCTGTCGCGGCGTCGGTAGATGATACGGATGCGCCAGTGGTGCTGGGCGACTCGATCTACCGGCGGTTCTTCAAGGCCGGCATCCTGGTTGTGCTGACTGTCGGGGCGGTGTGGGGGGCAGCGATGCTGGTGCGTATCGCCCTCGCGGGTTCGTTCGCCGCGGTGTCGATTCACGAGATCAACGCCCACGGCCACGCCCAGATTTTCGGCTGGGTCGGCCTGTTCGTGATGGGCTTTGCGTACCAGGCGTTTCCGCGGATCAAGCACACCAACCTCTGGCGTCCCGACTTGGCGAACATGTCGTTTTTCCTGATGGTCGCGGGCATCTTTGTACGCGCCATTGGCGAGCCGCTCTTCGGCGTTCCGATGTTCCGCGAGCTGGCGTTCGCAGCCGGCATGGCGGAGATTGTCGCGGTTTCGCTGTTCATCACGGTTATCGTGCAGACGCTGCGTACAAGCGATCAGCCGTTCGCCGTGTACGACACGTACATCATCGTGTCGCTGCTCTTCTTTCTCGTTCAGGCGGTGTATGGTCTCGCGCACTACTACGCCACTACGGCCGCGCGCACGCCGGAGGCGTTGATCCACGTCGTGTCGACGTATCAGGGGCCGCTGCGCGATCTTCAGGTTCACGGCTTCGCCATGCTGATGATTCTCGGCGTCGGCCTGCGGATGTTCCCGCCGCTGTTCGGATTGCGGGAGGCGTCTCAACGACTGGCGCGCGCCGGAGCGGTGCTTTTGCCGCTCGCCGTCGTCGGAGAAGTCGTCATGTTCATCGTCATGCGATTGTCCGGTGCGGCGTGGGCGGGAGGACCCCTATACCTGTTCGTCCTGCTGCTGGTTGGACTCAGCATCGCATTGACGTGGCGGTGGGGGATCGCCAGCCGGGCGGCCGAAGACGATCGCAGCGCGAAGTTCATCCGTGCGGGCGTAATATGGCTGCACGTGTCGATGCTGATGCTCGCACTGCTCCCGGTTTACGTATTCGGCTTACTGCCCACGGCGGGTGTGCTGTCGGCAAGCGGACATCGCGCCGTGGAGATCGGCTTTTCGCACGCGTATGGCGGCGCGGTTCGACACGCGATCACCGTCGGGTTCATCAGCCTCATGATTTTGGGGATGGCGGCGAAGGTCGTGCCGACGCTGAACGGCGTGGACGTGCGCCGACTGCGCGCGTTGTGGATTCCATTCATCCTCGTCAACGTGGGGTGCGCAATGCGCGTGAGTTTCCAGATTGCCACCGACTTTGCGGAATGGGCTTACCCGATCGCCGGCATCAGTGGACTCCTCGAGGTCACCGGCATCGCCATCTGGGGCGTGCAGCTCTGGCGAGTCATGAACGGCTGGAGTCCCGCCGAGACTCGGCCCGTGCTGCGCCCGGCACGGATCGAGGGGGACCATCGCGTCAGCAGCGTCATCGATTGGTTTCCGCAGACGCTGCCCGTATTCCTGGCAAACGGGTTTGCGCCGCTGGCGAACCCGGTTGCGAGGCGAACGCTCGGTCGGGCGATCTCAGTCCGGCAAGCCGCGGCGAAGCAGGGTGTACCGCTCGATCGGCTATTGCAGGAACTGAACGCAGCGGCGCTTGTGGGGCGGAATGCGATGCACGGAGAGGCGAGATTGCACATCCCGCTCCCCGTGTTCGGTTGATTTCGTTGTCGGAAACCACGGCCTGGCTTCGCCAGACCGTGCCACCCAGCCGTGCCACCCAAGTCAGCGGCTCGCTGTTTTGACCTCGGCGTCGAGGGCGAAGATTTCGACGCGGCGGTTCTTCTGGCGGTTGGACGAGGACGTATTCGGCACGCGCGGCCGGTGCTCGCCGCAACCACACGCGACAAGGTGACTCGGTGACACGCCGTGATCGCTGAGCCAGCGGACGACGGAGAGCGCCCGTTCGGCGCTCAGTTCGTAGTTGTCCTTCCATCCGCTCTTCTGGATCGGCTGGTCGTCGGTGTGGCCGAAGACGAGGATGTCCTTGTCGGCATACTGGCCGCTCAGGGCCTTGGCCACGTTTCCAAGCGTGCTCGATGCGCCGGAGCGCAGCCTGGCCTTGCCGGAATCGAAGAGAACAGAACCCTCGATGGCGATCATGGCGCCGCCGGGCACAGCGGTCCAGCCGGCCGGCACCTGCTCTTGCTTCGACGCGAGCTGACCGCGGAGCTGGTTGGCTTCGCCGGTCGCCGCGGTGAGGCTCCTCTGGCATTCATCATTGGCCTGGCGCAGGGCGTCGAGTTCGGCGCGGGCGTTGTTGAGGTCATCCATCAGTTGCTGATTGCTCTCTTCGAGCATGGCCACCTTTTGTTTGCCATCGTTGCAGCCGGCGATGACAGACATCAGGCACAATGCGGACGTGACGATCACGAACTTGCTGGCGCGGTTCATCGTTACTACCTCCAATGTAGTCACGGTTCGATTGACTTACCCGTGTCGGACTCCGTTCCGGCCGATGAGCGTCGGCCGGGCTATCGTTTTGCGTGCATCGCGATCGAGGGGCGACCAGCAGGGCGGTGGGCTCAGACCGGCTCGTCGTCGTGTGACGTGTGCTGCTGCCGCTTTTGCAGCGTTTCCTCGTGTCGCGAAACTTTCTCGGCAAGCTCCTTTTGCTGTTTAGCCTGGTTTCTCTGGTCTTCCTCTTTCTTCAATTGTCTCACGTCGCCAACGACGTTGATCGTCGCTCGCAGCACCCACCACCCGATCAGCGTCAGCAGCGCCGTGACGAGAATCAGCCACAGCACGTTGATTCCCGCATACTGGCGGAAGAACCAGATCGTGACCGTGTTGTTCCGGTTCATCACAATGATGACGGCAAAGACGACAGCAAGCGCCACCATCAGGATGAGCTTAGAATAGACCTTGATTCGCTGGATTGCAATGTTCATCTATCTTCCCACTATGGAACAGATGTGAGATTCTCGGAACTCACAGCCGCCGCACCGAACAGGTGAACGACGTTCTGCACCGTCTGCGAGTGCAGGATTGAAGCATATCCGATGACCACGATCAAGAACGCGATGGACAGCCAGGGGCCCAGCGGGATCGCCCGCGGCTGCTTGAACGGAAGCGTGAGCACCCAGCCGACCAGCGCCAGGACGCTGCATAGCAGAAAACCGATCAGCACAACCGGCCAGCCGGCCACGCACCCCGCCGCCGCCATCATGTGGATATCACCGGTCCCAAATGCCTCTTTGCCCATGATCAGCGTGGCGATGATCCGGATGCCCCACCCGATTCCCCCGCCAATCACGAAGCCGCTCGCGGCTCGCCCGAGCCCGGCGATCGGATGCCACTGGCCATAGCTCCCCCAGGAAAGCCAGTCGGCCGAATGAGAGGCTGCTCCAGGCCGAGATTGCAGATAAGCGAGCACCAGCACGCCGGCCGCGATCGCGGGGGCCAGGCAGAGCAATTCCAGCACCGCCACCCTTCGGGCGGTAACACGTTCCTGCTCGATCGATTGGACGATCTGCTTGTCGGACTCGCGGGCGTGGCCGCCAACGCCGATGATCAAGCCGAGCAACAGGAGGATCCCTGGCGCCCAGCTCACCCAGTAAGGTACGGGGACCGTCTCGTCGATGGCCCGTATCGCGGACGTGATCAGAATCGTCAGGAGCACGGCCGCAGTGACGGCGATTAGCAGATGGCCCGGCCAGCGAGCGGCTTCCCGTGTCATTGGGGGTTCCGCGACCTCAACGGTCGCCGGCTCGCTCGCGCCGGTTTGCGGAATCTCTCCTCCCGTTGTCTCTTGCTGAAGTTCCGGCATGCTCCCACCACCTTCGTCCGGTTCGATCTCGAGGGGCGGCGTGCCCTCGGTCACCGCAGCAATGCCATCCGGTACCAGGAGCTCCGAACCGACGGACTGGCCTAATGCCTGTGTGGGTTCTTCGCGCGCCAGATCGGGCGATGGCTCGGTCGTGGCCTCCGGTTCATCCTGCCGAGGCCACAGTAACCGGAGGATCAGCAAGGTCACCAGAAAAGCCGCCGTCACCGCGATCGAAACGGCTCCCAGTCGGTCCGACGATCCGGGCCACTTCGCGCCGTAGGCCGGCTGCCACAGGGCGTGCATTACAAAGCCGGTCAGCGTGGCCACGGTCGTGAAGCGCACGTCGACCCAGTAGACCTCGATGTCGATGGCGGACATGGCGAGCAGCCCGGCAAAGAGCACAATGTGGGCGAGGAAGATCGGCCAGTTGTCCTGAAGCTGCCAGGTAATTCCCTTGTAGCCCGGCGCAACAGCCGGATGCTGATGGGCGATAAAAAACGCGTCCAACAGCAGCAGCAAGACGACGGCCATCGTCATCTCGACGACCGGATACCGCTCGGCGATCGGCATGCCGCACACACGACAGCGGCCGCGCAGCCTCAGGTAGCTGATCACCGGCAGGTTGTCGTACCAGTGGAGCGGCGACTTGCACCCCGGACAGAAGGACCAGAGGGGATCGCGAAGGGAGATGCCGCGGGGTACGCGGTAAATGACCGCGTTCAGAAAGCTCCCCAGGCAGAGGCCCAAGGCCGTGAAGAAAAGCAGCCACCAGACAGCATCAAGAATTGTGATGAGCGTGCCGCCATCCATGAGCCGAAACGTCACGTACTGCTGAATCGCCGCCGGCCGTCCTGCGTGCCGTACGGCCCCTCGTATTACAGAGAATGGTGGGTGCCGTCGCAGAACGGAAGACTGCCGCTCTTATGGCATTGGCAGATCGACACGCGCCGGGGCTCGGTGATCTCGCAGGCCAGCGGCGAGGCACCGGTCTGCAGCCGCGAGTGTGAGCCGTCGCAGTAGGGCAGCTTGGCGGAGTGCCCGCACTGGCAATAGCACTTCTTGCCGGGCGTTTCCTCGCAACTGATGGGTCGCGTTCCGTGAATCGGGTCAGCCATGGTCCGTCCTCCCGTCAGGTGTCCAGCGATTCCGAGCCTGCCGGCTCAGCATACTCGAACGGCCGGCGCCCGGCACGCCGGCGAAGACGATTGTGCAGGTTCCGCATGATCCCGGTCAGCTCTGCCGAGACCTCTTCCGGCTCAAGCCCGTCGAAGTGAGCTGGGTGGAGCGGCTTGCCGTACTCCAGCCATAACGGCGTGGGGCGGGGAAACCGCGAGCCTCTCGGCCAGGCGTCGAAGGCCCCTTCCAGCGCGACGGGCACTATCAGCGCGCCGGACTTTCGGGCGAGGGAGACCACGCCGGCCTGGACGGGCCGGATACGGCCGTCAGCGGTCCGCGTCGCTTCCGGAAAAAGCACGAGGGCACCGTCGTCCTTCAGGACACGAAGCGACTGCTTGAAGGCGGCAATGTCGCCGCGACCGCGTTTCACTTCAAGGCCATTGAAGAAGCGCAGAATGGCTCCGCCGAGGCGATTTCGATAGAGCGAATCCCGTCCGAGATAGTGTGCCTGCCGGCTGATGAAGGCCCCGACGAGCGGCGGATCGAAGTAGCTCTGATGGTTACTGGCCAGGATCACCGGTCCTCGGCGCGGCACGCGCCGAGCTCCCCACACCCGGGGCCGGAAGAACAAGGCGGCGATGCCGACGCAGATGCACTGGCAGACACGGTAAATGAACGCTTTGGCCCACACGATCCGGTGCTCTCCAGTGGTTCGAGCGCGACGCATCTCGCCGGGTCCACGAACTGGCCGGCAAGAATAACTCTCGACCCGTGAACTGGCCAGCGCCACGTCGTGGGGGCCGGCGGAGGTGAGCGGGGATCGAGTCAGATCTTCGCCACGTCCGGCCACGAGCACGCGGAGACCGCCGGTATGCTGGCGTGATCGGTCATGTCGAAATGAAGCGGTGTGAGAACGACATACCCATCGCGCAGGCAGCGCAGGTCGAAATCGGGCTCGCCGTAATCGCTGAACCAACCGCGCAGCCAGTATTGGCGAAGACCATCCGGACCGTCGTTGTGGTCGTAGCGATCGTCGCTGCGAAGGACCGCCTGCGGCGCCACCTTGATGCCGACCGGTCGGCCTTCCGTGAGATCGGGTATGTTGACGTTGAGCAAGGGGCAGGGGGGCGCCCCGGCTTCGAGTTCATCGGCGTAGCAGCCGATGATCTGGCTCGCGATTCGCGCCGCCCGGTCGAAGTCCATTTCGTCGCCCCACTCGAGCGAAACGGCCACGGAGGGGATGCCGAGAATCGCCCCTTCGGCCGCGGCCGCAACCGTGCCGGAGTACAGCACGTTTATCGAGACGTTTGCCCCGTCGTTGAGCCCGGAGACAACCAGATCGGGACGGTCCTGGAGCAGCTCACAGACGGCGAGCTTGACGCAGTCGGCGGGCCGACCGGCGACCGCCCAGCCGTGGAATTCACCATGGGCGTGAACCTTGCGGACGCGCAGCGGATCGCGAATCGTGATCGCGTGCCCCGTCGCCGACTGCACTGTGTCCGGGGCGGCGACGGTCACTTCGCCGATGGAAACCAGTTGTTTGCGCAATGCGGCCAGGCCGGGTGCGAGGATACCGTCGTCGTTGGTCAGGAGAATATGCACGCAGGCGATTGTAAATGTCGCTCTGGCACCGGTCAACGCAGGTGCTGCGAGCGGCGGCGCGCATCTGTCCAATAAAGCGGTACATGGATACAATTCCAACAATGAACGATGCAACGCGCAACGTCCTGACTCGCGATCAGATTCGTCGCGTGGACCGGCTGGCGGTTACGCAGTTCAAGATGCCGTCCATCGTCCTGATGGAGAACGCCGGTAAGAACGCCGCCGATTGGATGCGGCGACGCTACGACCGCCCGTCGGGTGCCGTGAACGTCTTCTGCGGTACGGGCAACAACGGTGGCGACGGCTTCGTCGTCGGCCGGCACTTACACAACGCCGGATGGAAAGTCCGCTTCCTGCTGTGCGGCGACCGGGAGAAGCTGTCGGACGACGCGAGAACGAATCACGACATCGTTGCGGCCACCGGCCTGCCCGTCTCGATCGTCACCGAAGCGCAGGAGTTTCGCCGCGTCTGCGCGGCGCTTCGCAAGAACGACATCATCGTCGACGCGCTGTTCGGAACGGGTTTTTCCGGCGCCGTTCGCGAGCCCCTGGCCGAAGCGATCCGAGCGGTCAACGATGCCGACGTGCAGGCCGTGGTGGCAATCGATGTGCCGTCCGGCCT
>JBECKQ010000056.1:0-3235 GCA_040235375.1 Phycisphaerae bacterium | reverse complement strand
ACTGCCGCCACCAGAAGAGGCACCGCAAAAAACAGGCCGAAGACGGTGATGATCGGACTGCGCAACCAAACAACTGCTAGCACTACAACACCAACGACAATCGCAACCATCACAACGTGATGCAATGTCGGCTTGCCAGAACCTCGTAGTTCCAGCATGCTGTCGTCGTACCATTCCCCGCATTCCGGACAGCGATGGATGACCGGCAGCCCGGCAAGGGAGTAGTCGCAGTTCGGACACTGACGCAAGGGGTGGATGACCTCGCGCAACTCGCTCGGAATCGGCGGCAATTCGATGGCGGGCGCGGCAGGCTGCGCGCCGGCCGAATGCTCAGGCTCATCCTCAGACAAAGCAGCGTCTTTATCGTCCGACATGGCCGACTTGTCCTTCAGCGACGAACGCCGCTCGATTTCAGTCCCGGCGCGCCGGTAGCACCGCGCCAGTCTACGATCACCGATCAGGCGCGACAACGTCTCAGCCGCTCCGAAGGAGCGGAGGGCTGTAGCCACGGGTGGAGTGTCGGAAAGTGCGCCAGCACGACGACACGGAACCCGTGGTAACCGTGCGATAGGATCAACCACCCCGGCAGGGGTGGAGGAGGCGTGCGGGCGCCATTTCATTCCAGACCCGCGCCGAGTTTCTCCCGACAGCTCTCCAGCCACCGCGCCAACGCCCGCGCCTCCGTGCCGCGCGCCGGAATCGGCAACGCTTGCCGTGTCTTCACGCTTACGCCCAGCAGCCGCATGTCCAGGTGAATCTCCGAAACGCCGAGCCACCCGGACCGTACCTGCACACCTGCCAGCCGCGGCCACGGATGAAGCGGCGCCCTGCCCGGCCGACCCACGCGCACCCCCTCCGGCGTCGCGATGCACCGCCTGCGCCGCATGACATACTCGAGTTGGGCGGCAACAAGACAAACCGCCGCAACCGCGATGGGTATCACCGGAATGATCGCGCCGCGCATGGGAATCAGCCGGATCGCCGCGAATGCCAGCGCCGCCAGCACCACGGCGGTCAGCGCGAATACGATCGTCCGCGCCCGCGCGGTTGCCCCCGTCGCCACCTCGAGCATCGAATCGTCATACGCCTCTCCACACTCCGGACATCGATACCGCCGCGGCAGACCTTCGAGCGAATAATCACACGCCGGGCAGTGCTTCAACGGATGAATGACGTGCTCGAGCCTCGCCGGAACCGGCGGCAGCGCCACAGACTGTACTTGCTCCACTTCGGCGGTCACTTCGAACCCTTCCGCGAGCGCGGCGGACGCCGTCCGGCCTTCACGTCCTCGTCGAACGTCCGCTTGCGCCGCAGGATATGGTGGTAATGCTGCGCGAAACGGTGCGCCTCGTCGCGCACCTGCTGGAGCAGCCGAAGGGCCTCGTTGTTCCGCGCCATCCGGATCGGCGCCTTTCGCGCCTGCACGTAGACGAGCTCCTCCTTCTTCGCCAGCGAGATCACCATCGGCGGCCGGATGTCCATGTCGCTGAACGCCTCCAGCGCGGCATGAAGCTGGCCGAGTCCGCCGTCGATCAGGATCACGTCCGGGTACAGCTCGTCGCCTGTCGCGGCGTGCCGGTAGCGGCGTTGGATCACCTCGCGGATCATCGCGTAGTCGTCCTGCCCTTCGACGGTCTTGATCTGGAACCGCCGGTAGCCGGGCTTGAACGGCCGGCCGTCAATGAAGCACACCAGCGCCCCCACGCACTCGCCGCCTTGCAGGTTGGCGATGTCCACCCCTTCGATGCTCCGCGGCCGCTGCTCGAGATCAAGAACCTCCGCCAGCGTATCGAGCCCCTTCGTCGGATCGACGAAGAACACCTCCACCTGCCGGTCCTCGTCCACGTCGCCGGACAGCGACAGCGATTCGATGGCCTTGATCCGGTCGCGCAGCACGGCCGCCTCTTCGAAGCGCAGACCTTCCGCGGCTTCCTCCATCTCCCGCGCCATCTGCCGCAGAAACGTCGAACGCTTCGAGCGCAGCAGCTTTTTCAGCCGGTCGATGTCCTTGCGATACGACTCGCGGTCGATCAGGTCGCCGCACGGGGCCGTACACTGGTTGATCGCGTACAGCAGGCACGGGCGAAAGAAACGCCGCTTCTCGTCGTCGGCGCGAATGTCCAGCTCGCACGTGCGGAACTTGAACACCTTTTGCAGCGCGTTCACCGCGTCGCGAACGGCGGCGGCCGACGCGAACGGGCCGTACAGCTTACTGCCCTTCAGCCGCGGCTTGCGCGTGACGTACACGCCGGGGAAATCGTCACCCGTCGTGATCTCCAGGTACGGGAAGGTCTTGTCGTCCTTGAGCTGGGCGTTGAACTGCGGCTGGATGTCCTTGATGAGCCGGGCTTCCTTGAGCAGCGCATCCACCTCCGTCTCGCAGTCGAGAAAATCGATGTCGTCCACCATGCCGACCATCCGGGCGATCTCCGGCCCGCGACTGTTGAGCAGGTCGGCCGCGTTCTGAAAATAGCTGCTGACGCGGGCCCGCAGGTCCTTCGCCTTGCCGACGTACAGCACCTGCCCCTTGGCGTCCTTCATCAGGTAGACGCCGGGCGTCTTCGGAAAGTGGGCGATCTTCTCGCGGAGTTTGTGCACTTGTTCGTCATCGCTCATCACAGCATTTTAGGCCGCCATCGAAGCGAGCCAAACCACGCCTGTGACGATCGGCCACCGGCCGCGATCCGGCGCCGCTCCCGTGTGCCACTGCTTCGTGAGCAGTGCTCTGAGTGGCACGGGCTTCCAGCCCGTGATTCACGGGCAGGGATGCCCGTGCCACAAGCAGTGCGCGGCCCCTCCGCTGCTGGCGGTGCGGCGACAACGCGGCAAACGCATATACTATCCAGAAGGCCCCGCCGGGCAGACGATCCACTACCGCAGGTGATGTGAATGCAGAAAACCGCAGCGACTCGAAACGTGATGCTGATCGCGGCCGCAGGCGCCGCCGCGCTCATCGCGGGATGCAAACACAAGGACGCCGTCCCCACGCCGAGCCCGCAGGCGATCATCATCGGCGCCGATCCGGCGGCGACCGGCCACTTCCCCCTCCTGGGCAAGGCCGCGCCTTCGTTCGAAGCCAACCAGCTCGACGGCACCAGGTTCAACCTTGGCGACTACCTCGGCAAGTACGTGATCGTGCTCGATTTCTGGGCGACCTGGTGCGGACCATGCCGGATGGCCATGCCCATCGTGGACAAGGTCACCGGCGAATTCCGCAATGATGGCGTGATGCTCT
>JBECKQ010000047.1:0-12882 GCA_040235375.1 Phycisphaerae bacterium | reverse complement strand
GTGCCCGTTGGATTGTTCGCGCACTCGTACTCCGTGACGCGGGCGCAGCTCCCGTCGTAGTAGCAGCAGGCCCCGAGCGTCGTATCGCACGGCGCAATAGGCTCGCAGTGCGTGCCATCACCCTGATATTCGCCGTCGACCGGTGTGCAGTTCGATTCGACGCGGACCTCGCAGGTCCCACCCACCAGACAGCAGGCCCCGCGCGGCGTACACGACACCGTCGGGCACTGCGTATGATCCCCTTCGTATACACCATCCAGCGCCGTGCACTCGTCAAACGTCATCTCGTCGTCGCAACTGCCGTCGACCTGGCAGCACGCGCCGACGTACCTGCACGGGTTAAACGGCGTGCAATGCTGATCCTGCGTCCACGTCCCGATCAGGTCATCGCAGCGATACTCGTTCACGTACTCGCACGTCTCCAACCCGTAACAGCACGCGCCCTTCGGCAGCGGACACTCAATGTCACTGCACGACACACTCGCCGCGGTGAAGCTCCCCCCCAGCGCCTCGCAGTCCGCCTTATTGTCGAACATCTGGCACGTGTCATCAGGCAGGCAGCACGCCCCCGGCGGCGACTGGAAGCAGTAGCGCATGGACCACACGCCGGACTGCACATTCGGCCCCATCGGACGAGCTTGCGTGTCGCCGGGCGGCGGCGGCACCCCCGAGATCGACCAGCTACCGGTGATATATCCGACACCGCAGAAATCCTGCGGGTACACGTCGGAATCGCGCCCCGGAGTGATCGGCGGCGTCGATACCCCGACGCCGAACGAATAAAACGTCGTCACCGGATTACCGTTGCAGTCCACCGTCGGCGTCAACTGCAGGTTGAGGATCCCGGAGTTGTAATAGTGCCAGCCCTCCGTAATCGACAATTGCCGAACCCTGATCACGACCGGCCGGTATTGCCCGTCGCAATCTCGACGGTACACCATGAACGTGACGTTCGCGGTGACCGGACAGCTCTGGAAGAACGAATCGCACATCAGCTCCACGTCGAAGCTGTTCAGCATCTGCGGCTCGTACACCCGCACGACGTTGCCCACGTAAAAGTTCTGAATCTGGAACGGGTTATCGGGCCCCCCCACCGGGCAGCACTCGCTGTCACGCAGCACGCCGTCGCGGAACGTGAACTCGGGCGGCTCCTGCGGAATCTGCTCATACTCCGGCCGGCGGGGAACCGGCGTCATGAATGACTCCGCGGCGGCGTCTGCCTCGTTCAAACTCGGCGCCTTGACCGCCCCGCTTTCGCGCGTCTGGGCCCACGCGACCGCGCCAGCCGCGAACAGGCCGGCGGCCATCAGACTACACAGAAGCCTCGGTGTCAGCTTGATACTGGCGCGCATGTTTACTCCCATCTTTTTCGAAAAGCACCCCTCGGAGGTGGTCTGACTTCTTTCCCGTACCCCCAGCGTCCGACCTTCGCGCTGCGCACCCGTTTCCCCAGCGAGTGCCGGCGCGGCCTCTTATGCCGGTTTGAGGCGGTCATTATACCAGCCGTGCCCTGCCTGAGCCAGCAACGCCGCCGGCTCCCCCACATAAGATCGGACAGCAACGGCGGCGAATGGTCAATTTTCCCGGGAGTTCGGCCGATCGCGTCCGCACATCGGTCCCTCCGGCTTTACCCGATATGTTTCCGGACACTGACGCCTTGCGGCTTGCGCCCACCGGCGCTGCGAACACACATCCGTCGCCGGGTCCGTCCAACTCCCGCCTCCGGCGTGCCCCGCTTTGTCGAGCATTGCCCCGCGCGGGCAATCAGGCCTACAAACAGACTCCGACTACCGCGACCGAACGTCCGAGTACGCTCCGATGTACCGCGAGCCCACGCGCTCCGGCCGGCCCCCGGGGAACACCGCCGGCAGTCGATCGACCGTTGTCTGGAAGTAGATCGCCCGCTGGTCAACCTCCCGCTGGCTGGCCTTCTCGGCATCCGCCTCGCTTGTGACCGATGAGAGGTTGCCGTCGTTGCCCACGTCGGCGTACTGCCCGCGGATCGTCCCGTAGACCGTGAATACGTGCGATTTCGTCGTCACCCACTCCGACAGCGCCACCATCCGCGATACCGCCGTGATGTAACCCGGCGCCGTGCCCGTGCCGGGCCAGCCGTTCGCTTCGAACCATGCACCGGTCGCGACCGCCTGGTCGTCGATACTGTACGCCCACAGGCCGGGCCCCGGCACAGTCAGCGGCGGGTCCGGCACCGGCCGCACGTTCAACAGCTCGCCCACCGTGACGAAGCCATACCCGCGCCGAAACCGCGGTGCAATGCCGTTCGGTAGCGGGCTCCGATAAGGCGTGAAGTCGTCGGCCTTGTAGTTCGCCAACAGCTTGTCTTGCGTCGGGATCTTCCGTGCATCGCGATAGGCCACGATCGCTTGGGCCAGCTCGCGGCCGATCTCCGAAGGCTGCCGCGATCCCGGTGGAAGAATCGGATCGTTCTGCCAGTATCTCGTCGGCGGGGTGGCCGTATGGTCGGCGTACAATGCCCTCACGATCTTCAACTTCATCGCATCCGGCAGCTTCAAGCTGTCGATCGGCACGTACGGAAGCCCCGCCATCACGGCCCACGGCGCGGCGTTGATGTCAATGCGCCCGGACACGCGCATGCCGTCCATGTCCACCGGCGGCTGGCCCTGACGCTTCAAATACTCGTCCGGCGTGGGCGCGGAGGTGGGATCCTCGTATTGCAGCGGCAGTGCCGTAAAGTAGTCATAGATCAACTGCCCCCATGGCAGCGCCTCGATCCCCTGCTGCGCGCCGACGTCATTCGATGGCAACGCGCCTCGATACTCGCCAGCGGTATCAAACACCGGCATTCGGCCGTTATCGATCTGGTCAGACTCCAGCGCCATCAGGCTGCCGGCACCGGTGGGCCCGACGTGGTTGAACGGAACGTACTGCTTGCCCGCGGGCTGAGTGGGGTCGAAGAGGTTGGCATGCCGCATCAGCAGCAGCATCGTGCCCACGGTCGGGAATGCGTCACGAAGACCTGCCTGGTCGGCGAAGTCAATGTGCACGGAACGTATCTGCCGCTGGATCGTCTCTTTGTTGTTTTCGTTGCTCTTGCCAACTGTCGGCTTCTTGGGATCATCCTTGAAGTACGTGTACTTCGGCACGGGAAATCGCCACATGGGCAAAGAACCAAGGGAAGGATCGGCGCCCGTCGTATCCCGCTGGATCGAAATCTCTGCGCCGGTGGCGGGGACCGTCGTGTCCGGGACGATCGGCGCCGTCACCTGATTCCCCGCCGGGTCAGTGATATCAGGCGACTGCATGTCCACCTCATCGACTACGACCGGCTGCGGCGTCGTCCAACCGACTTGGCGGACCAGCGCAATCACGCTCTTCGGGCCGATCAAGGCGTCGGGCTGCACATTCGTTGCGTCGGGTACCCCTGTTGTCGTCTTGCTGTAGCCGGTGAATACCGCAAAACCGTTGGCAGGAATCGTATTCCCATTCAAGGAGGCGTTCTTGAACCTGTCGAGCTTCTGTCCGGTGTCGTTCATGAAAGCCGGCACATCACCGTCGTTTAGGTTCAGGTCCGTAATCTCGTAACCGGTCATATCCATCGGCGTGTCGTACGGGTTATACAACTCGATGGCAAACACCGTTTTTTTACTGTCCAGCCGCGTCCCGCCTTGGGGGCCTCCCGCAGCCAATACTTCCTTAACGTACACCTCCGTAATGTACGGCTGCCGTTCGAGGCCAAACACCTTCATGGGGTTCGTCGGATTCGGGTACGGCAGTCCCGTTCGCCAGTCGCGAACCGTGACTTCGTTCAACACCCGCGGACCACCCCCGGGCCCGTCCGCGAAGTCCAGCAGGTTGGCCTTCAGCGATGCCGCCGTCAGCGAAATGATCATGTTGTCGCCATACGTCATCCCAGTCACGAGCGGGGCCCCGGGTGGATCGATTCGGCCGTCGCCGTTGAAATCCACGAGGCCCGCGTAATTCCGCAGCATCAGGATGAACGTGTCCTGAACCGTTCGCACCAGCTTCTGGTACGCATCGTTCGGATCCACCGGAATGCTGGCCCCCTCGAGAACTCCCAACGTCTGACCGGGCGGCAGCCAGCCGGCGGGCGACGGCATCGCCCCTGGCCGGTTCGTACCGAAGTACGCGAAAGAGAACTTCAGATGGCCCTTGCGCGGATCGCCAGGCGGGAGATAATCCGGGTAGTTCACCCACTCGAAATTGTGGGCTTTCATTTGCTCGACCCAGTCCATCTCCGGGCCCGCCCCCGTCGCCGGATCAACGCCGTATCCGCTGCGGATCAGGTTGTCGTCGTGGCTCTGGGTCGTCAGCGTATGATTCAGATCGTAGTAGCCGATCCCGCTCGTCGCGTGCAGCAGTTGTCGCCACTTGGAGGCGCTGTAGTCGCCCAGCGACGCCGGATCATAAAGCCACCATTGCAGGTTTCCGGAGTCGCGGAGCTGCGCCGGGTCCGGCGTACCGCTCAGGATCGTATGCGGCAGCAGCAGCTCCTCCGTCAGATCGTAAACCAGGTGCGTGAGCGGCCGCGAGCGCGGCACCACCAGGCTTCCCCGGTTACGCAGCGCCCACTCCTCAGGCTGCGGCAAATATCGCGACTGGAGTCTGCCCGCCAGCGTGCTGTACATCACCGGCTGATACCCGAGCAGGCTCCCCAGCAGCACGTCCGGGTAGTCCGTCTGCCCCGGAACGACGGGCAGCCGCGTGTTCAGATTCACCATCGCTCCGTGCGGAACGATCTTCAGCGACACGTACAGCGCGTCCGGATCGCGCCCCGGGTTCCCCAAGTCGTAGTTCGGATCCCGCAAACGATCGGCCAATGCACGATGCAGGTCCGGCGACAGCATTTCCGGACCGAGCTTCATCGCGTAGGAATCCGGTATCCCGTCGCCGTCCGCATCCATGATGCGCAGGTTGTCCGGCCGGGAGGTCAGCGCGTCTAGACGCAGATCCTGAAGTCGCGCGTCGGGGTCGTAGAAGTTCGGCAAGCCATCGCCGTCGTCGTCCACCATCTGCACTGTCCGCGGATCGGCGCTCGCCTTTCGCTCCATCGCGAACTTCAGATTCGAATACAGGGGAACTTCGCAGGTCGGATTCGATACGGTCGGGTCCTCTTCTTCAACCGGCTCACTCAGGTCGATCCACGTGTGCACGCCCGGAATCTCGCCATAGGCCGGCAGCCGAACGTCCCATTCCCTTTTCGTCGGATCCTGCTGAATTGCGAACACACTTCCGTTCGAACGGATGTCATCCAGGCGGGCCGTCTCGATGTCCGGAATGCTGTAGGGAATTCCGTCCTTGCCGACGAATCCGTCAGCCAGCACGTCGTCGACGACCGATTCCACCGCCGTGAGCGCCGAGCGGTTCTCGCGATCGACCCGCTCCGCGTCAATTGTCTTCGTCGAGAACGTGACCGTGTTGAGCAGCGCCACGCCGACGACAAACAGAATGCCCAGAATCGCCACGACCAGGATCAGCACCACGCCGCGCCGGTCCCGGGTCCCCATCCGCGCCGCTGCGGCTGCGCGTCCATCCGCCCCAGGCGTCCTGTGCCTCAACCGCGTATGTCCCTCGCGCGTCACCATGCACATCCGCTTCCGCTGAACGATCGTGTCCCCATCCGCCATTCCCCCTCTCCCCGCGCGCCACCGCTCTTCGAGCAGTGCTCCGCTCGTGTCCACGGCCTCGCCGCGGCGAATGCCACTGACATTCGCGCCCCCCACTGGCGTGGGGGGTTCTGATCCCCATGCCGTCTCGACGCGGCGTCCCGCATCAGAACCCCGGACGCGAGTCCGGGGCCGAACGTCGCTGGCCTCGCCTCCCCAGGCGCAACTCCCCTGCCTTCCCTCTGCCCTGGCCATTATCTCGACACTTAAATGTCCGGCCCGCGGTGATTGCTCGTTTTCCACGCCCGCCGCACCGGACACCCCTCTGGGCCTCGCCGTCCCAGCCAAAACAGATTATCGGACACAAGATATCGACAGCCGAACGCGCCCCTTCCGCATCGATCGCCGGCAAGCTTCAACCCGCCGTTTCGATCAACCGCCGCCGACCGGCAGCACCATCACGTGTCGCACCGGACGCTGCAACCGCCCGGCCGGATCGTACACGTCCACCGTAATCCGCAGCGCCTTGGGAAATAACGGGTCGGGAACGTCAAGCACGGGCTCTTGGGCGCGCGGCAGCTTCCGCGGGTAAAACACGTGCACTGGCCGTGGCACACCATCATCGTCCTGCCCCTTGTTAAAATCGGCAAACCTGACGGGGTACGGATCGAGGGTCCTTGGGTCACCTATCGGATTGGTCGGCAGGAGCTTGAAGATCGCTCCCTCAGGGTTTTTCGGTGTGAGGGGGCATCCGGAAGGCTCATGGCCGAGGATCGCCTCGGCGCATGGGCAGCCGGTATACACGCCGTATGTGAGGGCATCTGCCGTCGCTCCATCGATCCGCGCCTGCATCTTTCTGATCGTGGACGCGAGGTCACCCGGATCCACCCAGATGATTTCGCCGCAAGCGCCCGCCGAATCTAACTGCAGAGCCCACTCCACCTTGAAACTCGCGCAATGCGGTAGCATGTAGGCTCCGAGACGCCGCGCGTCCCGTACCGGAGGTGTCGGATCCAGAAGTGTCCGCTGCATCCAGGCAACCGCCGCGCGCGTGTAACCTGCCGGCGGATCATGTTCAATGGCCGGCAAGCAGAGATTCGGGTACGCATTGCATACGGGATCGTTATAGTCGCCGACCACGCGGGAAAGTTGCCCGACGCGCCAGATGACGTCCCACTGGTAACTGAATGAGTTGGCATCATAATCATTGACCAGGTAATCCCGGCGACCGTCCCGAACGAAATTCACCCTGGGCAGATCGTAGAACAGTGGATGCTTGTCTTTCTCACTGCTCTGGAAGTCATCATTTAGATCCAGCGCCGGATCCAGCCGCGTCTCACTCGGCGGTATCCCCAGCGGCGGTTCGTAGGCCGGTTGATCCAGGATCAGCACGCTCCGCCGGGTCAGTTGCCAGTCCTCGGCCGGCAACGGCGCCGGCGGGGGTTTCGCCGGTGATGGAACAGTTGTGTAGGGCTGCGATGCGTTCCCGGTGAATCGTACAGTATCTTGTTGCACGGTCGCCGCCGCGAGCATCAATTCGTCGCTCGCATTTGGTGCAATGTCCGGCGTCCACACGCGTGCCGGATTGATCGTTCCCAGCTCCGCGTGCCCGTAGACAACCTGCTGCAAGTGGCCCGAGACCTCGGGGCTCACGTAGCTGCTGCCCGGCCGCGCCGTGAAGAACATCAGCACGTCCGCCCGTGGAAGCTCCGGCTGCACGTTGCCGTCGGCATCGATGTACTCTCGTCGCGGATCGCGGGAGTGGGGATACCCGTTCAACGGATTGTGGTCCGCGTCCGCGTCCTCTTCGTCCTGCGTCCAGTACGCGTTCACGCGGTTCCCGGCGATCACCATCAGGGATGAGTCCGGCTGGACATACCGCAGGTCTTCACGCAGCGACTGCTCGAGCGCTCGCACCTCGTCGCTCACCTCGACCAGTGCCGTCGCCTGTCCGCTCGACCGCATGGTCAGCGCGAAGATGGTTCCCGCCATGAGCAGCAGAATGCTGAGTACGCCGATCGAGACGACGACTTCGATCAGGGTGAAGGCGGGTGAAAGGCAATAGGAAGACCGCGACGGACGTCTCACGCTATGGCGAGTGGGTTCCACAATCGTCGAACTGCCAGAATGTCGACGGCCCCGTATTCTCACTTTCTCACTTTCCCACTTTCCCACTTTCTCACTTACCCGCCTTTCGGTCGGATCAGAAGCTGCCGGCTCTCGATCTGCACGACCGGCGGCGTGCCATCGAACGTCGGCATGCCGTCTAGCACGCTCTCGACCGGCGGCGGAAAGACCCAGTAGAACCGCTGCGCAGGGTCATTCTCCTGGTAGGTCGAGCAATTCGGTCCGCCTGGGTCCTCCTCGCAGCTCCAATCATGCCAATTCCACCAGCTCAACCAATTCTCCTCCGCAGTCTTTGGAAACGGCTCGTAGTCCGGCTCATTGATCACGTCGTCCGCCGTGTACTCCCCATCCAGCGTGAAGACCACGCCCGATGCATCCTCCCTGCGGCTGACCACCCGAAAGATCTGGCCCGTCCGGTCGTCGATCAGGTAGGTTTCCTTCTGCAGCATGGCGGCCAGAACCGGATCCTCGACGATGATTTCCGATGGAATGCCGGTCGGCGGAGCGCTGGGATTGGTCACCTGGTTCTGAATCGCTTGGACGGTTGACGGCGTAAGCGTGGCCTCGATCCGCCACGGCACGGGCAACGCAACTTCCGCCTCGGGTATCGCCCGCGGCGCATTCGGGGGATTCCTTGTCCAAGTCCCTCCCCCGCTGGTGAAGGTAAAGCCTTCCTGCCGCGCATAGCGGGCGTCGACCGGACGTTGCAGCGTCACGTAGTACATGGTCAGCATTCGATTACGCGAGAGCGTAGCCTCCACTTCTCTGACAGCCCGCACACAGGCAGGGTCCGCCGGATTCTCCCCGTGGTCGATGCACTCGTTCGCCGTACTGCGCGTACTTCCACTCGGCCCCGGCATGTCGCTAAAGCGATAAAACACCGCCCAGCAGTTGCGGCTTAACTCGAACTGTTCTTTCCAAAGGGGCAGGCCGGGATCATCGTCCAGGGGCCTCGGCGGCAGCGGCGGGAACATCCGGGCATTGGCGCTGATCCTCGCCCAGTGCGGCCGGGGAGGCTGCGAGTTCGGCGTCGCGGGAGACAGGGGAGGGGTCGCGGCCAGGGCGGTCACATATAGCGCATCTCCCAGCCGAGGCTTCAGGTTATCGTCCAATCGCCAGCCGTTGTCGGCAACCACCACTCGTTTCTTGGATCCTGGCACCAGCGGATCGAGTTCGTCGTCTTGAAGGCTGCCCGCCAGGTAGTTCCCCATGTTGAGTGGATGAACGCGTGTGTCCGGGTACAGGCTCGCCCGCCACGGCCTGTGCAAGGCGGGCAAATCCTCATACCAGTCGCCGGGGAAAAACGCCGAATCCGTGCAGTCGAAAACGATGTCGGTGTTCGGCACGGGGTTCACGTCCAGCATCATGCGAGCGGATGCGTCCGCTGTGCTGGAACAGGACGGCACGACCGTCGCCTCCGCGACGTCGCGGGCCTTGAACCACGCGATGGGGTACATGCTGCTCGTAATCAGCAGGCCGATACCGAGGATGACGATGGCAATCATCAACTCGGCCATGGAAAACCCAGCCCGGCGGCAGGAGACTGGAGGCCGGACGCCCGGCGGCGAGGGCGTGCGGCGCATATTGGCGAGCAACGGCGCGCGCGTAACCGCCGTCGTCGGAGCCGCGACCGTGAAAGAGCGGACTTCCGCGACACAGCCGCGATGCTCAATTGCGCCCGCTGACTTGCAGCCCCGAAGGGGCGTCACATTCGAGCCCAGGGCGCAGCCCTGGGTACGAACGCGCGCGCGATGGCAAGCCCTGAACGGGCGCAGGAATCGGATTCTCGCTCGGGAAACTACCATCTCACCATCCCACGATCGCACCGCCGCGCCGCCTCTCACCTATTGCCTCTTGCCTCTCACCTATTGCCTCCTTGACTCGCCACCATCCGCGGAGCGGATCATTGCGGGCTGCGCCCGCGGTGGCGTGTCAAGGGTCGCCCGCCGTGGCGTATCAAGGATGCCTCTTCCCTATTGCCTATTGCCTATTGCCTCTTGCCTTCTTCCTTGCCTATTGCCTTCTTCCTTGCCTATTGCCTTCTTCCCTGCCTCTTGCCTTCCCCTACGACCCCGTCTGCCGCGGCCCCATGATCACGTCGCCGGTATACCGGCTCACGTAAAACGGCTGGCCGGTCCGCCGGAGCAGCCCGGCGATCTCGTCGCCTAACAAGCCCACCACGTCAGAGTCGTCATAGACCACGAGTCCGTCAACGCTGATGAAGTCCGCCGCGCGCAAGTCGTCGAGCACGACGATGTCAAACAGCCCGTTCTTCGTCACGGGATCGATGTCCACGCGAGAGCGCGCCCCGCTCGAATCCATCGTCCACATCTGGCTGGCGTCGCCGACGTGCAGTCCCGTCACGTCCCCCAAGTTGTCGTTGTCCAGATCCGGATCGTGAACAATCACGTCCCTCATGGGCAGAAGCTCGCCGTCCGAACTGAACACCACGGCAAAGAAGTTACGATGGTAGCGAGGTGTGTCCGCCCCCGCCGCGTCGCCATAGAACCGCCGGCTGTCCTCGAGCTGTACCGGCCAGTTCGCCGGCTGAAGCGAGCTTGCCCCGGCGTTCTCTGTCGCCCACAGCGGCGCCACCCGGTACGGCCGCGGAATCGTATACACGTCCGCCGCCATCACCCGGAAGCGATTGACCGCCGACCGCTCGGTTACGCAGTCCGGATTCGCAGCCGGGCAGTCGTCAGCGTCGTTCCACTGGTCAATATTCCTGGTCACTCCAGACATGTTGGCCACGGTATCCGGCGGCTCGGCCCGCAGGAATGCCACCCGCTGCGTACCCGTATTGTCCAGCCAGAAGAACAGCCCCCGCGCTCCCGTCCGCACCGCCCGCGTACGCGCGCTCACCAGCAGCCCGCGCAGCATGTTCTGCGTGTTCGCCTCGTTGCGTTGCGCCCAGATGCTCGCGATGCCCGGCACGATCATCCCCAGCAGAATGCCGATGATCACCGTCACCACCAGCAGTTCCACCAGCGTGAACCCCCTCCGCGTGCCGCCCCTCTCGAGCAGTGCGCTTCGACGCCGACCCCCCTCCCTTGCAGCAAGGGGCCGGGGGAGGGTTGAGCGAGTGGCGAAGCTGCTCGCTTCATACCCCGATGTATCGGGATTACCAGGCAATGCCGATCGGCACACACCTCGCGCAATCCCATACTTGTCCCGCATCCGCGACATCATTCGGTCCTACCGCCGCACCCGGTCGGCAAACGCTTCCGGCGAGTACACGTTATCGTCGTTGAACGGATGGTTGATCACCAGGTCGGGATCTCCGCTCCCCCCGACCGCATCCACCGCAACGCTGCTGTTCGTACCCTTCTGATCGTCACCATTCGGCCCGTACGAGACGAATACCGGCCGACCGCCGCTCTTCTGCATCGCCCACGCCGAGAACGCGGCATGCTGGTTGCTCTTCCGATCGGATGGAGTCCGCGTGGCGTAGTACTCGATGGGTGTTCCCCAGGCGTCCACGTAATAAACCAACCGAATACCGGGGTCGCCATCCCCCGCTTGGTACAACTCGTCCGGCGGCACATCCGCCTGGAAGCGCTCGGGGATACCGTCCAGTATCGTCGCCGCCTTCGGCGACCGCAGGCGGATCGCCAGCGCCAGCGCCCGCACGTCCGTGCCGAGCAGTTGAGGATCAACAGTATCGATCGCCGGCACGGCCGGGCCCAGGTAAACGTTCTCGATCGAAGCCGTTGGGTTCACCAAGCGGGCGCCCGGCGTTGGAAGAGCGGCGTCGCCATCAAGGACCGCCAACTCGTCCGGCGGATACCCGCCGTAACGTTGCATCGCATCGCGATTGCGCACGTACGGCTTCTCCGCGTAGAACGTGTCGATCGCCTGATTCAGCATGCCGAACAGCGTCTCTGTATCGCGCTCTCGGCCGTGCTCCAGCACCGCCGATCCGCCTTTGAACGCCAGGGTGATCAGTATGGCGATCACCGCCATCACGACGAGCAGTTCGACCAGGCTGAAGGCCGCCGCGCAACGCGGCTTTCCTACGCCATTCGACCCGCCGCCAACTGCGCTGTCTGACAAGCCCGTTTGCATGGTTACTTCGACCAGTTCTTGATGTCGTCCTTTGTCCCATACCGCCGGTCGGCGCCAGCGGAAATGAGCAGATAGCTGTCCGCGCGAATCGGTTTCGGGTTAACCTCGTTCGACTGCGGATCAACTATGTACTGGGCAAAATCCCCAGCGTTATTCATCACATGCTGTCCGGGGTCACGACCATCTTTTCTCGGCCCGCCGACATCAGGCCAGATGCCATCAACTGTTTGACTGGAATCCCCCGGTCTGATTCCGCCGGTAATCAGCGAATTGTCGCGATGGTCGTAAACCCCTATCGCGCCCGTGTTCGCCACCGTGACCATTATGCTCGCCGCCTTCCGAGCGCGGTAGTAGAGGATCGGCATATCGAATTTATCTACAAACACGAGTTGGTGACACCCAGGTGTTTCGTTGGGGTTATTGGGATTACAGTCATGGGCTTCTTGTATTTTGTTCAAGTCGCCCAATTCGATTATGCTGCCTTCCAGGTCTGCCCCGGCATAGGTGCCCCCGTTTCCCGGATAGCGTGGGTAAACCGGCTGCGGCGGATCCTGATCATCCCAGGCGTAGAGCCCCTCTGTGCTATCGCCCGCCTTCTTTGAACCGCCGCCCATGGATTCAGCCCACGTTGTACGCCCTGAACCTACGACACGGAATCCGGCCGTTCCCGACTTGTCCGCGCCTGCCAAAGCGTAGACCAGCAGCGATGCACCAGAGATGTACACGTCCGGTTTTTTCGTTGGGCTGCCCCCAGTCGTGGGGTCAACAATCTTGCCAGCACTCGTTCCGCCGGTCATGTCACTTGCCGACGGCGGCAGCCTCCCGCCAAGGGACCTCTCCCCTCGGAAGAGTTCAAGGCCTGTATCGACCGCGCTGAGCTGCGCCTGTACCGCCGTTTCCTTCGCCTTCGTACGCACACCAGTGAACGCCGGTAGTGCTATCGCGATCAGTAATGCGATGATTGATATCACCACCAGCAACTCGACCAGTGTGAACGCGGCGATTCGTCTGCAACCTCTCATGGCGTCGCTCCTTGTTCGCTGCCGCCAAGCCGCCTCCCATGGGGAGACCATTTCTCACCCCT
>JBECKQ010000026.1:0-6019 GCA_040235375.1 Phycisphaerae bacterium | reverse complement strand
TGTCGGGCAGGCGGGCGAACAGTTCGCGGATGAGATCGAAAACGCCGGTGTAGGTGGCCGGATTGCTCGACGGGCTGTTGCCGATGGGCGACTGATCGACGTTGATGACCTTGTCGACGTGCTCGATGCCGGTGATTCGTCCGTGGCCGCCGGGGACGAGGCGGGCGCGGTGGATGCGTGCGGCCAGGGCCTTGTAGAGGATTTCGGTGACGAGCGAGCTCTTGCCGCTGCCGGAGACGCCAGTCACGCACGTCAGACGACCGAGGGGGAAGGCGACGTCGATCTCCTTGAGGTTGTTGTGATAGGCGCGGTGGACGGTGAGCCAGCGGTCGGGCTCGAGGTGGCGGCCGTCGTCGCGCACGGCCCGCCGGTTGGCCGGCACGACGATCGATTCCTTGCCAGACAGGTAGCGGCCGGTGAGCGAGGCCCGCTTTCGCCGAATCTGCTGTGGAGTGCCGCTGGCTGTCACTCGGCCGCCAAACGTGCCTGCGCCGGGACCGAAATCGAGCACGTGGTCGGCGCTGTCGATCACCTCGCGATCGTGCTCGACGATGAGCAGCGTGTTGCCGAGGTCGCGAAGCTTGCGGAGGGCGCCAATCAGCAGGGCGTTGTCGCGCGGGTGGAGGCCGATGGTCGGCTCGTCAAGGACGTAGAGCACGCCGGTAAGGCCCGATCCGATCTGCGAGGCCAGGCGAATCCGTTGCGATTCGCCGCCCGAAAGCGTCGGCGCCGGCCGGTGCAGGGTCAGGTAGTCGAGGCCCACGTCCACCAGGAAGGTCAGGCGGCTGGCGATCTCGTGCAGCAGCTCGCCGGCGATCTTCTTCTGCCGGGCGTCGAGCTTCAGGTTCTTGAAGAAGGCGAGGGCGTCGCGCAGCGAGAGCATGCACGCGTCCGGCAGGGTCTTGCCGGCGAGCTCGACGACGCGCGCCTCGGGGCGCAGCCGGCTGCCGTGGCAGGCCTCGCAGGGAACGTCGGTGACGATGTCCTCGAGGCGCATGCGGTACTGCCAGCTTACGCGGGTGGCGCGATCGATGGCGGGGAAGAAGCCGCGCCAGCGGACGCGCAGGCCGCCGGCGCCGATGTCGATCCACTCGTGGTCACCGCCTTGCAGCACCTCCAGCCGCTGGGCTTCGGTCAGGTCGTTCCATGGCGTGGAGGCGTCGAAGCCGATGCGATCGGCGACGGCGTGAACGGCGCGGCCGAGCAGGGAGTTCGGCGCGACCTCGCCCCAGGCGCTGATGGCGCCGTCCATCAGCGACAAGGTCGGATGGGTGACGATGGCGGCGGGGCTCGCCCCGCGCTGCACGCCGAGGCCTTCGCACGATTCGCACGATCCCAGCCGGGTGTTGAACGAGAAGTGATGCGGCGTCAGCTCCTCGTAGCTGGTGCCGCAGCGGTCGCAGGAGAAGAGCTGGCTGAAGCGCAGATCATGGTCGCGCTGGGAGCCGCTCGCGTCGGCGACGACCTGGACGATCACGACGCCGGCGCCGGCCGTGAGGGCCTGCTCGATGCTTTCGGATATTCGCGGGCGCGACTTGGCGCGCACGAGTATGCGGTCCACGACCAGCTCGACGTTGTGGCGCTTGCGATGATCGATGGGGATGTCGCCTTCGAGGTCGTGGATTTCGCCGTCGATGCGCACGCGGAGGTAGCCGTTCGCCTTCTCGCGTTCGAACATCGACTGGTAGGATTCGGAGCCGCTCCGCCGAATCGGGGCGAGGATCATCGCTCGCGTTCCTTCGCCGAGGGCCATGATCTTTTCGATGATCTCGTCGCTCGTCTGCGTGCCGATGGGGACATGGCACTTCGGGCAGTGCGGCGTGCCGAGCCGTGCCCAGAGCACGCGCATGTAGTCGTAGACTTCGGTTACCGTTCCGACGGTTGATCGCGGCGAGCGGCTGGGGGCCTTCTGCTCGATGCTGATGGCCGGGGAGAGGCCGCTGACGTGCTCGACGCGCGGTTTCTGCATCTGGGCGACGAACTGCCGGGCGTAGGCGCTCAGTGATTCGACGTAGCGGCGCTGGCCTTCGGCGTAGACGGTGTCGATGGCCAGGCTGCTCTTGCCGCTGCCGGACAGGCCGGCGCAAATCGTCTCTTTTTCCCGCGGAATCTTGACGGTGATATCCTTGAGGTTGTGCTGTTGGGCGCCGACGACGGTGATCTCGCGCAGGCGGCCGCCGCGCTTGGCGGCTCGTTTTCGAGGGGCGCCGGTCGACTTTGCCGCCAGGCCGGTTCGCCTGGCGAAGAGTTCCTTCAGCACCTGGCCGGTGTAGCTGGCTTTGACGTCGGCCACGTCTTCGGGCGTGCCCTCGGCGACGATGTAGCCACCGCCTTCGCCGCCTTCCGGGCCGAGGTCGATGATCCAGTCGGCGGTCTTGATCACGTCGAGGTTGTGCTCGATGACGACGACGGTGTTGCCGGCGTCGACGAAGCCGTGCAGGACGGCCAGGAGCTTGCGCACGTCATCGAAGTGCAGGCCGGTGGTCGGCTCGTCGAGCAGGTACAGCGTCCGGCCGGTCGAGCGTTTGACCAGCTCGCGGGCGAGCTTGATCCGCTGGGCCTCGCCGCCGGACAGCGTCGTCGAGGACTGGCCGAGCTTGACGTAGTCCATGCCCACGTCGTGCAGCGTTTGCAGCATGCGGGCGATTTTGGGGATGTTGGCGAAGTGCTCGAGCGCTTCCTGCACGTCCATCTCGAGCACGTCGGCGATGCTCTTGCCCCGGTAGTGAATCTGCAGCGTTTCGCGATTGAAGCGATGTCCCTGGCAGACCGGACAGGTGACCCACACGTCGGCGAGAAAGTCCATCTCCATGCGCGTGGCGCCGTTGCCTTCGCAGGCTTCACACCGGCCGCCGCCCTTCGCTCCGGTCGGCACGTTGAAGCTGAAGCGGCCCGGCTTGTAGCCGCGGACCTTCGCGTCCGGCGTCCGCGTGTAGAGCTGGCGGATTTCGTCGAAGACCTTGATGTAGGTGGCGGGGTTCGAGCGCGGGGTGCGGCCGATGGGTGACTGGTCGATGTCGATGACCTTGTCGAGATGGTCGAGGCCGGCGATGCGCTTGTGCGCGCCGGGGTTGACCTTTTCCGCGCCGTTGAGATCGCGGGCGAGCTGCTCGTGGAGGATGTCGTTGACCAGCGAGCTTTTGCCGCTGCCGGACACGCCGGTGACGCACGTGAACCGCCCCAGCGGGAGGTTCACGTCGACGTTTTTGAGATTGTGATGCGTCGCCCCGACAACGGTCAGCCAGTTGACGTTGCCCTCATCGCCGGCGCGCACGTTCTCTCCGTCGCCGCCCGCGGTCGTCGGCGCTGCAACAATCACGTTAGCACGTTTGCGTCGCCCCATCGCCCGAATCTACACATCCCCCTGATCGCGCACGCGAACGGCCCTCGCGATGTTGTCCTCGTCCATGCCCATTCGATCGCTCACTTTCGCCGGCGACGCGGCGTTTTCTTCGGCTTGTTCGCGACCGGCCGGCGGTGCTGGGGAATCGCAATCTCCTCCCGGCCGGTCAGGTACGCACCGGTCACCGACCGCTTCGATCTCGCCACTTTCTGGATCGAGCCCCGCGCGACGATCTCCCCACCGCGCACGCCCGGCCCCGGTCCGAAATCGACGATCTCGTCGGCCGCCCGCATCGTCTCCTCGTCGTGCTCGACGACGATCACCGTGTTGCCCAGATCGCGCAGTCGCTTCAACGACTCGAGCAGCATTGCGTTGTCCCGCGCGTGCAGCCCGATGCTCGGCTCGTCGAGAATGTACAGCACGCCCACCAGCCCGGCGCCGATCTGCGACGCCAGCCGAATGCGCTGCGACTCCCCGCCTGACAACGTCGGCGCCGAGCGATCGAGCGTGAGATAATGCAGCCCCACGTCGATCAGGAATTGCAGCCGGCCACGAATTTCCTTCAACACTTCCTCGGCGATGAGTTCCTCCGTCGCGCCGAGCTCGAGCGATGCAAAATACTCGACCGCCCCGGCGATGCTCATCGCCGATACCTGCTGCACGTTCATCCCACCGAGCGTTACCGCCAATGCCTGCGGGTTCAGCCGCGCCCCGCCGCACACATCACACGGGCGTTTGCGCATGTACTTCTCGTAGTACGCCCGCACCATCCCGGACTTCGCCCGCTTGTACTTGTCGCGCAGTTCTGCGACGACCCCCTCGAATGTCCCGCCGTGCTTGTACACGCGCCACCGGCTGCGCCACTCGAAGGTGACGTGCTCGTCGCCCGTGCCGTAGAGAAGCGCCTGCCGCGCCCGCTCGGGCAGGTCCTTCCACGGCGTTTTCAGGTCGAACCCGACGTGATTAGCTACGCCGCGATAGATGTGCCGCCGCCACCGCCCGATCCGTGTCCGCATCGGTTCGATCGCCAGGCTCAGGAACGAGCGCCGCGGGTTCGGCACCAGCAGTTCCGGATCAAAGTCGAACCGCACGCCGAGTCCGTCGCAGGCCATGCACATGCCCGTCGGCGAGTTGAAGCTGAACAACTGCGGGCTCGGCGGCTCGAAGCTCAGCCCGCAATGCGTGCAGGCGTAGCGGGACGACAAAAGCGAATCCTCCGCGCCGGCCGCTCGCTTTCTGCCGCGGCCGCCGCTCCTTCCCCTCCTCCTGCCGCGCGAGCCGGTCGCCTCGCCCGATCCGCCCGCCTCGTCCGTGGCGTGATGAACGATCAGCGAGCCTTCGCCGAGGCCGAGGGCGTTGTCCACCGCTTCCGCCAGTCGCGACCGCGCGCCGGCCGAGAGCGCTACGCGGTCAACGACGATCTCAATGTCGTGCCGGATGTTCTTGTCGAGCTGGGGGTCGTCCGCGAGGCGGACGATCACGCCGTCCAGGCGGGCCCGGGCGTAGCCGCGTTTGAGCATGTCCTCGAAGAGGTCGCGGAATTCGCCCTTCTGCCCGCGAACGACCGGGGCGAGGATGATCAGCTTGCCGCCGGCGGGCAGGGCCAGAATCTGCCCGACGATCTGCTCGCGCGTTTGGGCGGTGATCGGCCGGCCGCAACTCGTGCAATGTTGTCGCCCCACCCGCGCGTACAGCACGCGCAGGTAGTCGTGAATCTGCGTGACGGTGCCCACGGTGCTCCGCGGGTTCCACCCGCCGGTCTGCTGTTGGATCGAGATGGACGGGCTCAGGCCGGTGATCAGATCGACGTCCGGCTTGGTGAATTGGCCCAGGAACTGCCGGGCGTACGCACTGAGCGACTCGATGTACCGACGTTGCCCCTCGGCGTAGAGCGTGTCGAAGGCGAAGCTGCTCTTACCGCTGCCGGAGACGCCGGTAAAGCAGATGAGCCTGTCCCGCGGCAACGTGATCGACACGCCGCGGAGGTTGTGCTCGCGCCCACCCTTGACCGTGATTGCCCGTGTTTCCATTGAATACCGCCCTTCGTCTCCGCAGACGGGGCTCGCGCGCCGCCGTCCCGGGTTCAAGAACAGCAATTATAGGGCGAATACAGCCCACCTGCGCGCGCCCCTTCACAGCGCGGTTCGCGGCGGGGCGAAGGAAAGGTTGATGCTGGATCCGCTTCCTGACGGGCGCGGCTCGGACGGGCGGCGGGCCGGATGGGCGGTTGACGCGTTTCGTTGGCGGATCGCGCCGGCGACAAAACCCCCACCCGGCCTCCCCCTTCAAGGGGGAGGGGTTCGCGGATTCCTGGTATCCTGACGCCGGCGATGAAAGAAGACATAAACATTCGACGCGACGGCGACGACGTTCTGGTGGACGTGAAGGTCGTGCCGGGCGCGTCGCGGACGCGCCTGGCCGGCACGGTCGGCGACCGCGTGAAGATCCAGGTTGCGGCTCCACCGGAGAAAGGCAAGGCGAACGCGGCTCTTGAGGCTTTTGTCGCCGGGCTGTGCGGCGTACGGAAGCGTGACGTTGCCGTCGTCACCGGCGTCACCTCGCCGGCCAAGACGTTGCGAATCTCCAGCGTCAGCGAAAAGCAAGTCTGTGCGGCGCTGGGATTGTCAAAATAAGGCGAGTCGCCAGTAATCCACTTTGCGAGCCCAGGCAAACGGG
>JBECKQ010000376.1:0-12632 GCA_040235375.1 Phycisphaerae bacterium | reverse complement strand
CCACCCGACTGATCAACATTGCCGATCGCAATCCGGTTGCGGTTCACGTCGATGACGATCAGGAGCAGGTTGCCAACAAGATCCGCAAGTATGACATCGCCGCCGTGCCGGTCCTCGATGACGACGGACGGCTGGTCGGCCGCATTACGCACGACGACGTGCTGGACGTGGCCACCGAGGAAGCGGCCGAAGACATCTATTACATGGCGGGCACGGAGGCGGCGGAGCTCGAGGAGGATTCGGTCTTTCGTGCGGCGTTCATTCGCCTCCGCTGGCTGATGGCATGCTTCATCGGCACCGCGATCAGTGGAACGGTCATGGCCGTCTTCGAGACGAACTTCCCCGAAGAACTGTTCGGCGTGCTGGTGCTCTTCGTCCCCATGATGGGAGCGATGGCCGGAAACAGCGGGATTCAGATATCGACCGTGATCATCCGCGGGTTCGCTACCAACGACATCGCCTCGCGGCGGCTCGGCATGGCCTTCGGCCGGGAGGGTTCCATCGCCCTGGTCATGGCGCCTGTGTGTGGCATTGCCGCCGCGCTGATTGCGTCTCTCGGCGTTCCCTTCCTTCAGAGCCGTGGGTATATCGAGGGATCGATCAATCTCGCACGGCTGGCGACTTCCGTCGGGCTGGGGATGATCACTGCCATCCTCGTGTCCTCATTGATGGCCATATCGCTGCCGCACGTGTTCCGACGCGTAGGTGTCGACCCCGCCATCGCTTCGGGGCCGATCGTCACGACCACGAACGACATCGTCAGCGTCACCATGTACTTCGTGGTCGGTATGCTGATCCTCGGTTGAACGGCGGCGCCTCTACTCCCTGCGCGGCGGCGGTACGTCGATGTACTCGTGACAGTGGGGGCACTCGGCCACACGGCCGGCGACGTCAAACGGGAACTCGCAGACCTCGCCGCACTTGTCGCACGTGACCGTGATCATATCCGACTCATGACCGGCCGGCAGGCGGGCCTTGATCGCCTCCTCGTGTTCGGCCAGCAGGGCACGGGCACGCGCGACATCGGCCTCGTTGCGCAGGCAGACCTCCACGCCGCCGGGCACGATGGCCTGCAACCCCATGAAGGCCGAGCTGATCCCGTGTCGCCCGGGGACCATCGCCTCAACTCCGTGCTCGGCGAGCCACGCGACAACGATGTCCGCAGACTCAACGTTGTTCGCGACGTAGACACAGGACGGGTCACGGGGCATTTCATCACCTCCAGTATTAGAAAGCGGCTCGCAGACTTCGACTGCACGCGACCAGTATAGTTACGCATCCGGCGCCCTGCTGCAATTGTCCGCTGAGTTCAACCGGAGTGGTCGCCGGGCAGGCATCGTTGCGGTACGATGGCGGCCGTCAATCCGAGCCCAAAAGCAGGAGGACGCCCTTGCATCCCGAGCTCTGGACCGTACCCGGCATCAACTATCCGATCCGCACCTGGGGATTCTTCGTCGTCGTCGGCGTTCTCGTCGCCCTGTGGATCAGCGTGCGCCGAGCCAGGCGCCGCGGCCTCGATCCTTCCGTCATCACGAGCATGGCCCTGATCGGCGTGCTGCTGGGAGTGGTCGGCTGCCGGCTCATGCACGTCATCCACTACTTCGCCCCGCAGTTGCGCTCCGGCCAGATGAGCCTGAAAGACGCCGCCCTGATGTCCGGGGGCGGCGAGATCCTCGGGGGGGTCCTGCTCGCCGGAATCGGAGTTGCCGTCTACCTCCGCATTCGTCGAAAGCCGATCCTCGCCTATCTCGATCTGGCCGCCGCGCCCGTGATCCTGGCAATGGGCATCGGGCGGTTGGGCTGCTTCGGATTCGGATGCTGCTGGGGCGGCGTGTGTGTGACGGACACCGGCGATAAGGCGCTGCCGTGGGCGGTACGGTTCCCCTACGGAAGTCCCGCATACATGCGGGAATGGCAGGACGGGCGGATCAAGGTACCGGACGAGCTCATCTGGAAGAGCAGTGTGACCAAGGAGCCGGAGCCCATCCCCCGCCACGTGCTGTACGGCCTGGATGTGGACAACCGGCCGCTGCTTGACGAGTTCATGGTCAAGGGGGACCGCTACGCATCCCTGCGAAAGTCAGCGCCGGACAGTGAAGAGGCCCACCGGTTGCGCCGCGAGCTCGCCGAGCTGAGCCATAAAATGGGCAAGCACTCGCCGGCGGAATTGGCCGACGACATTGCGGCGTCGCTGCACCTGCGCCGGATTTCAGAGGCCGCGGGACGGCCGGTGAAATGGAGCGATTTGCGGTCGCTGGCCTCGACGCAGCATTCACTTTGGCTGCACCCGGCGCAGCTCTACGATGCGATATCGCTCGGCGTGATGTTTCTGCTGCTGTCGGCGATCTACGCTCGAAGCCGCTACCCCGGCATGGTCGTGGCCTGGACGATGGTGCTGTACCCCGCGAGCCGGATCGTCATGGAGATCGTGCGGACCGATAACCCGCACGACACGCTCTTCGGATTGACCATCTCACAGTTCCTCAGTGTGGTGGTCCTCGTCGTCGGGCTCGCCGCCGTGGTCCTGCTGCCGCGCCTGACCAGCCCGAGGGCCGTGGCACAGGAACGCCCGAACGCTCCCGCTGCCGTCTGATGCGGGCGGGACGTGTCGACCTCTCGTGACGCGAAACGGCCGTTGGATCGGCCGCGCTGACTGAGGAATCCGCCTCGCGCATGGAAAAGGGCCGTCTCCACGCGTCCGTGGAGTACGGCCCATTCGTTACTCCTGCTGGACGACGAGCCCGTGTTCGGTCTCGTGTCCGCTTGTCATTAGCGCCGGCGGATCAGAGCGAGGCCGCCCAGCGCCAGCAGAGCGATCGATGCCGGCTCAGGGACGACTTCGATCGATCCCGGCACGTAGACCACCTCTGCGAAATTGCCGGTCGGCGGCGGATTGAGGGCAAAGCCCTCAGTAAGGTCCGGCCCCAGTCCATTGAAGGCATTGTCGTCGCTCAGCGTGAGCGGCGAGATGCCGATTGACTGCGGCACGAATCTTACCGTGGCCAGCACGACGCCCGATCCCCAGACCGTCGGGTCGCCCAGCGGCACCAGGCCGGCCAGGTCGTCACCATCGGCCGCCGTTGCGGGATCGAACAGGGCCGTGTTGACCTGAACCGCGGTGGACCAGCCCCCGCCCCACAGATCGACAATCGAACTGACGTAGCTGAGGTCCAGTCCCCACGCGACGATCTGATCGGCTTCAGGGATGTCCGCCACGATGTCCACCTCGGCATACGGCGCCGCCAGCGGCACGACCTGTGCCGACGGATCGAGCGTCACCGTGATCGTCGCCGAGGCCGGGCTCGCAGCGAGCAACCCTGCAAGCAGCAGGGAACACACCAAGCCTCTTCTTACAACCATTCTTCACCTCCTAAGCCTGAGAGACAGTCGCTTTCAAATCGCGCTTTCTCTCACCCCTCGTAGAGAGCCCCAAACACTTGTCACGAAAGAGCCGCACTTATCGGCAGGCGCCGCCGGCTGCGGATTCCCAGCCGCAGCCGGCGAGCGCCGGAACCTTGACTATGGCCGAACCACTGGTTGGCTCTGGCCCGGGACGACGCCCGGCTGCGTTCCGGGCAGACCAGGTTTCTGAATCTCCCCAGTCTGCGATCCTGGCGGTCGAGGCTTCGACGGCGGCAGTGCTAGCGGATCGCCGACAAAGGCGCGATAGCAAAGCAGCCAGTACTGGTAATCGACCGCGGTGATGCACCCGTCCTCGTCGAAATCAGCCTGGACACGGTACTTCGGATCGGGATCACACGTGCCGAAGCAGTCGAGGAAGAACCAGTAGTCCCACTGATCCACGGCGTTGTCCGGATCTCCACCCGGTCCGCTCCAGTCGCCGCAGATCTCCTCGCACTCGTCGGGGATCTCGTTCGCGTTGTAGTCGTGGCTGGTGTCGCCGGCGATGTCGCACTCGTCGGGCACGTTGTTCAGGTTGCAGTCGTTGTCGGGCGGTGCCCCAACGCCGGAAATCTCCACGTCATCGATGAAGAAGTTCGACGGGCCCGCAGCGTTGGCGAACGTCTCGGAGTAGAACTCCAGCACGTGGGAGGCGCCATCCGCGTACGCGGAGATGTCAACCACCTGCTGCTGGTAACCGAGCTGCCCGCACAGGGCGCTGCCGCCATCGATCGAGAAGACCTCGTTGCCGTCGATGCTCGCCACCATGTAGTCCGACACGCTGTCGCACACGATGGCCTCGAGCCAGAACGTGAGCGTGGTTGAACCGGTGGGAATGACGAGCGTCTGCTGCACGTAGCCTTCTTCGTAGCCGTACGGGTAACCGCCGAACCAGGTCCACCATGTACCAGTGTGGGGGCCCGTACCGGTGCCCGTGCCGCAGTCAGCGACCGTGCACAACGGCGTACCGAATTGCAGGGAGTACTCGGTCCAGTAGCTGTTGGGCGTACCGGCCTCGAAGCTCGGGTCCTGAACCAGGTTGCCGCCCGGATGGAACGGCCCGAGCTGGCACTCGTCGGGCACGCCGTCCGGCTGGCAGTCCTCGCTGACGCCGCTGGCGATATCGCAATCGTCGGGAATGTTGTTCCCGTTGCAATCGTTGTCCGCCAACTGGCAGTCGTCGGGAACGCCGTCGTTGTTGCAATCGTTGCCGTCAAGCTGGCACTCGTCCGGGATGCCGTCCGAGTTGCAGTCCAGACTGACACCCGCGTCGATGTCGCAGTCATCGGGGATGCCGTTGTTGTTGCAGTCCGTGACGGCGATCTCGCACTCGTCCGGTATCAGGTTGTTGTTGCAGTCGAGGCTGCACGCTTCGACTTGCGGATCGCAGATCGGCGGCACGTCGCACTCGTCCGGCACGCCGTTCGTGTTGCAGTCGCCGCCGCCGCCCTGAACGCCTTCAGCACGGATCATCAGGTTGCCGGGGAACCCGTTACCTTCTGTCGTGTCGAGCGGCACGTTGTAAGCCGCGCTGCCGAGATCGTTCGGATCGATTGGCGGCGTTGCATATGCGCTGCCGACAATCCAGTTGCGCCCGGAGACCGGCGCCGTCTGGTCCAACGCGATCGGATACTGGTTGTCATTGAGGATGAAGCCCACGAAGAAGCTCGTTCCCTCGGGGCCGATGTTCGCCGGCGTCGGCAACACCACCTCGGTGAAGATATCCAGACCGGAGTTGGCCGTGACGGTGGACGCCGAAGCAAGGACCTGCGCGTCCGCCGGACTGCCGTCCTGGTTCGGATCGTTCCAGACGTACACGGTGGCGGGTATGCCATCGTAGGTTGAACCCCAGGCGATGGACACGGACGTGATCTTTCCACCGCCGGCCAGAACGTTGTACTGCACCAGGGCCGCCAGGTCCGCACCCGCGGTGATGCCCAGGCCGTCCTCCGACGACCCGTCGTCAATGATGTACGTGGCGCGTACCGTGTCCTTGCCCAGTTCGCACTCGTCGGGAACGCCGTTCCCCTGGCAGTCCTCGCTGAGACCGCAGAGGTTCGGATAGTAGCTGGCGCACTCGCCGATGTTGCAATCAACGTCGCACAGATCGAGGACGCCGTTGGTGTTGCAGTCCGGCTGGCATTCGTCGGGCACGCCGTTGACGTCCACGTCGAGGCTCGTGCCCTGTGCCAGGTCGCACTCGTCCGGCACCGCGTTGCCGTTGCAGTCCGGCGAGGTGCCGCCGGCGATATCGCAAGCATCATCGATGCCGTTGTTGTTGCAGTCCAGCGTGCTGCACGTGGTATCGTCGCCCAGGAATATGCCGCCGACCGCAATGCACTCTTCTTCATAGACCTCGACACATCCCTGGCCGGGATAACCGCAGCAGGCGCCGAAGTTGCACGCGTCGGACGGCGTGATCGTCAGGTCGTAGTCGTGCAGGCAGGGCGGCGACGGCCAGGTGTCGATCATCATGTAGTACGTGCCAGGTACGAGCACCAACCCGTCGATGGTGGCGTGCGTGGTGGATGTGCCCACGGCCGCGAGGCAAGCACCTCCCAGCGGGCAGGCAGTGTCCACGCCCACGCCGATCCAGTTCTCGGTGGTGTTGCTCTGGACGTCGATGGCCACGCACATGGCGTCGCCGGTGACATCCAACTGGTAGATGACGTCCTCACCGCCGTCGTAGTAGCCGAGGCACGTCTCGTCGTAGTTGTTATTGCGCCCGCATGTGTAACCGTTGGTGTCGCTATAAGGCAGCGTAGCGGTAAGGTCAACCACGATGGGGACGTCGCAGTTGTCGCCGAGCTGCGGCTGCGGGCACTCGTTCGGCGTGCACGTCGTGCCGTCGCCGGAGTAATCTCCGCCGAGATTGAAGATGCAGTCGATCGGATCGGTTTCCTGGCAGCTTCCGTCGAGGAAGCAGCAGGCCCCCGGGCCGACGACGCAGTCCAGGCTGAACGGCGTAACGCCACCGCCCTCCGACGAACCCCAGTCACCGATCTGGAACCAGTAGGTAGTTCCGGTGGTGGCGATCATCTGGTAGGTGCCTGGATCGTCCGGAGTGTCGATGCAGGTTATCTCGGTGAGGTTATCGCAGTCCGGGCCGGAGTAGATCGCCGCGATGGCGTCGTAGTCCGGCGAGGCGAAGCTGAAGTCGAGCAGGCATTCCTGCGTCGGCGTGTAGGACAGCCAGCCGTCGTTCTGCATCGTAGTCGCAGTGCTCGAGTTGCAACTGCCCGCCGGCGTGCCTGCCGCATACGTGTCGTTGTCAAAAACGACGTCGAACGGCACGCTCGGGATATCGTAGGCCACCGGGCAGTCCTCGCCGGCGTCGATGACCAGCGGGCAGAGACCCGGTTCGCAAACGGTGTCGTTGCCCTGATAGGTGCCGTTGGAACTGACGCACTCATTGGCCGTCATGACCGCGCACGACGTATCGGGGAAGCAGCATGCTCCCGACGGCACGGCGCCGCAGTCGAGCGAGAAGTCGGTCAGGCCGCCGCCTTCACCGCTGCCGTAGTCACCGATCTGGAACCAGTACGTGGTCCCGCCGGTGGCCTCGAATTCGACATGGTACGGCTCGGGATCGTCCAAGCAGTCGATGTTCGTCAGGTTATTGCAGTCCGGGCCGGTATAGATGCCCATGACCATGTCGTAGGAGGTTACCTCGGCGACATCCAGGACGATGTAGCAGTCCTCGGCCGGCGTGTACGTGAACCACCAGTCGTTCTGCGTGACGCTGTAAGAGGAATTGCAACTCGGAGCGCCCGGGAGCGCCTCGTCGTTATCGAACTGCGTGACGAACGGAACCGCGGTGATCTCCACCGGGTTGCTGCACGCATCGCCCGGCGCCGGGCAAAGGTTCGGATCGCAATCCGTGCCCCCGCCGCTGTAGCTGCCGGTCGCCGCGGCGCAGTCGTCCTCCGTCAGAACACTGCAGGAGCCGTCCGGGAAGCAGCACGCTCCGACGCAGGGGTTGGGATCGCAGGTGGTCCCGCCGCCCTGGAAGACGCCGCCGGTGTTGATGCACTCCACGTCGGTCATGCCGCCATCAAGGCACATATCCCCGAGGCAACATGCTCCCGTTTCCGGCTGCGGCTGGATGCAGACGGTGTAATCCTCGGTGGCCCCCCAGGTGTACGTTCCGCACGGCGAAGGATCGGTCGAGCCCTCGCGGACGACGACACGCATCCGCGTGCAGCCCAACAGCGAGTTGGTCGAGATCATGATGTTGGTGTTTATCGTGTAGTCCGGGCAGGGGCTGTTGCCCAGGGCTCCGGAGTTGTACACGCGCTCACCGGGGTCATCGAAATCCATGTCCTGGTTGTAGTCGATGAACACCGCCGCCCGCTTGCTGTAGCAGCTGGTGCCTTCGCAGTCGCCGATCACGAGCGTCAGCGGATAAGTTACATTCTGCGCCACATCGGTGGAGAGGGCCGTGAAGTCGTCGTACAGGTCGCAGTCCGTCGTCGTGTTGTCGATGGTGTTCAGCACAACCTGCTTGATCGTTTCATCGGCCGTGCTGGTCGCCGTGGACTCGCAGTACGCCGGTACGTGCACGGTCGCGACGACTGTAATCGTGTATGGGCCCGCGGCCCCGTCTTCCGGCGAGTATGCGACCGGGAAGTAGTACGTGCCGTCCGCCAGCTCGCTAAACTCGGCGGTAAAGTTACCGTTGGGGCACGTGGTCCAATCGTAGTGGTCCGCCGTGACGTACGATGAGCACGGGCAATCCAATGCAAAGTGATAGTACGAGGCCCCGTAGCCGTCCGTAGTGGCACAATAATCCAGCACCACGTCCCAGCCGGTGGCTGAGCCGGTCAGCGTAAACGCTTCCCAGGTCTCGCCTACCGGGCCGAAGCACGAACCGCCGTCGTTCGTCGCGCAGGTGTTGTCGCCGACGAACGTCTCGGGGACGCCTTCGGCGAGGACCACCGGCGTGCCGACGCTCGAGCAGTCGTCGTTGACTGGCGGTGTGACACCCTCGCAGGGATCACCTTCCGCATAGTAGTACATCGTGAAGGTGTCGGTTGCGTCGCCCGCGCAGTTGTGCTGGTTGTACGATCGGTAGGGCGCGATGACGACGTAGTACACTCCGTCCGCTGGGCACGTCCAGGTGAAGTTGTCAGGGTGCCAGCTGCAGCTCGAGCTTCCATCCTGGCCGTCCAGAATGGCGCAGGTCGAGTCCGTGATCTTGATGTCCACGTCGGACGAGGCGGTGCCGACGTTGCACATGTCGAAGTGGTAGATGTTGCCAGCATAGCCGTTAAAGCTTGCGTACCATTTGCCTTCCGTGGCGCAGTCGCCGCTGACGCTGTACCCCCAGACATCGAATCCGATGTCGCCAAGGTCCATGTTCGGCGTCAGGCAGTCATCGCATGCACGCATGTCGCCCGCCGACTCGTCGCCCCAACCTTGCTTCATCAGCTCTTCCCGTTTGGCCGCCTCCAAGGCATCGGCCTTGGTCGCCACCCGGGGGCCGCCGTCGAGCACTTCCTTCTGCCAGTCGGTGGCTGGCGCTGTCTGCTCGATGGCCGAGTCAAGGGCCAGATCCTCTGGCTTCTTGCTCTCCGGTATGGAAGCCGTGCCATGCGGCACCGCTCCCTTTCCATTGGCCGTCAACTCCGCAGGTTGCGCCGGCTGATCGACAGCCTTGCGCTTCGCTGCGGGATTGTCGACCGCTAACAGTGCACCCGTACACAGGAGCACGGTGCACAGTAAGGCAATCCTTCTTGTCCACCTCATTGCTTTAACCTCCTTAAATCGAAGTGGTCCGCAGGACGGGTCGTGCCGGTTGCCGACCAGCCTTGCGGGCAAACCTTGCCAAACGAACCTCGCAACGCGTTATTGGCGTGGCACCATGGATCCGCGCCACCTGCAATCCACCACGCCATGAGCATCAGGCTCTTGTTGGCAACTGCTCGGGAAGACGGGGCTGGCGAGACGGGGGAAAGGTACATACCTGACGCCGATGCGCTGCGCCGCGGTTGCTTCTTTGCGCAGCGAGCGACCGGCCTACACAGGCACGCGTCGTTTCCGTAACAAACTGTCGCCATGCGCCGACGCTCCATCAGAGGGGGGCAGCGTCTGTGGAACCGGACACAAAAAAAGAGAACAGCAGCGTCGCAGATTTCCCGCGCGCATGCCATCCTCCCTCTCATGTAGGCGACGAAATCGGACGGGGGAGCCCCGCGCCATCCTGGGATGCGCCAGTAGCTGTTTCCCCTCGATCCAGGGCTCCGGTCGCCCCTCCTCAGCTTGGCAGTTTACCGATCTTGACGATCGGAAGTCAACATAATACGCCCCAACTTTGGAAAACAGGGTGGACTGCGCGCGTTTTCGGACCTTGCCAACGGTGGCCCCGGTGCGGACTCATTCCAGACACATTTCACATTTTGCGACCCAACCGTGCTAGACTTCGAAAATCTCGGGCGTGGGCCGTCTCGAGAGAGGGATTGTCAGGCCTGTGGTGGGGGATGCGTTGGCTCGCCGCGGGCCACGATCCCTTCATTCGCAACCTTTGGAAAAACAAATACTTGGAGAACACGACATGTCCAGACGCGCCCCATGGGCAACGCTTTTCACAGTTGCACTGACCGCCTTTGCCGCTGGCGCGATGCCTCAGTCAGCCGGTCAGAATCGGCGACTGGCATTGCGAACCGGCGAAGTGAACACGCGCCAGTTGGCCAATCTTCTGGATGCCGCTGCGCCGCGAGATTCTTCGCCCACGCAGCACCTGGTCGTGCAAATCGACGGGCCGATCACGCCCGCGCGACGGCAAGCGTTGTCTCAGGCCGGCGTGCAACTCGGCGAGTATCTTCCCGACAACGCCTACGTCGCCACCTTGCGCCGCGATTCGCTCGATGCCCTCCGCCGGATCGATTTTGTCGAATGGGTCGGGGAGTATCGCAACGACTGGAAGACCGATCCACAGATCGGCGCCCGGCTCATTCCCTTCCAGACGCCGGAGCGCATCGACCTTGCCGCCCGCAGCCTGCTCAAGCTCAACGTAATCCTGTTCTCGGGCGAAGACCTGAACGCAGGGATGGTCGACCTCGCCGCGCTCGGAGCAGACGTGCTCGACGGCCACGTCCTCGGCGGGTTCGGCACGATTGAGATCATCGCGGCCCCCGGACTCCTCGGCGATCTGGCCGCCTTGCCTTCCGTGCAGTTCATCGAGGAAGCGTCGGAAATCACCCTGCGAAACAACTCGAATCGCTGGATCGTCCAGAGCAACATACTCAACTCGACACCGCTCTACGACAACGGCATTACGGGATCCGGACAGATCGTCGGGATCATCGATGGGGAGATCAACGAGCAGCACTGCGCGTTCTACGACACGAATCCGATCGGTCCCACACACCGCAAGATCGAAGCCTACAACGCGCCGTTCGGTTACAACTACCACGGGACCCACGTCGCCGGCACCGCCGTCGGCGACGGCGGCGCGTTCGATAACAACCGCGGCGTCGCCTACAACGGCCGGCTCTGCTACAACACGATCCCCTCTTTCAACGAAACCGCCATCGTGAACCGACTCACCCTCCATCACAACCAGGGCGCCCGCGTCCACACCAACAGCTGGGGCGACGACGGCACAACCGCCTACAACAGCCTCGCCCGAGGTTTCGATGTCTTCAGCTACAACTACGAAGACAGCCTCGTGGTGCTTGCTGAAACAAACTTGAGCACGCTGAGAAACCCGGAAAACGCCAAGGACCTCCTCGCCGTCGCCGCGTCCCAGGATTCCCCGAATCAGGACAGCCATTGCTCCGGCGGGATCGGGCCGACCGCCGACGGCCGTCGCAAGCCCGAAATATACGCCCCCGGCTGCGGAACGGTGTCATCAACCGGTGACGGCATGTCGTGCTCGACGACGTCCCTCACCGGAACGTCCATGGCCACGCCCGCCGTCGCTGGAACGGCCATGCTCATTCGCCAGTATTACACCGACGGCTACTATCCCTCGGGAACCGCCACGCCCGCCGACGCCTTCATCCCCTCCGGCGCTCTCGTGAAAGCCACGCTGCTCAACAGCGCCGTGGACATGACCGGCATCGCCGGCTACCCGAGCAATCTGGAAGGATGGGGTCGCGTTCTCGCGGACAACGCCCTCTATTTTCCTGGCGACACGCGGACGCAAGTCGTTTACGACGTGCGCAACGCCGACGGCCTGTCCACCGGGCAGGCCACTCTTTACACGTTCAGCGTGACCGGCGGCAGCGAGCCGCTCCGCGTCACCATGGTCTTCACCGACCCTCCGGGCGCCGTCAACGCCTCCGACCCGGTTGTCAACAATCTGGACCTGGCCGTCACGGCTCCCGACGGAATCACCGTCTACCGCGGGAACTACTTTTCCGGTGGGCAATCGATCGCCGGCGGCACGGCGGATCCCAAGAACAACGTCGA
Source organism: Phycisphaerae bacterium (assembly GCA_040235375.1). Lineage (GTDB taxonomy): Bacteria > Planctomycetota > Phycisphaerae > UBA1845 > UBA1845 > JBECKQ01. Next base: position 815 of record JBECKQ010000376.1, on the reverse strand, counting down.
GCAGGTGCTGCGGAACACGCCGGCCACCGGCACGTACGAGATCGAGGTCAGCGGGACGGCCGTCAACCAGGGCACGCAGGGATACGCTCTCGTCGTCACCGGCGAGGTCCAGCTCGGGCCGTGGCCGCCGGAAACCCACGATGTCGTGACCGGCGCCGACGTCGGCAACCCGATCAGCATCACGCTCGATGGCATTGATCTCGATGAAGACCCGCTCGATTTCATCGTCCTGACGCTGCCGGCCTACGGCGGGCTGTCCGATCCCGGCGCGGGCGACATCGCCAGCGTTCCGTATACGCTCGCCGCCAACGGCAACGAAGTGCTGTATACGCCGAACCCGATCTACGTCGGCACCGACGGCTTCCTCTTCAAGGCGAACGACGGCACGCCACCGCCTGACGGCGGCGACTCGAATACCTCAGGGGTCTACATCACCATGACCAATCCCCCGCAGATGGTCTACAGCTATCCGCTGGACACCGACCCCGGCTGGTCGACGGAAGGGCTGTGGGATTACGGCACGCCGACCGGGGGCGGCACCCACAACCTCGACCCGACGTCCGGCTACTCCGGCAGCAACGTGTACGGCTACAACCTGTTCGGCGACTACCCGCCCGACATGGCGACGATCGACTACCTGACTATGCCCGCAATCGACTGTTCGACGCTGAGCAACGTCGAGCTGCGCTTCTGGCGCTGGCTGGGTGTCGAGGCCATGCCGTACGACAATGCGATGATCGACGTCTCAACCGACGGAGTCGTGTGGACGACCGCCTGGGATAACGGAACCACTACACTCTCCGACTCGGGCTGGA